>JAJYQP010000057.1 GCA_021794525.1 Pseudomonadota bacterium | reverse complement strand
CCTGTTGCAGGAACTCGACCGGATGAGCTTCGACGTCTACGAGACGCACGAGACGATAACCGCGCGAGAACGCCCGGTGATGATCATCACCTCGAACAACGAGAAGGAGCTGCCCGACGCCTTCCTTAGGCGTTGCTTCTTCCACTACATCAAGTTCCCCGACCGGGACACGATGCAGGCGATCATCGACGTCCACTTCCCGAACATCCAGACGCTGCTGGTAAAGAAGGCGATGGATATCTTCTACGAGATCCGCGAGGTGCCGGGCCTCAAGAAGAAGCCCTCGACCTCCGAGCTGCTCGACTGGCTCAAGCTGCTGCTCAACGAGGACATGCCGCTGGAGGTGCTCCAGAACAGCAACCCCCATTCGGCGATCCCGCCACTGCATGGCGCGCTGCTGAAGAACGAGCAGGACGTGATGCTGTTCGAGCGGCTGGCGTTCATGGCGCGAAGGCAGAGTTAGGGCGGGAGGGGTTTGGCCGGTTTCGCCGCTGGTGCGAACGTTAAGTAATCGCGAAGCAGTCCTGTGATACTGAGCCTTCGTGGTCTGGAAAAACCCTACGCCAGAGGAGCTAGCTCTGGATTGGATTGCGTCTCGACGCATAGACCCATCGGGTGTGAAGGTTAGTTCGTGCGGCCATCTCGCACAGTTTCTGTTATCAGACTTTCCGGAAGAAGAGCCTGAACTCACCTGGCAAGCAATCATCCTTGTGATGGGCCATTATCCGACTGAAGATTTCTTTTCAGAAAATAAGACAGAAGCGCAACAAGTATGCGGTGTTCTGTCTGCTGGCCCGGTCGAAGACTTACTGTCTTATCACGGAGATGAGTATATCGACCAGTTCGAAGCATTGGCGAAATGTGACCGACGTATGGGATGGTTGCTTGGCGGAACTTGGCAGTTCCGAATGAGCGATGAAATTTGGGACCGTGTCTGCCGGGCGGGCGACCTAACCTATTGGACCCGACGCTCGCGCTAGGTCTGCTTGTTACCCCACACCCGGTCAGTCATCGCGCCCCTAGTCGCGCAACGAGATACCAAGTTCTTTCGCGCGCAAACGGATCACCGATGTTGGTCGACCTAGCCGTTGCGCGATAATCACAGCTCGCGAGCCGCCGCTCCCCATCGCACTGAGAATACGGTTCTCGCGGTCAGTCCATGACTTTCCCGACCGACCCTTCAGTTCACTTCGTATGGCCATCGAAGAGCCTTAGCGTAAGAATAGTTTACGACCGCTCGCCCAATGTCTGACTCTATCAGAATTGTTCGCGTCGGCCCGGACTTGATCCGAGCCAAGGGTCTTCGTCCTCGGCCGAGCCCTGAGGCGGGCACCGCGTCAGGAGAAAGCGGGACCCCGGGTCAAGCCCGGAGTGACGATGGATTTTGGTAGTGGGGGGGGCGGATTTTGCAGCCATTGTAGGACTTCCCGACAGCCATTCCTACATCTCGCAACGTTGACAAAACGAACCATATAGGTTATAAGCTGCCCCCTGCCTCACACAGTGAGCGCGGACGAAGGTCGGGAAGCGCGAAGCTGGCACTTCTCTGTTCTTCCCTCGGCGGGCGAGCGATCGACCCGTCGGCGCGGCCGGGGCAGGCACGGCGCTCTAACAGTTCGGATGCGGTCTCACACCCCTCCCCGGACCAGCGAGGCCCGGACCTCCGCCAACCGGAAACGCGGCACATGGCCGAAGGCTTCTCGCCAGGACGCCCTCATGGAGCATCGGCCGATGACTCCCGGGCCAGGATGCGAGGATCGAGACGGGGACCCGCTTTCCAAGGCGAGCCCTGCCCCGTCGCGATTGCCGGGATGCCGCCGCGGGGTTTGATCAGGGCTCAGGTCTGGATGGTCTCCGTGGGAGACGGCGTTGCCGGGCGCAGGTTTTTGCGTGCTACCGCTTCGCTGCTTGAGCACGGAGACGCCCGGCAGGGGTTACCGCTCCAGACCGCGCCGCCCACCGGTAACTGACCAATCGCACCGAGCGGCCCCGTGCCCGATCCGGCACGTCGACGCTCCGGCCGCGCGATTTTCGTGCGTTCAGGCTGAATTATCCGGGTTCGCCGCCGGAGGCCCCGGCGCGCTTACCCGCTCAGTCGAAGGTGTAGGCGAGCTCCGAATCGCCCCAGCGGCGGCCCTTGATCACCAGCGGCACATAGACGTTGCGCACGATGAAATAGGTCCGCCCATCGCCCTCCTGGCGATAGACCGCCATCATGTAGGGGTCGGTGCTCGCCTTCGCGACCACGTCCACGCCGTCGAGCATGATGCGCCCGTTGCGGCAGTACTTGGTATCGTGGAGGAGGTCGCCGGTCGGGGTGCGCGAGCGATCGGTGACGTGGGTCGGCAGGAAGCCGTTCATGTCGGCGGGCGAACACATCCGGATCGCCCCGCCCTCGGCCACCACCGCGTCGATGATCGGGCGCCAGTTGCGGTCCGCCCAGTCGCTGAACGAGGTGCGGTAGAGCGGCGGGTTCGTGCCGGGCACCGGTCGGTAATTCTGGTCGAAGAGCTGCTCCATCGTCAGCTCGCCGCGCTCGATCGCCTGCTCGGCGGCCTCTGCGAGATTGCGGCAATGCTGCTTCGCCCGTTCCACCATGGCGCTGTCGCGCGGCGAAAGGCCGGCCTTCACCAGCTTGTCGAACATGTCGCTGGCGGTCAGCTCGAGGTCTTCCATCCGGCCGTGCGCGGTGGCGAGCTTCGATTCGTTCTCGGTCACCGCGCCGTCGAAATCGGTCAGCACGTCCTGCACCCGGTGCACGTGCTGCGAGATGGTGGCGGTGTTCTTCGCGATCTGGTCCTGCTGCGCATCCACCTCGCCGATAAGCGCGGTGACCCCCGAGAGCGTCGTCTCGATCGAGGCGACCGAGTTCTTCGCCTCCGCGCTCGCACTGGCACCCGCTTCGATCTTGGCGATCACCTGGCCGGCTTCGGAGCCGAGCATGGCGATGGTGCGGCCGATCTCCTCGGTCGCCTTGCGGGTCTCGCTGGCGAGCGATTTCACCTCGCTGGCGACGACCGCGAAAGTGCGGCCCTGCTCTCCCGCGCGCATCGCCTCGATGGTGGCGTTGAGCGCGAGGATGTTGGTGGTCTCGGCGATCTGGTCGATTTCCTCGGCGCTGCGGCGGACCTGGTCCATCGCCGCCGCGAAGCCGGTGACATGCTCGGTCAGCGTTTCGACGAGGCTGAGGAGATTGCCGATCTCGGCCAGCGAGTTGCCGATCATCACCGAGCCCTGCGAGAGCTGGTTGATGGCGCGCTCCGACAGCAGGCGTGCCTCGTCGCTCGCTTCGAGAACCTTGCGCTGGTCCTCGTCGAGCTCGGCGACCGTGCCCTGCAGTTCCATGTATTCGGCGCGCAGGTGCCCGAAGGAATCGATCACCCCCTGCACGATGCCGGCGACATCGGTGCAACCCACCGTGACCTTGCCGCAGCTATCCGGGATGAGGCTGATGCTGGCGGCATCGACAGTGCTGAGGACACTCATTTCCATGGGGTTCGGGTTCCGACCTTGTTGCTTGCGGCCGGGGGCTAAACGAGATTGGTTAGCGGGCGGTAAAGCTCCGGCGATTTCCGCTTCGCCCGGCCCGGCGGACGCGCTAGGACCGGCCCCATGTTCTTCAACTTCGTCGACGAGCTGCGCGCCGCGGGGATTCCCGCCAGCTTCAAGGAACACCTTGTCCTGCTCGAGGCGCTGGACCGGGACGTGATCGAAGCCTCGCCCGAGGCGTTCTACTACCTCTCCCGCGCCACCTTCGTGAAGGACGAAGGGCTGCTCGACCGCTTCGACCAGGTCTTCGCCAAGGTCTTCAGGGGGATCGTGTCCGATTACGGCCAGAACCCGGTCGACATTCCCGAGGACTGGCTGAAGGCTGTCGCCGAGAAGTTCCTCACGCCCGAGGAGATGGAGACGATCAAGTCGCTGGGCGACTGGGACGAGATCATGGAGACGCTGAAGAAGCGGCTCGAGGAACAGGAAAAGCGCCACCAGGGCGGCAACAAGTGGATCGGCACCGGCGGGACCAGCCCGTTCGGCAATTCGGGCTACAACCCCGAAGGCGTGCGGATCGGCGGCGAATCGAAGCACAAGCGCGCGCTGAAGGTGTGGGACAAGCGCGAGTTCAAGAACCTCGACCACACCAGGGAACTGGGCACCCGCAACATCAAGATGGCGCTGCGCCGCCTGCGCCGTTTCGCGCGCGAGGGCGCGGCGGACGAGCTCGACCTCGATGCGACCATCTCCGGAACCGCGCGGCAGGGCTGGCTCGACATCCATATGCGCCCCGAACGGCACAATGCGGTGAAACTGCTGCTGTTCCTCGACGTCGGCGGGTCGATGGACCCGTTCGTCAAGCTGGTCGAGGAGTTGTTCAGCGCCGCCACCGCCGAGTTCAAGAACCTCGAGTTCTTCTACTTCCACAATTGCCTCTACGAAGGCGTGTGGAAGGACAACCGCCGCCGCTGGCAAGAGCGGACCAAGACCTGGGACGTGCTCCACAAATACGGCCACGACTACAAGGTGGTGTTCGTCGGCGATGCGGCGATGAGCCCCTACGAGATCACCCACCCCGGCGGCAGCGTCGAGCATATGAACGAGGAACCCGGCGCGGTCTGGATGCAGCGGGTGACGAACACCTATCCGGCGACCGTGTGGCTGAACCCGGTGCCCGAGAAGCAATGGGACTATTCGCAGTCGACCAGGGTGATGAAGCAGCTGGTGGGCGACCGGATGTACCCGCTGACACTCGACGGCCTCGACGACGCGATGCGCGAATTGAGCCGCAAGCAGGGGTGAGAGGTTGAATCACTCTCGCTTCGAAGCGGTCCGCCTTCGCCTCGAAGCCTACGATCCCGGACCGGCTGGCGGCTGTGGCTCCACGAATTACCGCTGTTCTGGTTCAAGCAGGCATGGGCGTGCCTGTTCGGTGCGCTGCTGCTGGCGCAACCGGTGTTCGTCCCCGCCGCCGCGCTGATCGCGTGGATCGCCGTTCACATCTGACGGTCGAGCTCCTCGTTGAGCCGCAGGCTGCACCGCCAGAAGAAGAACGCCGGGACGAGGCCGAGGAAGGCCGCTCCGTAGAGGACGTAACGGACGCTGTCTCCGCCATAGCTGGGCTCCAACAGGTCCGACAGCATCCCGAAGAACAGCGGGCCGAGCCCGAGCCCGATGAGGTTCTGGAAGAACAGCAGGGTCGCCGCGGCGATCGCCCGCTGTCGCAGCGTCACCAGCCCCTGCGCCGCGGAATAGGTCGGCCCGTAATATAGCGAGTTGAGCAGCGTGGGCAGGAACAGCAGCGCCAGCGCCGCGCGCCAATCGCTCATCTGGTAGGCCAGCAGCGCGATCGGCACCGCGACCGCCATGCCGATCGCCGGGGCGGTCAGCACGTGGCGCCGATTGGTCGCGCCATAGCGGTCCGCCAGCCAACCGCCCAGCACCGTGCCGGCGATCCCCGCCGCGCCATTCACGATCCCGAACCAGAGGCCGACCTCGCCCGGCGTCATGCCGTGGGTGCGCTGGAAGAAGATCGTTGTCCAGGTGGTCTTGCCGTAGGACAGGAAGGCGGCGGCCGATCCGGCGGCGAGCAGCAGGACGAAAGCCTGCGACTTCAGCACCGATCCCATCGCCGCGAGCATGGAGCTCTGCGGAGTCGTGGTGGCGCTGGCCGAGGCAAAACCGGCCGCCCGGCGCGGCTCCTTCAGGAAAAGGACCACCACCAGCGCCATGGCCACGCCCGGCAGTCCGACGACGAGGAAGGCTCGTCGCCAGCCGACCCAGTCGGCGAGGAAGCCCCCGATCATCATGCCCAGCAGCGTCCCGACCGGGATGCCGAGCGCATAGAAGGCAAGCGCCGAACTGCGCTTTTCGGGCGGGACCATGTCGCTGATCAGCGAATGCGCGGGCGGCGTGCAGCCTGCCTCCCCCACCCCCACGCCGATCCGCGCCAGCAGGAGCTGGACGAAGTTGGACGCCAGCCCGCAGAGCGCCGTCATCGCCGACCAAGTGGTGAGCGCGATGGCGATCAGCCGGGGCCGGTGGGTGCCCGGCCGGTCCGAGTATGAGGCGATGGGAAGGCCGAGCACGGTGTAGAACAGCGCGAAGGCCAGCCCCGTCATGAGGCCGATCTGCGTATCCGACAGGTCGAGATCGCGCGCGATCGGCTCGGCTAGAATGTTGACGATCTGCCGATCGATGAAATTGAAGATGTAGACGATCAGGAGGATCCAGAGCGTGGTCCGCACCGCACCTTTCGGTGCCGCTGCGCTCGCGGCGGTGGCCATATGGTCTTGCTCTCCTGCACCGCGACGCTTGTGCGCCGTCACCCCGCAAGGCTCGGGCATCGCGACCCGCGGGTCAAGAGCTTAGGGATAAAGAAGCAGCGCTGCGACCTCCTCGCGCCACGCAGCTTCGTCGCGGGCCGCGATCGCCTCCAGGTCCCAGGCCGCGGCGCCGACATCGTCCACCCATTCGCGCAGGGCGGGCCCGCCGTTGATGACGTCGATCGCGAGGCGGTTGAACTCGTACTCGTAGGGAAAATCGCGCCACAGATCGTAGCCCGGGTCGATATGCCGGATCGCCTTGAAGGCCAGCGCCTGCAGGCGCCACGGGCGGAAGGCGTGGTGATCGTAGAAGCGGCCTTCCGCGTGGATCATCAATCCGTTGCAGAGCTCTCCTGCGTGCTTGTGGAAGGTCGGCGCGAACCAGCATTCGCGGATCGCACAACCCACGAGCCATTTCGGGGCCAGTCGCTCCATCTCCGCCAGCACCGCCTTCGCGTCCAGATCGGGCGCGCCGAACAGCACCTCGAGCGGGCGGGTGGTGCCCCGCCCCTCGCTCAGCGTCGCGCCTTCGAGCATCACCGTGCCCGCATAGGCGCGGGCCATGTTCACATTGGCGGCATTGGGACTGGGATTGATCCAGATGCGGCTCTCGGGCCAGCCGAAACCCGGCGCGGCCTCGGGTTGCCAGCCTTCCATCGCGATCACGCGGTAATCCACGTCGAGACCGAAGTGGCGGATGAACCAGTGGCCCATCTCGCCCATCGTCAGCCCGTGGCGCATCGGCATCGGCGCGGCGCCGACGAAGCTTTCCTGCCCGGCAATCAGCATCGTGCCTTCCACGGGGCGCCCCGCCGGATTGGGGCGGTCGAGCACCCACACCGTCTTGTGGTGCCGGGCCGCTTCCTCCAGCAGATAGAGCAGCGTGGTGACGAAGGTGTAGATCCGGCAGCCGAGGTCCTGGAGGTCGAACAGGAACACATCCGCACTCGACATCATCTGGCCGGTCGGGCGGCGCACCTCGCCGTAGAGACTGAAGACCGGGATGCCGAGGACCGGGTCGGTCTCGTCCTCGGTCTCGACCATGTTGTCCTGCTTGTCGCCCTTGAGCCCGTGCTGCGGGCCCAGGGCGCTGGTGACGGCGATCCCGGCGGCGATCAGCGCATCGAGGCTGTGCGTCAGGTTCTCGGTCACGCTGGCGGGATGGGCGATGAGCGCCACCCGTTTGCCTTCGAGTTCCGCGCGCAGCGACGGGTCGGCGAGCAGCCGGTCGATGCCGAACTTCACCGCGGCGCCCCGTTCTCGAGGCGGATGCGGAAGCCGAAGGGATCGTGGAAGTCGGGCTTGAGCCCGTTGTGCGCCAGCGCCCAGTAGGACGGGCGTCCTCCCGCCTCCTCCACCACGGCGGCCAGCGCCGCACGCTCCGCGCCCACCAGGATCGAAGAATCGATGAAGACGGTCTGCACGAAAACGCTGTCTCCCTGCTCGTGCTTCATCTCGGGCATATCGCGCAGCACCGCCTCCCCCGCCCGGTTGCGGTAGCCGGAGAAAGCGTACAGCGCCCACTGCCCGCTGGGGCTGAAATTGAATTCGCGATAACGCCCGTCGCCGTCGTAAAGAAACAGCTCGAAACAGGTGGTTTTCCACAATTCGTCGGCCTGGCCGTGGCCCTTGAAGGGGGGCACGACCAGCGCGCCGCAGCCATCGACGCGGTACCGCAGCATGAGCTTGCCCGTCGGCAGCATCTGCCAGCGCACACTGACCCCGGTCACCTGCCCGGGCGCGAAGGTCGGATGCGCCTCCAGATCGAACGTTTGCAAGCCTTGTCCCCCATGCTAGCGCGCGCCCCTCTCCCGAGGATCACGATGAGCCAGTACCAGTCAGAACTCCTGCGCCTGATGGAAGAGCGCGGCTATGTCCACCAAATCACCGATGCGGCAGGGCTGGACGCCCTCGCCGCGCGGCAAGTGGTGCCCGGCTATATCGGCTTCGACGCGACCGCGCCCTCCCTCCACGTCGGCAGCCTCGTCCAGATCATGCTGCTGCGGCGGTTGCAGCAGGCGGGTCACAAACCGATCGTGGTCATGGGCGGCGGCACCACGAAGGTCGGCGATCCTTCGGGCAAGGACGAATCGCGCCGGATGCTTACCGGGGAAACGATCCAGGCCAACATCGCTTCGATCCGGCGTGTGTTCGAGCGGCTGCTGACCTTCGGAGACCGCCCGACCGACGCAGTGATGGTCGACAACGACGAGTGGCTCTCGAAGCTCGGCTATATCGAGCTGCTCCGCGACGTCGGCCCGCATTTCACCGTCAACCGGATGCTGACGTTCGATTCGGTCAGGCTCCGGCTCGAGCGCGAACAGCCGCTGACCTTCCTCGAATTCAACTACATGATCCTTCAGGCCTACGACTTCCGCGAGCTGGCGAACCGTTACGGCTGCCGCCTGCAGATGGGCGGAAGCGACCAGTGGGGCAATATCGTCAACGGAATGGAGCTCGCCCGCCGCATGGACGGGGCCGAGCTGTTCGGCATGACCACCCCGCTGCTGACCACCGCCGACGGGGCCAAGATGGGCAAGACCGCGGCGGGCGCGGTGTGGCTCAACGAGGACCAGCTCCCGGCCTGGGATTTCTGGCAATACTGGCGCAACACCGACGACCGCGACGTCGGCAAGTTCCTGCGCCTGTTTACCGATCTTCCCCTCGCCGAGATAGAGCGGCTCGGGGCGTTGGAGGGGGCGGAGATCAATGCCGCCAAGGTCGTCCTCGCCAACGAGGTCACGCGGCTTGTGCGCGGCGAGGACGCCGCCCGTTCGGCCGAAGCGACGGCGGCGGCAACCTTCTCGGGCGGCGGTGTCGGCGAAGACCTCCCGATGCTCGTACTGGGCGGCGAACCGCGCAGGATCGCGGCGATTCTCACCGATATCGGCTTCGCGGCCTCGGGCGGCGAGGCCAAGCGCAAGCTGGCCGAAGGTGCGGTGAAGCTGGATGGCGCGGTGGTCACCGACCCCGCGCAGGAGATCGCCCTGGCGCCGGGGCAGGAAGCGCGCCTCAGCCTGGGCAAGAAGCGCCACGGGGTGCTGCGCGGCTGACATTTGCGGTAGAAACCCGGCCCCTGCTTAACTGTATGTCAGCCTTTTTGATGCACCTAACCCCTCACAGATAAATACGAGGGAATCGCTTCCATGAGCGCAGGAGCCCAGCTCAGCGTAACCGACCAGCGCCGACTTGCGCGGCACCCCGTCGATCACCCGGTGATCGCGGAGCATTTCCGCGTAGGCGACCTGCGTCTCCACATCGCGAATCTGTCGGCGCACGGCTTCATGGTCGACGATGCGTCGGAAAGCCTGTCGCGCGGCGACCGGGTGATCATCCGCCTCCCCGTCATCGGCCGGATCGAGGCCTATGTGATCTGGTGTCGCGACAATCGCGCCGGCTTCCAGTTCGAGCGCATCATCCGCCTCGACGATTTCCTGGCGATGATCGACACGCTGCAGCCCAACCCGCGCCTGCGCCGTTCGCGCTGAGCAACTTCCGCTACTGAACGACAAAGGCGGCGGCGCTTTCCAAGCGTCGCCGCCTTTGCCATTGGAGGCCGGTGAGCACCTCCCCGCCCTCTGCCCGTGACCTCGTGGCAGAGCCGACCAGCCCGATCCGGATTCCCGATTTCCGCCGCTACTGGCTGGCGCGCTTCATCGCGGTCTTCGCGACCATGTCGATGGTCGTGCTGATCGGTTACCAGGCTTATGACCTTGCGCGGTCGGATTATGGCTATTCTCCCTCCGAAGGCGCCTTTCTGCTCGGGCTGCTGGGGCTCGCGCAGTTCGTCCCGCTCCTGCTGCTGACGCCCGTCGCCGGATGGGCCGCCGACCGCTTCGACCGCCGGGTCGTGGCTGCCTGCGCCAATGTCACCGACTGCGCGGTCGCGGCCGCCCTCGCATGGCTGACCTACGCCGAGGCGCTGACGCTGCCGATCATCTTCACCCTCGCCGCGATGCACGGCACCGCGCGCGTCTTTGTCGGCCCCTCCATGAGCGCCATCGCGCCAAACATCGTGCCGCCGAGCCTGCTGCCCCGCGCCATCGCCATGTCGAGCATCGCCTGGCAGGTCGCGAGTGTCGTCGGCCCAGCGGCGGGTGGCTTTCTGTACGCGACCTCTCACTGGCTGCCGCACGCGATCTCCGCCGCATTGCTGGTCTGCTCGGCGCTGCTGGTGCTCTCGATCCGCCCGATCCGCGCGGAGCAGGACGCCGAGCCCAAGCACCCGGTGCGCCAGATGATCGAGGGCGCGCAATACACGTGGAAGCAGCGCTTTCTGCTAGGCTGCATCACCCTCGACCTGTTCGCCGTTCTGCTCGGCGGGGCGACCGCGATGCTGCCGGTGTTCGCCCGCGACATCCTGATGGTGGGTCCGGAGGGGCTGGGCGTCATGCGCGGCGCCCCGGCGATCGGCGCTGCGGTGGTGGCGATCTGGATGGCATGGCGGCCGCTCGCCAACAATGTCGGGCCCAAGATGCTGTGGGCGGTGGCGGGCTTCGGCGCGGCGACCATCGTGTTCGGCCTGTCGAAGAATTTCGCCCTGTCGCTGCTCGCGCTGGTGCTGCTCGGCGCCTTCGACATGATTTCGGTCTTCGTCCGCTCCAGCCTCGTCCAGCTCAACACGCCCGACCGGATGCGCGGGCGCGTGTCCTCGATCTCAGGCCTCGCCATCTCCGCCTCGAACGAGCTTGGCGAGATGCAGTCGGGCCTTGCCGCGGCGCTGCTCGGCGCGGTCGGCGCGGTTGTATTCGGCGGCGCCGGGGCCATAGTGGTGACCATGATCTGGGCCGTGATATTCCCCGAGCTGCGCCGCGCGAAGACCTTCGCCCCCGAATTCCTTCCCCCGCAAGTCGAGGCGCAGGCCCGGCTCGACGCCGCAAAGGAGCTGTCCCATGAAAGCTGACAACGTCCTCGCCACCATCGGCGGCACCCCGCATATCCGCCTCGCCCGGATGTTCCCGGACCACGAGGTCTGGGTGAAGTCGGAGCGGACCAATCCCGGCGGCTCGATCAAGGACCGCATCGCGCTCGCCATGATCGAGGACGCGGAAGCCTCGGGCGCTTTGAGGCCCGGCGGCACGATCATCGAGCCGACCAGCGGCAACACCGGCATCGGCCTCGCCATGGTGGCGGCCGTCAAGGGCTATAAGCTGGTGCTGGTCATGCCCGAATCGATGAGCCTGGAACGGCGGCGGCTGATGCTGGCCTATGGCGCCAGCTTCGACCTGACCCCGCGCGAGAAGGGCATGAAGGGCGCGATCGAGCGCGCGCAGGAGCTGGCCGGACGCACCGATGGGGCGTGGATCCCGAGCCAGTTCGACAACCCCGCCAATTTCGAGGTCCACAAGCGCACCACCGCGCGTGAGATCCTCGACGATTTCGCCGACGCGCCGATCGACGTGATGATCACCGGGGTCGGGACCGGCGGCCACCTGACCGGCTGCGCCGAGGTGCTGAAGGCAGAATGGCCGGGCATGAAGGCCTTTGCGGTCGAACCCGCACTCTCCCCCGTCATTAGCGGCGGCCAGCCCGGCCCGCACCCGATCCAGGGCATCGGCGCGGGCTTCGTGCCGGAAAACCTCCACACCCAGTCGATCGACGGCGCGATCCAGGTCGACGCGGAGGAGGCCAAGGAGATGGCCCGGCGCTGCGCGCGCGAGGAAGGGATGCTGGTCGGCATATCGAGCGGGGCGACCCTGGCCGCCATCGCCAAGAAGCTGCCCGAGCTGGACTCCGGGGCGCGCATACTCGGCTTCAACTATGATACCGGCGAGCGGTACCTGTCGGTGCCGGACTTCCTGCCGGAAGATTGAGGTCTGGGGATTAAATCACGTAATCGGGATAGCTGTCGGCAGCGGCGCGGCGGCGGCTTTGCAGCTCGCCATTGAGGCCCGCAACGCAATCGCTCGCGGCGGTCTTGCACACCGCGGGAAACACCGCGTGGACCATGCACTTGAGCCCGCCCGCGATCATCCGCCCGCCGAAGCGCGAGGCGATCCCGGCGTGTTCCCAGTAATCCTCGCCCACTGTCCGGGGATGCTCCAGGAACCAGCGGTGGAAGGCGCCCGGGCGGATGTCGGAAGCGGTTTCGCGCGGCAGGGTCTTGGTCTCGCTCATGCCCACGGCATAGCGCGCCGAGCCTCGCAAGCCAAGGTCGTGCCCGGCTCTCCCGACAGCCGCGTTGTCACCCAACCATCGCGGCGCTAAGCGCTCGGCGCATGGCCGATACGCTGATCAAGATCTGCGGGCTCTCGACGCCCGAAACCCTCGACGCCGCCGTGGACGCGGGCGCGACCCATGTCGGCTTCGTCCATTACGAGAAGAGCCCGCGCCACCTTTCGCTGGAAGACGCGGCAAAGCTGCGGCGGCGGGTGCCGGGAAGCGTCAAGCTGGTGCTCGTCACCGTGGCGATGGAACCGGCGGTGCTGGTCCGCGCCTATCAGGCGATCCGGCCCGACGTGATCCAGTTTCACGGCAGCGAGACCGCCGAGTGGATGACGCTGGTGGGTCAGCACATCCCCGCCGAGCGGTGGCGCAGCTTCGGGCTCAAAGACGCCGGCACGCTCGAACGCGCGCGCGCTTTTAAGGACTCCTGCGACCGGCTGCTATTCGACGCTCCGGCGCAAGCACTCCCCGGTGGCAATGGCGTGGTCGCGCAGTGGGAGCTGCTCGAAAACTGGGACCCGTTCATGCCCTGGGCGCTGGCGGGCGGGCTCAATCCCGACAATGTCGGCGAGTCGATCAGGCGCACGAAGGCTCCGCTGGTCGATGCCTCCAGCGGGCTGGAAACGGCGCCGGGAGTGAAGAGCGTGGACCTGATCCGCGCGTTCGTGAAGGCGGTCGAATGCGCCTGAAGCTCCGTTCGTGTCGAGCGAAGTCGAGACACCGCGCGCAACGTGTCTCGACTTCGCTCGACACGAACGGCATGGGGTAAGGCGATGAACCAGACCACTCCCAATTCCTTCCGCACCATGCCTGACGAGCGCGGGCATTTCGGCGACTATGGCGGGCGCTATGTCGCCGAGACGCTGATGCCGCTGGTGCTCGATCTCGAGCGCGAATACCGCGCGGCGCAGGCCGACCCGGCATTCCAGGCGCAGTTCGATGATTTGCTTGAACATTATGTCGGCCGCCCAAGCCCGCTCTATTTCGCCGAGCGGCTGACCGAGGCATTGCGAGTTGGCTCTCCCGAGGGGCGCGGCGCACAGGTGTGGTTCAAGCGCGACGAACTCAATCACACCGGCGCGCACAAGATCAACAATTGCATCGGGCAGATCCTGCTGGCGATGCGGATGGGCAAGACCCGGATCATCGCCGAGACCGGCGCGGGGCAGCACGGCGTCGCCACCGCCACCGTCTGCGCGCGCTTCGGCCTGCCGTGCGTGATCTACATGGGCGCGACCGATGTCGCCCGGCAACAGCCCAATGTGTTCCGCATGAAACTGCTCGGCGCCGAGGTGATCCCGGTCACCAGCGGCGCGGCGACGCTCAAGGACGCGATGAACGAGGGGCTGCGCGACTGGGTCGCGAACGTCCACGACACCTTCTACATCATCGGCACGGCTGCGGGCCCGCACCCCTATCCCGAATTGGTCCGCGATTTCCAGAGTGTGATCGGCAAGGAAGCGCGCGCGCAGATGCTCGCCCGCATCGGCCGCTTGCCCGATCTGCTGGTGGCGGCGATTGGCGGCGGCTCGAATGCTTTGGGGTTGTTCCACCCCTTCCTCGACGATCCCGAGGTGAAGATGCTCGGGGTCGAGGCGGCGGGATACGGCCTCGACGGGGACCAGCACGCGGCAAGCCTGCTCGGCGGGTTTCCCGGCGTGCTCCACGGCAACAGGACCTACCTGTTGCAGAACGAGGACGGCCAGATCACCGAAGGCCACTCGATCAGCGCCGGGCTCGACTATCCCGGCATCGGCCCCGAACACGCCTGGCTCAAGGACATGGGCCGGGTCGAATACACCGCGATCACCGATCAGGAGGCGCTCGATGCCTTCCAGCTCCTCTGCCGCACCGAGGGCATCATTCCCGCCCTCGAACCCAGCCACGCCATCGCCGCCGTCGCCAAGCGCGCGAAAGAGATGGACCGCGACCGGATCATCCTCGCCAACCTCTGCGGGCGCGGGGACAAGGACATCTTCACTGTGGCGGAGCATCTGGGAGTGCAGATGTGATGCGATACGATCGCTTGATCTCGATCGTCCTCATCGCGCTCGGGTTCGCACTGCTTGTTTTCTCATTTGTGAGCGATGCATCCGCGCATTCGATATCCGCGATGCGTTACACCGCATTCGATATGATTTCCCTCTCATGGATTTCGTTTCTATTCCCGCGCAGCAACGCGGACCTCAAGCGAGAAGCGCTTAGTGGAGCGCGCTTCATTGGTCTCGCGCTTGGGACAATCGGCTTCGTCGCAATTTCGGTTTATTTGATTGCGGGGATGCCGAGCACGGTCAGCGACGAACTGATGATGAGCATTGTCGTGATCGCCCTTCCCGCTGCCATCATCGTTCCAGTCATCGCGAAGAGCTTCCAGCAGAAATGGGCACGCGCGCAATGACCCGCCTCTCCTCCTCCTTCGCCAAGGGCCGCCCCACGTTCGTCGCTTTCATCACCGCGGGGGACGGCGACACCGCGGCCAATCTCGACGCGCTGGTCGAAGGCGGCGCGGATGTGATCGAGCTGGGGATGCCGTTCACCGATCCGATGGCCGATGGCCCTGCGATCCAGGCGGCGAACTTGCGCTCGCTGGGCGCGGGAACGACGACCGCCGATGTCTTCGCCATCGCCGCCGCGTTCCGTCAGCGCCACCCGCAAGTGCCGCTGGTGCTGATGGGCTATGCCAATCCGATGGTGCGGCGCGGGCCGGAGTGGTTCGCCGCCGAGTGCGCCAGGGCCGGCGTCGACGGGGTGATCTGCGTCGATATCCCGCCCGAGGAGGACGATGCGCTCGGCCCCGCGCTGCGCGCCGAGGGCATCGCCCCGATCCGCCTCGCCACGCCCACCACCGATGCCAGGCGCCTGCCAAAGGTGCTCGAGGGATCGAGCGGGTTCCTGTACTACGTCTCGGTCGCGGGCATCACCGGCCTGCAGCAGGCCGCCACCGCCAGTATCGCCGAGGCGGTGGCGCGGTTGAAGGCGGCAACCGACCTTCCCGTCGCGGTCGGCTTCGGCGTCCGCACGCCAGAGCAGGCCGCCGCCATTGCCGCCCATGCCGATGGCGTAGTGGTCGGCTCTGCGCTGGTGGAGCTGGTCGGCAAGCATGGCAGCCACGCCCCCGCCCACCTGCGCGAACTCACCGCCGCTCTGGCGCAGGCCGTGCACGGCGCCCACCAACCCGCCTGACCTCGTCATTCCCGCGGAGGCGGGAATCCATCTCCGGCGAAAGCGGCGGGCTCGGGGGTAGTGAATAGATATCCGCCCTCGCGGCGTTGACGATCGCGACACGAGGACGACGAATGCTGCGCCGGAATGACGAATGCGTCACGGGGATGACGAATGACGATTGGCCCGATAAGAGCCCCCGCATGAACTGGTTCACCCGCGTCCGCAATTCGCTGCCCTTCGCCACGAAGCGCACCACCGACGATACGCTCTGGATCAAATGCCCGAGCTGCCAGGAGATGGTCTTCGCGAAGGAATATCACGACAATCTCGACGTCTGCCCGCGCTGCGAGCATCACGGAAGGCTCTCCGCCGATGCGCGGCTCGATCTGCTGCTGGATGCGGGATACACCATCCTCGCCTCGCCGCAGGTCAGGGAAGACCCGCTCAAGTTCCGCGACACCAAGAAATACACCGACCGGCTGAAGCAGGCGCGGGCCAAGAACACCCATCCCGACGCCTTTACCGTGGCGCAGGGTAAGGTGGACGGGTTTAAGGCCGTGATCGGCGTACAGGACTTCGGCTTCATGGGCGGCAGCATGGGCATGGCCGTCGGAACCGCCTTCTGCCAGGGCGCGGAGCACGCGCTTCGGATCAAGGCGCCCTATGTGGTCGTCACCGCCGCGGGCGGCGCGCGGATGCAGGAGGGTATCCTCAGCCTCATGCAGATGCCCAAGGCGACGGTGATGACACGGCGCCTGAAGGCCGCAGGCCTGCCCTATATCGTCATCCTCACCGACCCCACCACCGGCGGCGTCACCGCGAGCTATGCCATGCTGGGCGACATCCAGATCGCGGAGCCGGGAGCACTGATCGGCTTTGCGGGCCAGCGGGTGATCCAGGACACGATCCGCGAGCAGCTTCCCGATGGATTCCAGCGCGCCGAATACCTCCACAAGCACGGGATGCTCGACATGGTGGTGCATCGCAAGGAGCTGAAGGCGGTGCTGGCAACGGTGCTCGACTACCTCTCGCCCGCCAAGGCGGCGTGATCGCTCCCCCTCCCCTTCATGGCAGGGGGTCGGGGGGCGAGGGCTGTCACAGCGCCATCTTCGCGACATACCCCTCCCCAACCGCTCCCCTGAAGGGGAGGGGCTTTTGGTGAGAGACTTCGCCCGCTCGGATCATCCCGCCGTCCAGCGCCAGCTCGACCGCCTCGGCGCGCTGAGCGTGCCCAAGGGGCGGCTCGGCCTCGATACCATCCGCGCGCTGCTTGACCGTCTCGGCAATCCGCAGGACCGCCTGCCGCCGGTGTTCCATGTCGCCGGGACCAACGGCAAGGGATCGACCTGCGCCTTCCTGCGCGCGATGCTGGAGGCGGAGGGGTTCCGCGTCCACGTCACCACCAGCCCGCATCTCGTCCGCTACAACGAGCGCATCCGGGTGGCGGGAGAATTGATCTCCGACGAACGTCTTTCGGAATTGCTTCTGGACGTTCTGGACAAGGGCGAAGACCTTTCACCGAGCTTCTTCGAAGTTACCATCGCCGCCGCCTTCCTCGAATTCGCGCGCGTGCCCGCCGATGCCTGCGTGGTCGAGGTGGGCCTCGGCGGGCGCTTCGACGCCACCAATGTGCTTCGCCCCGAGGTGCTGGCGGCTTGCGGTATCGCCAGCCTCGGCATCGATCACGAACGCTTTCTGCTCGCGCCCGAGGAAGGCACGCCGACAGAGCCCCTCGCCCGCATCGCGTTCGAGAAGGCGGGGATCGCGAAGCGGGGCGTGCCGCTGGTGACGCTCTCCTACGGCGAGGGTCCGTTTCTGGAAATCGAGCGAGCGGCTCTGGTAGCGAGCGCGCCGCTGGCAATGCGAGGCCACACCTGGGAAGTGGAGGCGACCGACGTCGGCCTTGAATATCAGGACCGGGATGGCGCGCTGGTGCTTCCTCTCCCTGCCCTGCCCGGCCAGCACCAGACGGAAAATGCCGCGCTCGCGGTGGCGATCCTCCGCCACCAGGATCGGGTCGACGTGACGGACGAGGCGATGGCCGCGGGTATCCGCAGCGCACGCTGGCCTGCCCGCTTGCAGCGCCTCGCCCCCGGCCCGCTGATTGGCGAGCGCGAGGTGTGGCTCGACGGGGGGCACAACCCGGACGCGGGCGCGATGCTGGCGCGGCACTTTGCCGGACGGCAGGTTCACCTCGTCATCGGAATGCTGGCGAACAAGAACCCCGCCGCGCTGGTTGCGCCGATGCAGGGAAGCCTCGCCACCGTCACCGCCGTGCCGGTACCGACGCACGAGCATCACCCGGCGCAAGCCTTCGGGCCGACCGCACGCGGCGCGAGCGACCTGCCCGAAGCGCTCGCGTCGATCCCGCAGGACGGCCTGCCCGTCCTCATTGCCGGTTCGCTCTACCTCGCGGGCGAGGTGATGCGCCTCAACGATGAGTTGCCGGACTAGACCGGCGGATCGTCCCGCGCATCACCCGGGCCGACCTCGCCCGCCGTGCCCATCGCCGCATCGACGAGGCCGGTGCGCATCATCCACCAGAACAGCACGATGCCGGGCAGCGCCGCGATCGTCGTCAATATGTAGAAATTGACATAGCCCAGCGCCTCGATCAGCGCGCCCGCCGTGGTTCCGGTCAGGAACCTCCCGACGATGCTCGCGCTCGCCGAGATCAGCGCGTAATGCGCGGCGGTAAAGCGCAGGTCGCACAGGGCCGAGAAATAGGCGACGACCACGACCCCGCCATAGCCGCTGGCGATGTTCTCGAACCCGATCGCGCCCGCCATGCCCCAGTTCGAATGGCCCGCCGCCGCCAACGCCGCGAAGCTCAGGTTCGAGACCGCCATCAGCACCAGCGCGATCAGAACCGACCGCTTGAGGCCGAGTTTCGAATAGGCCACCCCGCCGATGAACACACCGATGAGATAGGCCCAGAAACCCACCCCGACATCGTAGAAGGCGATCTCGTCATTGGTGAACTGGAGGTCGTCGAACAGCAGCCGGAAGGTCAGGTTGGCGAGCGTATCGCCGATCTTGTGGACGAGGATGAAGGTCAGCACGAGCCAGGCACCGTGCCGCCTGAAGAACTCGCTGAAGGGCCCCGCGATCGACTGCCACACGTCGCGCACACCGCGTTTCTCGATGACGACCTGCCGCCGCTCGGGCTCGCCCAGCACCAGCGCGGTGAGGACCGCGGGCAGCGCGAAACCGGCGCAGGCGATATAGGCCGCAGTCCAGCCATAGCGCGCCGCCACCACCAGCGCGACTGCCGCCGCTCCGGCCGAGCCGATCCGCCAGCCATACTGGCTCATCCCCGATCCGGTGCCGAGCTGGTAGGGCTTCAGCGTCTCGATCCGGTAGGCGTCGATCACGATGTCGAAGGTCGCCCCCGCCGCGCCCACCAGCACCGCGCTGGTCGCCATCCACACGATGTCGGCCTTCGGGTCCGCGAGCGCGAGATTGACCACCGCCGCCATCACCAGCAGCGCGCAGACAATCATCCACGACACGCGCTGGCCGAGCGCACCGATGACCGGCAGGCGTACCCCATCGACCACCCAGGCCCACAGGAACTTGAAATTGTAAACGAGGAAGGCGAGCGTGAAGGCGGTGACGGTTTTCTTGTCGATGCCGTCCTGCGACAGCCGCGTGGTCAGCGTCGCGGCGATCATCGCATAGGGAAAGCCGGAGGACACGCCGAGGAAGAAGGCCGCCAGCGACTCCTTCTCGAGGTATGGCCGGACCGACTCCCACAGCGACCGCTCGCGCACCGCACCGTCCATATCCTCTCCCGTTCTTTCCTCGTGGCGGAAAGTCTGCGACACTAGCGGCGCAAGCTGAACGGGAACAGTCACGATGAGCGCAGCATCCACCATTGTCGCACCCCATCGCCGCCCTACGGAAGGGCAGCTCGCCCTGGCGGAGCTGGTCGCGCGGGGCGGGCAGGCGCACGACCTCGGCGCGATTACCCACGTCCCTGCCAGCGTCTATACCGATCCCGAGCATTTCGTGCGCGAGAAGCGGGCGCTCTACGACCGGATGCCGCAGATCCTCGTACCCGGCGCGCTGCTGCCCGAACCGGGCATGGCGGCGCCGCATGACGGTACCGGCCGCCCGCTGCTGGTGACCCGTGACGCGGCGGGCAAGGCCCACGTCTTCCTCAACGTCTGCCGCCATCGCGGCACGCGGCTGGTGGAGGGGGCGGAGGCGGTCTGCGCGAAGAAGCTGGTCTGCCCCTATCACGCCTGGACCTATGCGGTGGACGGGCGGCTCCTCGCCCTGCCCCGCCCCGACAGCTTTCGCGGTCTCGACAAGGCGGCGATGGGCCTCGTCGAGCTGCCGAGCATCGAGGCCGGCGGGCTGATCTGGTTCGCCCCGCAGGAAGGCGCCGACTTCGGCCATGCCCGCGCGCTGGGCGAGGATCTCGACGCTTTCGGCACCGGCTCCCACGTCCTGTTCCGCCGCAAGACCCACACCGTCCGCGCGAACTGGAAGCTGATCATGGATGCCTTCCTCGAAAGCTATCACGTGACCCGCCTCCACGCGCAGACCATCGGGCCGTTCTTCAAGGACGGCGTGACCGCGGGCGACATGATCGGGCCCTACGCCCGCTCCGCCGTGGGGCGGCTCGAGGATATGGCGGGCGTCGATCTTGCGGACATGGCGGCGCTGCGCCGGGTGGTGACCTTCGCCTACCAGCTCGTGCCCGGCGCACTCATCATCCCCAGCCCCGACTATCTCAACGTGATGACCATGATGCCGCAAGCACACGATCTTACTTTGGTCGAGGATTTCATGCTGATCCCGGAGGCGCCCGCGACCGGGCCTGCGGGTGACAGGGCGCGCGACCACTGGGAACGGAGCTGGGCGTTGCTCGACGGCGGCGTCTTCGCCAGCGAGGATTTCCGCGCCGCCGAACTCGGCCAGCAAGGCCTCGCCTCGGGCGCGATCACCGAACTCACGCTCGGCACGCTGGAGGCCGGCATTCGCCGCTATCACGAGACGGTCGAGGAAGCCTTGCGCGCCGCGACGTAGCGGTTCGCCCACCACCGTTCGTATCGAGCCCAGTCGAGATACCGCGCTGTCACGCCGGCGTGTCTCGACTGGGTTCGACACGAACGGATGTGGATTTGTGCGATGACGCCCTTTAGAGCGGCGCTCATGTCCGACAAGCTACCCCCGGATGGCGACCGCATCGCCAAGCTGCTCGCGCGCGCGGGCGTCGCGAGCCGGCGAGAGATCGAGCGCATGATCGCCGAAGGCCGCGTGGCGCTGGACGGCAAACTGCTCGATACCCCGGCGGTGAAGCTCACAAGCCTCAAGGGCGTAACGGTGGATGGCAAGCCGGTCGCGCGAGCCGAGGCGGCGCGGCTGTTCGCGTTTCACAAGCCTTCGGGGCTCATTACCGCCGAGCGCGATCCCGGGAACCGCCCGACGATCTACACCGCGCTCCGTAACGCCCTGCCCAAGGGCACCCCGCGGCTGATGCCGGTGGGACGGCTCGACTTCAACACCGAGGGGCTGCTGCTCCTCACCAACGACGGTGAGCTGAAGCGCGCGATGGAGCTGCCGGCGAGCGGTATCCCGCGAACCTATCGTGCCCGCGCCTTCGGCGACATCACCCAAGGCCAGCTCGACGACCTGATGCACGGCGTGGAGATCGAGGGCGTCCGCTATGGCCGGATCGAGGCGGACCTCGAACGCTCGTCCGGTCGCAATCGCTGGATCGTGATGACGCTGACCGAGGGCAAGAACCGCGAGGTGCGGAGAGTTCTCGAGCATCTCGGCCTGCAGGTGAGCCGCCTCCTGCGCACCGCCTACGGACCGTTCCAACTCCTCGACCTTCCCCGCGGGCAAGCGGTCGAAATCAAGCAGGTGGAGGTCGAACGCTTCCGCAAGGGGCTAAGAGCCAGATGAGGTTGGGTGGCGCCGCCGTGACGGAGCCGATTGTGGCCTGGCGCAAAACGCGAGGAGGGAGCCATGCCGAAGCATAGTGATCGACGAGCAACGCAGCGCTGGGCCAAAAGCGGCCCGCCGCTGCGCGGTTGCCCGGAGCGGCCCCGTGGCAGCGTTGCGACGCTTGCACGGGCACCCAGCCCGCGCTGTGCGCCGCGTCTCGCCACAGACCCGCTCCGGGTAATCACGGTGGCGTCACCCAACCTCATCTGGCTCCAGCGCGGATGAGGATCATTGCCGGTGAATGGCGCGGCCGCAAGCTGGTCGCGCCCAAGGGTGACACCACCCGCCCCACCGCCGACCGTACGCGTGAGACGCTGTTCTCGATGCTGGTCAGCCGCCTCGGCAGCTTCGAGGGGCTGGCCGTGGCAGACCTCTTCGCTGGCTCCGGCGCGCTCGGGCTGGAGGCGCTGTCGCGCGGGGCCGGGACGTGCCTGTTCGTCGAGCAGGACGGCGATGCGCTGAAGGCGCTGCGAAGCAACGTTGATGCGCTGGTACCGCGAGGCCGCGCCACGGCGCAGGCCGGATCGGTGCTGGCGCTGGGGCCGGCACGGGCGACGATGGATCTCATCCTGCTCGACCCCCCCTATGGCACCGGCGCCGGGCAGGTCGCCCTCGATCGCCTTCTGCGGCTCGGCTGGATCGGGGCGCAAAGCTGGATTTCGCTCGAGACCGACCTCAAGGAGCATGTTGCGATCGCCGGCCTCACCGTCGAATCCGAACGCAAGGTCGGCAAGGCGAAGCTGACCCTGCTCCGCCTCGCCGACCCCGGTAGGCCCGATTAGCGGCTTTTAACGGCCGGGGCCCGCCGGTTTTTGGTCGGAGTGGCTTGACGACGGATTCTGCGGCGCGGCAGCCATCTGTTCGATGCGCTCCCAGGCCGCGGACTGCGAATCCGGCGGAATGGCCGCCAGCTTGACCTTGTCCTCGTTGCCGAGCCGCCAGAACAGGCCTTGGCGTTTTTCGGTGAGGCTCCAGTAATAGGCCTGCACACCGGCGGGCCAGCTATCGTAAGCGGTGCGTTTTTCGGCAGGCCACTCGTTCATCGATAGGGTCTGGGCGGGTGTCGGACCAGCAGGTGCAACCTCGCTCGGCGTCGCGGCGTCTCCTGGAGGCGGCGGGGCGGCAGCCTCGCCCATCGGCGCGGCCGACGCCTCGGCGGGGGCCGGAGGCGTGGCGGTCTCCTCCGCATGTGCGGACAGCGAAAGGAATGCACCCGTGCTCAGGGCGGAAAGAAAGTATCGGTAGCGCATCATAGTCTCCATTCGACCCATCGATGCGTGACGAACGCGGGCAGGCCGGCCGTTTGCGTCCCCTGCGCGGCCACGATCGAGCTATGGCCCCTGCCGATTGCCGACGGCAAGCCCCGGCCGCCCTGTCTGCCACGGTAGCGGCTCGGCCTGACGAGCGCCGTGGCTTTTGTGCGACCGGCAGCCTGGCACGAAAAGGGCGGGGCCGCCGCGGCGGCCCCGCCCCCTCGCCGCGGCGCATCGAGAGCGAGCGCCGCCGGTCGAAGCACGGGTCAGCCCTGGGGCTTTTTGCCCGGGATCTCACTGGCGGGCTTGCCCGGCCAGTAATTGAGGGGACGGGTACCCTTCCCGGTCTTCTCATAGGAGTTGATGCAGCCGTCCTGCTGACCCTTCTTGCAGACCGGCAGGTCGCCCGAGACGAGCGCTGCCGCATCGGCGCTGGCCTGAACAGGCTGGGCCATCTCGCGCTTGACGAACTGGATCGGGCCTGTGGTCGCGGGCATCGTCGTTGTAGCCGCAACGGTCGCATCCGCCGAAGCCATGGTTTCAGGCGCCGCGGGAGCAGTGGCGACGCTCGCATCGGCCGAAGTGCCGGTTGACGCCGTCGTCCCGTCCGGGGCGGCAGCGGCCGTGTTACGCGATGCCAGCTGGGCGCTGATCGATGTCCACGCCGCCGCCCGCTGTTCCGGCGTCATGTTGACGATACGAACGCGCTGCTCGTCAGTCAGCACCCACCAGCCTTCGACCTGTGCGGGGGTGAGTGTCCAGTAATAGGTTTTCGCAGCATCTGGCCACGCATCATAAGTTGCGCGCTTTTCGGCGGTCCAGCCGTCATATGCAGCCTGCTGCTCAGTGGTCAGCACGACTGTCTGCGCGAAAGCCGGGACGGCCGAGAAAGTGAGCGCGGCGGCACCGGCGAGAATCAGGGTACGCATCGGATCAATCTCCGTTTTCGAATTCACGATCGGGCAACGCCCCCTCGCGCGATAAGGTTCCCCCCGCCCTTGCGGAGAGGCCGGGTGTTCCCTAGCTGTTCATGCCACGCCCATGCCTGAAACCGCGCCCTTGCCCGCCCCTGCCGGCGATACGCCGCCGCCCTATGCGGCGCGGCTCAACCCGCCGCAGCAGCGGGCCGTCCTGACGACCGAAGGCCCGGTGTTGATGCTGGCGGGGGCAGGCACCGGGAAAACGGCGGCGCTCACCGCAAGGCTTGCCCATCTCATTGCAACCCGCCGCGCATGGCCAAGCGAGATTCTCTGCGTCACCTTCACCAACAAGGCGGCGCGCGAGATGCGGGAGCGGGTGGGTCGGCACATCGGCGATGCGGTCGAGGGCATGCCGTGGCTCGGCACCTTCCATTCGATCGGGGCGAAAATGCTGCGCCGCCATGCCGAGCTGGTGGGGCTCAAGCAGAACTACACCATCATCGACACCGACGATCAACTGCGCCTGCTCAAGCAGCTCATCACCGAGAACGACCTCGACGAGAAACGCTGGCCCGCGCGCCAGCTTGCGGGCTTGATCGACCGCTGGAAGAACCGCGGGCTCAACCCCGAAGATATCGATGCGGTTGAGAACGAAGCCTACGCCAACGGTCGCGGGCAGCAGTTCTATCGGCTTTACCAGGACCGCCTGAAGGCGCTCAACGCCTGCGACTTCGGCGACCTGCTGCTCCACATGCTCAACATCCTGCGCCGCCACCGCGACGTGCTCGAGCAATACCAGCAGCGCTTCAAATATATTCTCGTCGACGAATACCAGGACACCAACCAGGTCCAGTATCTCTGGCTGCGGCTGCTGGCGCAGGAGCGCCGAAACATCTGCGTGGTCGGGGACGACGACCAGTCGATCTATTCATGGCGCGGGGCGGAAGTCGCCAATATCCTCAAGTTCGAAAAGGATTTTCCCGGCGCGGCGGTCATCAAGCTGGAGCAGAACTACCGCTCCACCCCGCAGATCCTCACCGCCGCCTCGGGCCTGATCGCGGCTAACTCAGAACGACTCGGCAAGCAGCTCTGGACCGAGCTGCCGCAGGGCGAGAAGGTCCGCGTGATCGGCGTATGGGACGGGCCCGAGGAAGCGCGCCGGGTGGGCGAGGAGATGGAGCGGCGGGAGCGCGAGGGCTTGCCGCTGGACCAGGTTGCGATCCTCGTGCGCGCGCAATACCAGACCCGCGAATTCGAAGACCGCTTCATACAGATCGGCCTCAACTATCGCATCGTCGGCGGCTTCCGCTTCTACGAGCGCGCCGAGATCCGCGACGCGCTCGCCTATCTGCGCGTCATCGAGCAGCCGGCCGACGACCTCGCCTTCGAGCGCATCCACAACCAGCCCAAGCGCGGCCTTGGGGCCAAGGCGCTTGAGGCGATGCGCCGCCATGCCCGCCGCACCGGCTCGCCGCTCGCCGCTGCGAGCCTAGACCTCGCCGATACCGACGAGCTGCCCGCCCGCACCCGCAACACGCTGGTCGGCCTGCTCGGCCAGATCGCGCACTGGCGTCAGGTGGCCGAGACCGAGACGCCCGCCAACCTCCTGCGCATGGTGCTGAACGAAAGCGGCTATGACGATATGCTCGCCAGGGACCGCAGCGCCGAAGGCGCGGGCCGCGCCGACAACCTCGTCGAGCTCGCCCGTGCGATGGAGGACTACGACACGCTGACCGACTTTCTCGAGCACGTCAGCCTCGTCATGGACAACGAGGCGGCGGGCGACGGCGAGAAGGTCACGATCATGACCATGCACGCCGCGAAGGGGCTGGAGTTCGACCACGTGTTCCTGCCCGGCTGGGAGGAAGGCGTGTTCCCTTCGCAGCGCGCGCTCGACGAGGGCGGGCTCGCCAGCCTGGAGGAGGAACGCCGACTCGGCTATGTCGCGATCACCCGCGCGCGGCGCCGCTGCACCATCCTCCACGCCGCCAATCGTCGCATCTTCGGGCAGTGGACCAGCTCGATCCCGAGCCGCTTCGTCGACGAATTGCCCGACGAGGCCGTGATCCGCGAGACCACGATGACCGGCGGCGCCTCGTTGTGGCGGGCGAACTGGAGCGAAACCGACGATCCCTTCGCCCATGTCGCGCGCGACGCGCCGATGCGGAACCAGCAGCGCGGCCCCGGCTGGCAGCGCGCACTGACCGCGGGCTACGACCCCACACCGAGGCGGCTTGCCGAACCCGGTCGCAGCGCCGCCAGCTTCGCCGCCAAGCCGCGCGCCGACATCGCCATCGGCGCGCGCGTTTTCCACGACAAGTTCGGCTACGGCACCGTCGAGGGGCAGGAAGGCAACAAGCTCGAAATCGCCTTCGAGACGGGCGGTTTGAAACGGGTGCTGGACAGCTTCGTCACCCTCGCCTGACCGGCAGAGTCGAAACCGGAAACCTTCCGTTCACCCGAACGCAAAACAGGCATTGTCATCGCCTGCGCGCTTCGACACAGCACCAGCAATGTCCGCCGACGCCGAATTCGATCCCGCCCGCGCTGCCCCTTTCCTGACCACCCATTCGCACAATGGCTGGCTGGGCCTGACTTACCGCGACCATGGCGCGGACTGGGTGGAACTGGCGCTGCCGTGGCGCGCCGACCTGGTGGGGGAGGAGGAGCGAGAAGTGCTCGCATCCGGCCCCATCGTCAGCCTGATGGACATGGCGAGCGGTCTCGCGATCTGGACGCGGACGGGAAAGTTCACCCCGATCGCCACGCTCGACCTGCGCGTCGACTACCTGCGGGCCGCAGCGCCAAGGGGCAGCGTGTTCGGCCGCGCCACCTGCTATCGAACCACCCGCTCGGCCGCCTTCGTTCACGGGATCGCGCACGAGGGCGACATGGACGACCCGGTGGCCCGCATCCAGGGCGTGTTCATGAGTATCGCGACCGATCCGCGGAGCATTCCCGGTGGCTGAGCTGACTCCCTACGCCAAGGGCCTCGGCATCACGCTCGCTGGGATCGAGGGTGACGTGCCGATTTTGCGGGTGGAGTTTTCCGACGCGGTGCAGGGCCGCCCCGGCGCGCTCCACGGCGGCGCGCTCAGCGGGTTGCTCGAGACGGCGGGTTACGCGCTCCTTCGGGGGGAACTGGAACGCGCCGGCCGCGCGACGGGGATGAAGCCGATCAACCTGACCGTGCAGTTCCTCGCCTCGGGCAAGCCGCGACCGACTTTTGCCCGGGCGCGCATCGTGAAGCTGGGACGGCGCACCGCCAGCCTTTCCGTCGAGGCTTGGCAGGACGATCCCACCCGGCCCATCGCCAGTGCGGTAATGAACGTGATGGTGGCGGCGGACTAGTTCCCCGCGTCGGCTGCCGCCTCCTCGCGCTGGCGCCGCTGCTCCTCGATTTGCTCGCGCGCTTGCTCGATGCGGTCTGCGGCGCGCTGACGAGAATCATCGATTCGCTGTCGGACTGCCTTGTAATCGGTGCCATCGATACCGACCGCCTCGGGATCGATCCGGATTTCGCCTCCGGGCAGCACGATCCGCGCGCCGTCCGGCCCGAAGATCACGTCGCCATTGGGAAGCTTGGGCTGATCGAGGACGTCGGGATCGGCAGGCTTGGGCGCCGCGACGGGAGCCTTGATCTTGAGCGCCTGCAGCATGAAGTCGCGCCAGATACGCGCCGGCACCGTCCCGCCCGACACGCGGCCCAGGGGCTTGTTGTCGTCGCGTCCGAGCCAGACCCCCACCACCAGATCACCGGCATAGCCAACGAACAGCGCGTCGCGGCTGTCCTGCGTGGTGCCGGTCTTGCCGAAATTGGCGACTGGCAGCGTGGCGGCGCGACCTGTGCCGGAGTTGACCGCGCGCCGCAGCATCCCCTCCATATCCTCGTGCGTACTGCTCGAAAGATGCTTGGGGCCGTCCCACACCCGCTGCCAGATGCTCGGCTTCTCGCGCTCGATGGCATGGGGCTTTACCGGTAGGGCATTGGCCGCCACCCCCGCATAGGCGCTTGTCAGCTCAAGCAACGTCATCGTCGAGGTGCCGAGCGCCATACTCGGATCGCCTTCGGGCAGCGGCGAGGCGACGCCCAGATCGCGCGCCGTGGCGATGACCTTGGCGCTGCCGACTTGCTGCATCAACCGCACGGCCGCGACATTGCTGGACTGCGCGAAACCGTCGGCAAGCGTGATGGTCGGGCTGTAGCGCCCGGCGGTATTGCGGGGGCGGTAGGCTCCCTGCGTGATCTCGCCATTGTCGATCGTGTCCTCGGGCGACCAGCCGTCGCGCAAAGCGGCGAGATAGACGAACAGCTTGAAGGTCGAGCCCGGCTGGCGCCGCGCCTGGGTGGCCCGGTTGAACGGGGTCCTGTCGTAATCGGTGCCGCCGATCATCGCCACGACCTCGCCATTCCAGCGCATGGCGACCAGCGCGACCTGCGCGCCGTTGAGGGGCGCGGTCCGCGTGACCCGGCGGGCGATCGCCTGGAGGCGGCTGTCGAGCGTCGTGGCGATGGTCTGACGGGCATAGCCGCCTTGCGCCAGCGCCCGCGCCTCGGGCAGCGCCCAGTCGGCGAAATAGGTGCCGGTAGGCAGGTCGCGCTCGTCGCGCACGTCGAGACGGGGCGAGCGCACCGAAACCTCGTCCCGCCCGATGTAGCCGACCTCGGCCATCGACCCCAGCACCAGTCGCATCCGCTTCTCCGCGCGGGCGTAATGGCGCACCGGGTTGAGCCTGCTCGGCGCCTGCACCAGTCCCGCTAGCATCGCCGCCTGCGCCAGCGTCAACTTCTCGGGCTGACGGTAGAAATAATGCAGGCTCGCGGCCCTGAGGCCATAGACATTGTCGCCGAAATAGGCGTTCGAGAGGTAGCGTTCGAGGATCTGGTCCTTGGTGAGCCACGCCTCCAGCCAGAAGGCGATCAGCATCTCGCGCGCCTTGCGGGTCAGCGTCTGCTCGGGCGTCAGGAAGGTGAACTTGGCGAGTTGCTGGGTGATGGTGCTGCCTCCGCCATAACCGGTCCAGGCAGCGCGGGCGAGGCCACGCGGATCGATGCCCCAGTGCTGGTCGAAGCGGCGGTCCTCGACGGCGAGGAAGGCCTGACGGACATGGGGCGGCAGTTTCGCCATGACAACCGGCGCATCGACCACCGCGCCCTTCCGGGCGATGGGTGTGCCATCGGCGGCGGTCAGGATAATCTCGGGCGGGACAATCGGCTGGAGCGACTTCGACAGCGGCGCGGTGAAGGCGAGCCACGCCAGCAGCACGAAGAACAGCATCAGGACGCCCGCGATCCCGCGAACGATCCACCACCCCCAGCTCCGGTCCCGCCAATAGGACCGCTGAAACCACTTGAGCCGCCGCTTCTCCTCGGCCGCGACCCGCCATTCCACGCGGTCGAGCCTTGCATCCCAGTCGTCGTAATCCGGCCCGTCGTCACGATCGTCGAGCGAATAATATCCGGCGTGCGGCCTCGGCTCGGGATCGTCGCGCGTGGAACCGAAAAAGGGGATACCCATGCGCGCTGTGTTAAAAGGTCAACACAGCAATGAAAAGTGCCTTGGTCGTGCGCATGAGGGGGATCGACGATACGGGCGGCCGGACTCCGGGGAGGCCACCCGTCTTGTTGTCGTGCCGTTCAGGCCGGAGCGTGCGCAACCATCGTCCGGCGACGCACCGCTTTTCCAATGACATCAATGTCGAAGGTCTGCAGAAGCGTGTGGAGTTGCATTCTTGATACGGACGGTTGTGGTTCCGAGGCGAACCGAGGTGCCCAGCCCACTACATCCCGTCAACGGAACGAAACGCCTTTTGCCGACCGCTTTCAAAATCGGGCCGGACATCGCTCCTCACGAACCTTTTACGACGCTCTCCGGCAGGTCCACGCCGAAAACGCGCTGGTAGTATTCGGCCACCAGCATCCGCTCCGCCTCGTCGCACTTGTTGAGGAAGCTGAGGCGGAAGGCGAAGCCCACGTCCTTGAAGATCGCGGCGTTCTGCGCCCAGGTGATGACCGTGCGCGGGCTCATCACCGTGCTGATGTCGCCGTTCATGAACCCCTGGCGAGTGAAATCGGCCACCTTGACCATGTCGGCGATGGTCTTCGCGTCGGTCTCGGGGCTCTTGGAGGCGACGATGCCCTGCTCGGTCTCGGCCGGGAGGTAATTGAGCGCCACGACGATGTTCCAGCGGTCCATCTGGCCCTGGTTGATCGCCTGGGTGCCGTGATAGAGCCCGCTGGTGTTGCCGAGGCCGACGGTGTTGGCAGTCGCGAACAGGCGAAAATGCGGGTCGGGCCGGATCACCCGGTTCTGGTCGAGCAGGGTCAGCTTGCCCTGCTGTTCGAGCACGCGCTGGATGACGAACATCACGTCGGGGCGGCCGGCGTCGTATTCGTCGAACACCAGCGCGACCGGGTGCTGGAGCGCCCAGGGCAACAGGCCTTCGCGAAACTCGGTGACCTGAAGCCCGTCACGCAGCACGATGGCGTCGCGCCCGACAAGGTCGATGCGGCTGATATGCGCGTCGAGATTGATACGGATGCAGGGCCAGTTGAGGCGCGCCGCGACCTGTTCGATGTGCGTCGACTTTCCGGTGCCGTGATAACCCTGCACCATCACCCGGCGATCGTGCGCAAAACCCGCAAGGATCGCGAGCGTCGTGTCCGGATCGAAGACATAGCTCTCGTCGAGATCGGGCGTGCGGCTGTCGGGCTTCGAAAAGGCCGGCACCTCCCAGTCGATATCCACGCCGAACACCTCGCGCACCTTAACCGTGGTATCCGGCGCGGCGAGAACCGTTCGGGCAGCGTGATCGAGGCTCTTGTCGGTCATATCGTTCATCGCGACGTCGCCTAAGGGTTTCGGCGGCGACCGCCAAGCCTATATTAAGACCCTGCCCCATTGGGCCGGTTATGTCGTGACGGAGTCGATTTCGGCTTGGCGCGAGGCGCGAGGAGGAAGCCATGTCCGATCATAGCGACCGACGAGCAACGCTGCGTTGGGCCGAAATCGGCCCGCTGCTGCGCGGTTGCGCGAAGCGGCCCCGTGGCAGCGTTGCGGCGCGTGCACGGGCAACCAGCCCGCGCGACGCGCCGCGCCTCCCCACGAAACCGCTCCGGGCAATCACGGCACAACCGGCCCAATGGGGCAGGGTCTAGAATGCCGCCGCCAGACCCCATCGAATCGATCCGGCAGGCGCTGGTCGGCAAGGTCCGCGGGGTGTTCAACGATCTCGAGGCCGGCGAACGCCCGGTCGCGATCTCTGACGAGGCGCTGTTCGAAAGAAATTCACCGATCCGCATGGTCCATGCCGATGTCGTCGGGATGATGGTCGGCGGCATCCGCTCGCTGCTCCTCCAGATGCTCCACCCGCACGCATTGCAGGGGGTACTCGACCATTCGAATTTTCGCGAGGACATGCACGGTCGGCTCCGCCGAACCGCCAAGTTCATCGCCGTCACCACTTTCGCTCACCGCGACGAGGCGATGAAGGCGATCGAGCGCGTGAACCGCATTCATGCCGCAGTCGGCGGCACCCTCCCCGATGGCACGCCTTACAGCGCCAGCGATCCGCGCACGCTCGCCTGGGTCCATGTGGCGGAAGCAACGAGCTTCCTGGCCGCCTATCTGCGCCACGTGCGCCCCGATATGCCCGGCCACGAGCAGGATGAATACTATCGCCAATTCGCCGTCGTCGCGCGCGCGCTTGGTGCCGATCCGGTGCCGCTCGACCGGCGCGAAGCGGAACTGCTTTTCCGCGAGCTTCGTCGCGATCTTCGCCCCAGTCCGCAGGCACGCGAAGTCGCCGAGCTGGTGCTGCGCCAGCGCCCCGGGAATACCCCGCCCGCGATGCAGGCCATGCTCGGGACCGAGGCGGTCGCCCTGCTCCCAAGCTTTGCCCGCGCGATGCTCGGCCTCGACAAGCCGGGCCTCGGCGCCTTCCCGGCCCGCGCGGCGACTTGGGGCATGGGCAAGACCTTGCGCTGGGCATTTCGGCAATCCTCCCGTGCACCGGCGCCGGGCTAGGTGAGCTTGTCCGGTAGGGCGAAGATGTCGGCGTAGCGGAGCGCCAGCTCGCGGTCGCCCTCGATCATCAGTCCGCCCTCGGCCTCGAGCGCCTCGGGCGGAACCTTTCCGTAGAGCAGGGCCGCGACCGGCATGGCATTCGGCGCGCGGAAAACTGCCTGCCCTTGCGAGGCGTGGCCGCGCTTGATGGGGAGCACGCCGTTGGCCATTGCGGCGAGGAACTCCTCTCCCGCCACGACGAAGCCGATGCGGGCGCGCATTCCCATCGCCTTGGCCGGGTCGAACATCGTCCGCATCGACAGCATGAGCGAAACCGGCGACAGCGGAAGCGTCGGGTCGTGGCCGCGATGCATTGCTGCCCATCGCCCCAACTCCTGGATCACGGGCTCGCCCGCATAGCCCCATTCGGTCAGTCCGTAGACCTGGAGCGCCGCCGGTGGAGGAAGCTTCTCGCGCTTCAGTACGCCCGCCTCCTCGAGACTGGCGAGCCGTTCGGTCAGCACCTTGGCCGAAATGCCAGACAGGCTGGCGCGCAGATCGGAGAAGCGACGCGGCCCGAACATCAGCTCGCGCACGATCATCAGCGACCAGCGCTCGCCGATCAGCTCCATTGCGAAAGCCGTCCCGCAGGCATCGCCATACCACCGGCCATGCACTGTTTTCGACCCTTCTGTTACTTTTCGTAACTTCATAGTTGCTTTAGGTAACTTTGCTCGCTAGAAAATGCAAGGTCGAGTCGCGTGGCCAGCGGCAGGGTCCCGCCGAATTGACAGGCTAAAAGGAGAGTCGCCATGCCCTACATCGATGGTTTCCTGGTTCCGGTGCCGCGCGACAGGCGCGCCGACTACGAAAGGCACGCCCGCGCCGCAGCGCCGGTCTTCAAGGATCTCGGTGCCACGAGAATCGTCGAAACCTGGAGCGACGACATCAAGCACGGCCACACCACCGACTTCTACCGCTCCGTCAAGGCCGAGGATGGCGAAGACGTGGTGTTTAGCTGGATCGAATATCCCGACAAGGCAACCCGCGATGCCGCCATCGAGAAGTTGATGAGCGACCCGCGCTTCGAGGCGCTGGGCGAGATGCCCTTTGACGGGAGACGCATGATCTTCGGCGGTTTCGCGCCGATCTTGGACACCGACAGGGAGTAGGTTCGAGGGCCGAGAATCACGGCTATTCGGCCTTGTCGGGCCGCGGCGCTAGGAGATGCAGAACATGGCCGAATTCACCTTCTACACCAATCCCATGAGCCGCGGGCAGATCGCGCGCTGGGCGCTGCACGAGGCGGGCGCGGACTATGAGCAGGTGCTGCTGACCTACGGCGGCACGATGGTCGCGGACGACTACCGGGAGATCAACCCGATGGGAAAGGTGCCCGCCATCGTCCATCACCGCAACGGCAGCGACCGGGTGGTGACCGAGGCGGCGGCGATCTGCCATTACCTCGCCGAAGCTGTCGCGCCAGAACTGCTCCCGCAGGATGACGAAAAGGCAGACTACTTCCGCTACCTCTTCTTCGCCTCGGGCCCGGTCGAACAGGCCGTGACCGCCCGCTCGATGGGCTGGTCCCCGGGTGACGATCCGCAGAAGCAGGGCATGGCGGGCTTCGGCAGCTACGACCGCGCAGTCGCTGCGCTCGAGACCATGCTGACCGGGCGAGACTTCGTCTGCGGCGACCGGTTCACGATGGCGGATGTCTATGTTGGCAGCCAGGTCGACTGGGGCCTTGCTTTCAAGTCTCTGCCGGTGCGCCCCGCCTTCGAAGCCTACGCGGGCCGGGTGCGCGAGCGCGAGGCCTACAAGGCGGCCAAGGCCATCGATGCAAGGTTGATCGAGGAGAGCGCACATGGCTGAGAAGCTCACCACCGTCCTCTGGTTCGAGGGCGATGCAGAGGACGCCGCGCGGTTCTACGCAGCAACATTCCCCGACAGCGCGGTTGGCGCGATCTTCCGGGCCCCGAGCGACTTTCCCGGCGGCAAGCAGGGGGATGCGCTGACCGTCGCTTTCACCGTGCTCGGCCGCAGCTTTTCCGGCCTCAACGGTGGACCGCAGTTCAAGCCCAACCAAAGCGTGAGCTTCATGGTCGTGACCGAGGACCAGGCCGAAACCGACCGCTACTGGAACGCCATCGTCGGGAACGGTGGGCAGGAAAGCGCCTGCGGCTGGTGCAAGGACAGGTGGGGTTTCAACTGGCAGATTACCCCGCGCACCCTGCTCGAATCGCAAGAGGCGGGCGGCGATGAAGCGCGCCGAGCGTTCGAGGCCATGATGACGATGGTGAAAATCGATGTCGCCGCCATCGATGCGGCACGGCGCGAGCGCTGACATGACGCGCAAGATCACCGGGGGGATGTTCCTCTCGCTCGACGGTGTGATGCAGGCGCCCGGTGGACCGGGGGAAGACCCGATGGGCGGCTTCGACCAAGCCGGCTGGGTCTTCAAGCTGTGGGACGACGGCATCGAACCCGCACTAGGCAAGCTGTTCGGCGGCGAATACGACCTTCTGCTCGGCCGCCGCACCTACGATATCTTCGCCGCCTACTGGCCCTATGCGGAGGGCGACAACAAGCCGATGAGCGAAGCGTTCACCCGGGCGGCCAAATATGTGCTGACGCGCGGCGATCGGGAGTTGCCGTGGGAAAACAGCCACCGCTTGCCATCGATCGAGGCTGTCGCGAAACTCAAGCAATCCCATGGACCGGACCTCGTCATCCAGGGTTCGAGCACGATCTACCCCGGCCTTCTCGCCGCAGGGCTCATCGATGAGCTGGTATTGATGACCTTCCCGCTGACGCTGGGGCGCGGCAAGCGTATGTTCGGCGAAGGCACTCCGGTCGAACGGCTCGAAATGACCGATCACTGGGTGACCCACAAGGGGACGGTGGTCGCCACCTACCGGCCCGCCGACCCCTTGCCGCCCTATCCCGACGAAGCTCCCATCCCGATCGCCAGCGAACGCGAACTCGAACGCCGCGCACGCATCGAAGCCGGGACCTGGTGATGCTGCGCCCTGGCATCGGGTCACGCAATGGACGGGTTCTTTCGGAGTAGCTGATAGGCTTCCACTACGCGGCCGAGCCGGTACTCATGCCCCCGGTCGCCGCCGTTGCGATCGGGGTGGTAGCGGCGGACGAGTTCGGAATAGCGGCGGCGCAGCTTGGTGCGGTCGACGTCCGAGCCTAGCCCCAAGGTCTCCAGCGCGCCCGCTTCCTCGCGGCTGAACCGCCCCGACATGGCGACCTCGGTCTCGCGGCGGGCCCGGTGCTTGATCCCATTTGCCCGCGCGGCGATCGCCTCCAGCGGGTCGTCGAAATCCGCCCAGCGGGGCATTTTGCCCACGCCTGCGGTGGCGCGGAAGACGGGACTTTCGGTGCGCCACCCGGCACCGGGCGCCTGCGCGGCATGAATCTCGTCGGCGCTCATCCCGGCAAACCAGTCGAAGCCGGCGTTGAACTGACGGACATGATCGAGGCAGAACCATTGCCATTCGCCCGGCCCGTCGAACCCGGATTCTGTCGTACCGGGCGCGCGAAATTCGCCCGCCTCGTCGCAATCGGGGTGCATGCACACCCGCCCCGTCCCTTCGTGCCGTCCATGAAACCGCGTTTCGCGCATTCGGGTTAGGATGGGGAGCCGGCTTGGGTTAGGGAAGAGGGCATGGAGCGATTCCCCGCATGAACGGCGCCGTTCAGACCGAAATGGAGCGGCTGCTGAGCGCCGCCTTCAACCCCACCCGCCTCGCGGTCGTCAATGACAGCGCCAGCCACCGCGGCCACTCGGGGGACGATGGCAGCGGTGAATCCCATTTCACCGTCGAGATCGAGGCCGCGGCCTTTGCGGGAAAGAGCCGGCTGGAGCGGCAACGCATGGTCAATCGCGCGCTCGGCGACATTCCCGGCCAACGGGTCCACGCGCTGGCGATCAGGGCAAGGGCACCGGGAGAATGATCGAGCAGATCGTCACCCCCGTCACCCACGACCTCGGCCAGTTCCAAGTCCGTCGCGCCATCCCCTCGCGCCAGCGGACGATGGTGGGCCCTTTCATCTTCGTCGACCAGTTCGGCCCGGCCCAGCTCGATCTCGGCAGCGGAATGGACGTGCGCCCGCACCCGCACATCAACCTCGCCACCGTCACCTGGCTGTTCGAAGGCGCGATAGACCATCGCGACAGCCTGGGCAGCTTTGCCACCATTCGTCCGGGCCAGGTAAACCTGATGACCGCTGGCCGCGGCATCGTTCATTCCGAGCGCAGCCCCGCGGCGGAGCGCGCCGCCGGGCCGAAGCTCTACGGTATGCAGACCTGGCTGGCGCTGCCCGATGGTCGCGAAGAAATCGACCCGGCGTTCGAAGCCGTGACCGACCTGCCAGTGGTCGAGGACGGCTGTGCCAAGGCCATCGTCATCATGGGCGAGTTGTGGGGCGCCCGCGCGCCGACAACCTGCCATTCCGCGACAATCTATGCGGAGATCGTGCTGGCCCCCGGAGGCGCTATCCCGATCGAACCGGACGTCGACGAGCGCGCGCTGATGCTGGTCGGCGGTGAGGCGGCGATCGATGGGCAGGCGCTCGGCCTTTACGAATTGACTGTCCTTTCGCCGGACCGCGACATGACGCTTTCGTCGCAGAGCGGCGGGTGCGTGATGCTGCTGGGCGGCGAGGCGTTCGAAACGAAACGTCACGTATTCTGGAACTTCGTCAGCTCGAGCCGGGACCGCATCAACCAGGCCAAGGAAGACTGGCGCGAAGGCCGTTTCCCGCTCGTGCCCGGCGACAGCGAGGAATTCATTCCGCTGCCCGAAGCGCCCAAGACCGTGAGCTATCCATGAATCTGGCCGGACAGACCGCCTGGATCACGGGCGCCTCCAGCGGGATCGGCGCGGCTCTGGCGCGCGAACTTGCGAACAGGGGCGCTGGGATCGTGCTTTCGGGGCGGGACGAAGGCCGGCTGCAATCCGTCGCCGCCGAGATCGCGACCGACACGCTGATCCTGCCGTTCGAAGTCACCGACGAGGCGGCCATGCGCGCCGCGACCGACCGCGCGACCGGGTGGCACGGCATCGACATTTTCGTCGCCAATGCCGGCATTTCTCAACGCAGCCCCGCGGTGAGCACCGCGATGGACGTCTATCGCCGCATCATCGACGTCGATCTCACGGCGCAGATCGCCGCCACCCAGGCGCTGCTGCCGCACATGACCGCGCGCGGGTCGGGCCGGCTGGTGTTCATTTCCTCGATCGCGGGCAAGGTCGGGGTGCCGATGCGAACCGCCTATTGCGCGGCCAAGTTCGGCCTCATCGGCTATGCCGACGCGCTGCGGGCAGAACTGTCGCAATCGGGGATCGCGGTCCATGTCGTCTGCCCCGGCTCGGTCGCGACGGACGTCAGCCGCAACGCGCTGACCGGCGAGGGCGAGCCGCGCGGCAAGAGCGACAAGGCCATCGACAGCGGCATCCCTCCCGCCGACGCGGCGCGCGCCATCGCCGACGGCATGGCGGCAGGCACGCGCGAGATTATCGTCGCGCGCGGCGTCGAGGAAGCGATGGGCGAGATGCGCCGCACCCCCGATGCCCTGCTCGATAAGGTCGCCGCTATGGCGGCGGCGGGATACATGGAGAAGATGCAGGCAGAAGGTTGATGCGGCTAAATTGCCGGGAGGTCGTCTCTACCCAGCCCACTCTACCCACGCGCCATGGGGATGGGCGGTGGCAAGCCGGATCGGCTCCGGGCCTCCGGGCCACCACCGCACCGTCAGCTCGTGTCGATGCGTGTCCCGATTGGCCTCGAGCATGACCCAGGCGAGCGGACTGTCGAGCTTTGCCGCCGCGCCGCTTGTCTCGATTGCCGCGGTGATGCCTCCGCGCTCCGGGCGCGCGATATACTGCCAGACTACCGAATGCATGATCACCTGCGTCACGCCCGGTTCCGGATCTCGCGCCAGTACGTCCGCGACGAAGTCTCCGGCGTTTTGACGCGTGATCCGCGGTGGATCGGCCTGCGCCGCTTCGACTGCCGCATCCATCCGCACGAACCGCTCGGTCAGCTCGGGCCAGATATAGGCGCGCAGGCGCATCGCCTGAGCGGGATCGGTCAGATCGACCGGAGCGACGTCGCAGCCTTCCGCCGATACGATCCGCACCTGCCGGTTGGGTGGCGGCGCGCCGCGCCATGCGGGCGTGAGCCGCATGGCCGCGCCATCCGGACCGAGCATCACCCCGCCCAGATCGAAGCGATAGCGGTCCATCATCAGGTTGATGCCCGCGCTCGACCCCAGTTCATGCAGGACGAAATCGGGCGGGCAACCCTGCTTCGCCAGCCAGAGCATGGCGGCGGCAAAACCCCACGACCGCCCCGCCTCGTTGGTCTGCGGCGGGCCGTCGAGCCAGGGCAGCAACTCCTCGTCGAAAATCTCCAGCGCCGATGCAACGCGGTCGGCGGCGTCCCTTGGGTTTGCGCCATCATAGATCGGGGCCAGCGCCGGTGCCGCACCGCTGAGCTTGAGCGCATGGATGCCCCCGGCGATCCGCAGCGGGAGCGCATCGGCCAGAGGAGCGCCATCCCAGGCCCGAATCCTCGCCATCACCACCCCGCCCCGATCGCTCGCCAGCAGGCCGCCAAGCGTGTCGCAGACCAGCGCCGTGATCGGCGCGCCATTGTCGCGGCAATAGGCGACCTGGTTCTCGAACGCGGTGCGCACCGCCTCCGGCCCGCGGGCCTGCGCGTCGATCACCTCATAGCGGGCTGCCTCCAACGCCATTGAACAAAACGCCCTTGCTGCTATCTCGCCGCCGCATCCATGGACCAGCCTATCACCTTTGCCGTCCCGAAGGGGCGTATCCTCGACGAAGCCCTGCCGCTGATGGGGCGCGCCGGCGTGGTGCCCGAAGCTGCGTTCCACGACAAGGCCAACCGGGCGCTGACCTTCGCGACCGAGGGCGGTGATGCGCGAATCATTCGCGTGCGCGCCTTCGATGTCGCCACCTTCGTCGCGCATGGCGCGGCCCAGGCGGGCATCGTCGGCTCCGACGTGATCGCCGAATTCGATTATCCCGAGCTTTACGCGCCGGTCGATCTCGGTATCGGCAGGTGCCGCCTTTCGGTCGCCGAACCTGTGACAGTTGCATCGCAGGACGGGCGCGCGAGCCATCTGCGCGTCGCGACCAAGTACCCCGCCCTCACCCGCCGGTATTTCGAGCGGCAGGGCGTGCAGGCCGAGTGCGTGAAGCTCAACGGCGCGATGGAAATCGCCCCCACGCTTGGCCTGTCCAGCACCATCGTCGATCTCGTCTCGAGCGGGCAGACGCTGAAGGACAACGGGCTGGTCGAACGCGCGACGATCCTCGAAGTCTCTGCGCGGCTGATCGTCAACCGCACCGCGCTCAAGACCGATCCCCGCATTGCCGCGCTGGTGGAGCGGTTCCGTGCCCTCATCTCAGCCGGGGCGAAGGCGGCCTGATGCTGTTTCTGCACGCTTCCGATTCCCGGTTCGAAGAGGCCTTTGCGCGTGTGGTGGACGACCGGCGCGAAAGCGATGCGGATGTCGGTCTGGACGTCGCGAAGATCATCGCGGATGTCCGGGAACGCGGCGATGCCGCCCTGGCGGACTACACCGCGCGATACGACCGGCTCGAACTGGGCGAAGACTGGCGCATCCCCGCCGAGCCTTGCGCCGCGGCCTATGAAGCGCTTGCACCCGAGCTGCGCCAGGCACTCGACATCGCCGCCGACCGAATCCGCGCCTATCACGCGGCCCAGCTGCCCGAGGATCGCGATTACACCGACGCCATCGGGATGCGCCTTGGCGCGCGCTGGCGGGCAGTCGAGGCGGCGGGGCTCTACGTCCCCGGCGGCCGGGCGGCCTACCCATCCTCGCTCCTGATGAACGCCATTCCCGCGCGCGTCGCGGGGGTCGAGCGGCTCGTGGTCACGACCCCGACACCGGGGGGCGAAGTTAATCCGCTGGTGCTCGCCGCCGCGCACGTTTGCGGCGTCGATGAGGTCTGGCGCGTCGGCGGGGCGCAGGCGATCGCCGCCCTCGCCTATGGCACCGAGCGGATTGCCCGCGTCGATGTCATCACCGGCCCCGGAAATGCCTGGGTCGCGGAGGCCAAGCGCCAGCTCTACGGCGTGGTCGGCATCGACATGGTGGCGGGGCCGAGCGAGATCCTCGTCATCGCCGACGGTGCCAACGACCCCGCCTGGACCGCCGCCGACCTGCTCAGCCAGGCCGAGCATGACCCGGCGGCACAGGCGATCCTCATCACCGACGACGAGGCATTCGCGCGCCGGGTGTGCGACGAGGTCGAGACGCTGCTCGGCCAGCTTGCCACTGGCGAAGTGGCCCGCGCGAGCTGGGAGGCGCATGGGTTGGTGATCGTGGTCGACCGCCTCGCCAATGCCCCGCATTTGGCCGACCGGCTTGCCGCCGAGCATGTCGAGCTCGCCGTCGCCGATCCCGAGCCGCTGTTCGCCGCGATCCGTCATGCCGGCAGCATCTTTCTCGGCCGCCACACGCCCGAGGCGCTCGGCGATTATCTCGCCGGGCCCAACCACGTCCTTCCCACCGGGCGCCGCGCCCGCTTTGCGAGCGGGCTGTCGGTGCTCGACTTCATGAAGCGGACCAGCTTCATCGATGCGAGCGCCGAGGCGATGGCCGCCGTCGGGCCCGCCGCCGTGGCGCTTGCAGAGGCCGAGGGCTTGCCCGCCCACGCCCGGTCCGTGAAATTGCGCCTGAGATCGAACGACCTATGACCACCAACCCGCGCTCCAGGGCCCGCTCGGCCGCCCGCCTCGGCGCCGTGCAGGCGCTATACCAGCAGCAGATGGAAGCGACGCCGCTCGCGAAGCTCCTCGACGAGTTCCACCAGCACCGCCTCGGCGCGGAGATCGAGGACGTCCAGTTTCTGGACGCCGAGGTCGCCTTCTTCGACGACATCGTGCGCGGGGTGAACGCGCGCCGCGACGAGATCGACCTGCTGCTGTCCCACCGGCTTGCCGAGGGTTGGAGCCTCGCGCGGCTCGACAAGACAATGCTCCAGATCCTGCGCGCCGGCACCTACGAGCTGATCGCCCGCGCCGACATCACCAAGGGCACCGCGATCAGCGAATATGTCGACGTCGCCAAGGCCTTTTTCGACGACCGCGAGGCAAAGTTCGTCAACGGAGTGCTAGACGCAGTGGCGAAAGAGGCGGGGCGCTGACCGAGAGTGATTTCATCGCCGCGTTGCGTGCGCTCGCGAACGATCCCGCAGCTCGCGCGCTCGAGGACGATGCGGCCGTCCTCACTCTAGAGACCGAAACGCTCGTCATCACCCAGGACGCCCTCGTTTCCGGCATCCACGTCCGCGAGGACGAGGACCCCGCCGACATTGCCTGGAAGCTGGTGACGGTGAACCTGTCGGACCTTGCGGCGAAAGGCGCGGAGCCGGTGGGGGTGCTGATCTCGCATATGCTCGGGCAAGGCGACGAGCGCTTCGTCGAGGGGCTTGGCGAGGTGCTGCGCGCCTACGACGTCCCGCTGCTGGGCGGCGATACCGTGGGCAGCGGGGGCGAACGGCGAAGCTGGACCTGCACCGCATTGGGCCGTGCGACGCACACGCCCGTCCCGGACCGGCGCGGGGCGCACGAGGGGGACACCATTTACGTCACCGGCACGCTCGGCCTTGCCATGCTCGGGATCGACGAGGACGAGCGCAATACCGAAAGCGAAGCCGACCTCGCCTATCGCCGCCCGCGCCCCCTGCTCGCTGAGGGTCGCGCGCTCGCGCCGCTGGTCAGCGCGATGATGGACGTGTCCGACGGGCTGCTGCTCGACTGCCAGCGCATGGCCCGCGCGAGCGGGACAAGCTTCCACCTCGACAGCCGCAGCTTCCCCGTCGCCGACCCGGCGCGGGCCGATGCCTGTGCGCGTTGGGGCGACGACTACCAGCTGCTCTTCACCGCTCCGCCCGCGACCGCCATTCCCGTGACCGCGACCCGGATCGGGCTGGTCAAGGGGAGGAACGACGCGCCGCTCTGGATCGATGGCAAGAGGCCGGAGGACGAGCGGCTCGGCTATCAGCACCGGTGAGCCCTTTTCCCCACTTCCGCCCACGCCGCCGGTTTTCTGGCCTTGCCACTCGTAAACCGCCCTTTATACCCTCGCGCCAAAGGGGCGCCTGGCCATTCCTGCCGTGCGTCATATCCGATAAACGGGGAGGGAAATTTTCGTGGACTTTATTCTGATATCCATCGGCCTCGGGCTGCTGGCGGTGGTGTACGGCTTCATCACCAGTCGCCAGGTGCTCGGCTCGGACGCCGGCAACGCCAAGATGCAGGAAATCGCGGGTGCCATCCAGGAAGGCGCGCAGGCCTATCTGAAGCGGCAATACACTACCATCGGCATGGTCGGCGTCGCCGTTGCGGTTCTTGTCGCGATTTTCCTCGGCCCGATCTCCGCGATCGGCTTCGTGCTCGGCGCAGTGCTCTCCGGCGTGGCGGGCTTCATCGGGATGAACATCTCGGTCCGCTCGAACCTGCGCACCGCGGCGGCAGCGATGAAGGGCCTGCAGAATGGCCTGACCCTCGCCTTCCGCGCAGGCGCGATCACCGGCATGCTGGTCGCGGGCCTTGCGCTGCTCGCCATCGCGGGTTTCTTCTACGCGCTGCTGGCCATGGGCTACACCGTCGGCGGCGATGACCGCACCATCGTGGACGCACTGGTGGCGCTGGCCTTCGGCGCCTCGCTGATCTCGATCTTCGCGCGTCTGGGCGGCGGCATCTTCACCAAGGCCGCCGACGTCGGCGCAGACCTTGTCGGCAAAGTCGAGGCCGGCATTCCCGAGGACGACCCACGCAACCCTGCCGTGATCGCGGACAACGTGGGCGACAACGTCGGCGACTGCGCCGGCATGGCCGCCGACCTGTTCGAGACCTATGTGGTCACCGTCGGCGCTACCATGGTGCTGACCGCGCTGCTGCTGAAGGGTATCGGCGACCTTCTGCTGCCGATGATGGCGCTCCCGCTGCTGATCGGCGGCGCGTGCATCCTCACCAGCATCCTCGGCACCTATTTCGTCCGTCTCGGTAGCGGCACCAACGTCATGGGCGCGATGTACAAGGGCTTCCTCGTCACTGCCGTCACCTCGATCCCGCTGATCTTCGTGGCCATGCAGGCGACGCTGGGCGACATCAATGCCGTCATCGGCGGCAATGTGGTCGCATTCGCGGAAGCTGACATCGGCAACACCGACATCGTCGCATCGGGAACCGAGGTGGTCGGCGGCTTCACTGGCATGGACCTGTTCTGGTGCGCGCTGCTCGGCCTCGCGATCACGGGTCTCATCATCTGGATCACCGAGTATTACACAGGCACCAACTACCGGCCCGTACGCTCGATCGCCAAGGCTTCGGAAACAGGCCATGGCACCAATGTCATCCAGGGTCTCGCCATCAGCCTCGAGGCGACCGCGCTGCCGACGCTGGTGATCGTGGCGGGTATCATCATCGCCTACCAGCTCGCCGGCCTGATCGGCATCGCCTATGCGGCTACCGCGATGCTGGCGCTGGCCGGCATGGTGGTGGCGCTCGATGCCTATGGTCCGGTGACCGACAACGCCGGCGGCATTGCGGAGATGGCCGGTCTCGACGACAGCGTGCGCGAGAAGACCGACCTGCTCGACGCGGTGGGCAACACCACCAAGGCGGTGACCAAGGGCTATGCGATCGGATCGGCGGGCCTTGCCGCGCTGGTCCTGTTCGCCGCCTTCACCACCGATCTTCGCGAGTTCTTCCCGAACCTGACGGTCAACTTCAGCCTCGAGAACCCCTACGTCATCGTCGGGCTGCTGCTCGGCGCGCTCCTGCCCTATCTCTTCGGAGCCATGGGCATGACCGCGGTGGGCCGCGCGGCGGGCGACGTCGTCATCGACGTGCGTGATCAGTTCAGGAACGATGCGGGCATCATGGCGGGCACCTCGCGGCCCAACTATGCCCGCACCGTGGACCTGGTGACGAAGGCGGCGATCAAGGAGATGATCGTCCCCTCGTTGCTGCCCGTGCTTGCGCCGATCGTTGTCTATTTCGTCATCACGCTGATTGCGGGGCAGGACAACGGCTTCGCGGCGCTTGGCGCACTTCTTCTCGGCGTGATCGTGGGCGGGCTGTTCGTGGCGCTGTCGATGACCGCAGGCGGCGGCGCGTGGGACCATGCGAAGAAG
>JAJYQP010000041.1 GCA_021794525.1 Pseudomonadota bacterium | reverse complement strand
CGGTGGTGCGCTCGGCGGTCTCCAGCATCTCGCCGACTTCCTCGTCGGTCATGTTGGGTACAAGCACGCCCAGCACGTTGCGGCGGATCGAGGGGATCTGCGCAACCAGTTCGGAAAGGTCGGAGGCGACGCCGGCGATGACAAGCTGTGCCGGTGCGGCGCTGTCGGAGAGGTTCTTGATCAGTTCCGCGATCGAGCGGCGGAACTCGTCGGTTGCGACGCGGTCGAACTCGTCGAGCATGATGAGGATACGCGTGTCGGACAGGCGGCCAAGCGCATCGCTCATGGTCGGCACGTCGATGGTGCCGGTTGGCAGGATGTCGGAAAGGTGCATGCCCTTCTCGATCTCGGGCGAGCCCGGTTCGTAGTCGGCGTGGTGCAGCAGCGGAATCCGCTGCGCGATGCGCCGCGCGAGATCGGCGAAGGTCAGCGTCTCGCTGCACGAGACGTAGCAGATCAGGTAGCCCGCATCCTCGGCCTGCTTGCTCAGGACGCGCAGGATCGAAGTCTTGCCGATGCCGCGGTCGCCGTAGAGGACGAAATGCAGCCGCTGGTCCTCCAGCGCGACGATCAGATCCTGGAGCAGCTGGCGGCGTCCGGCGAACCGTTCGCGGCGGCTGACCGGCTGGGACGGGGTGAAGGCCTCGCGGATGAGCGCGCGCGCATCGGCGGCGTTCGGGGTCTGCTGGCCGCGGATGACGAAGGCGCCCGCGCGCTGGCGGAAGCCCGGCAGCCCGGCCGAGCGGCGGTCGGCAGGCCCGGCCCCGGGCCCGGCCATCATTTCGTCGCCGCCGTATTCGTAGGGCGCTTCCCCGCCGAAGATCTTGGTGAACCAGTTCATCGCGTTCTCAGTCTCCAAAACGAGGCGGCCGACGTCGGCCAGCGACCGGCAAACCGCTTGCGCGCGACGTCGCACAGCTGCGAGCCTGCGGCAAGAATCGAGGGGTGGGGGCGGCGCGGGTCATGCGACCCCGTGCCGCCGGGCAATCGCATCGGCGATCCGCACCGAGGCCTTGCCATCGCCATAGGGATTGTGCGCCTGCGCCATCGCGTCATAGGCGCCGCGGTCGTCGAGCAAGCGCATGGTCTCGGCGACGATCCGCTCCTCGTCGGTCGCGACCAGCCTGGCGGTGCCCGCTTCGATCCCCTCGGGCCGCTCGGTCGTGTCGCGCATGACGAGCACCGGCTTGCCGCGGCTCGGCGCCTCTTCCTGCACCCCGCCGCTGTCGGTGAGGAGCACCTCGGCCATGCCCATCAGGCGGACGAAATGGGGATAGTCGAGCGGCTCTATCAGCGCGACATTGCCGAGATTGCCCAGCGCCGCTTCCATGACCGGGCGGACGTTGGGATTGGGATGGACAGGAAAGATTACCGCGACATCCTCGCGCTTCGCTATCCGGGCGACGGCAGCGGCGATATTGGCCATACCCTGGCCGAAGTTCTCGCGCCGGTGCGCGGTCAGTGCCACGATACGTCGGCCCGCAAATCGCGCCGCGACATCGTCGAGCCCGGCGGCGAGGTCGGGGCGGGCAGCGAGCTTGTCGTTGGTCGCGAACAGCGCGTCGATCACGGTGTTGCCCGTGACGAAGATGGTGTCCTCGGCCACGTTTTCCCGCCGCAGCGCCTCGGCCGCGCCCTCTGTCGGGGCGAAGTTGAGGTCCGCGACCACGCCCGTCACGCGGCGGTTTATCTCCTCCGGCCAGGGCGAATAGATATTGCCGCTGCGCAGCCCCGCCTCGACATGGGCAACCGGGATCTGCCGGAAATAGCTCGACAGCGTGACCATCATCGTCGTCAGCGTGTCGCCGTGGACGACTACGCGGTCGGGCTGCCATTCGTCGAGCACCGGGCCGAATTTGGTCAGCATCGCCGCCGAGAGCGCGTCGAGCGTCTGTCCGGGTGTCATCAGATTGAGGTCGATGTCGGGCACGATCTCGCCGATCTCGAGCACCTGGTCGAGCAGCTCGCGGTGCTGCGCGGTCACCGCCACGCGCACGTCCATCCCGCCCCGCGCGCGCAAGGCGTGGACCACCGGGAACATCTTGATCGCTTCGGGCCGGGTGCCGAAGCAGACGAGGATGCGCGGGACGCCGGGGGTCTTCGCCGGTGCGGTCACGCCCACATGCCCCGCGTGTCGTAAACGGTCTTGCCGCGGGTCAGCGAGCGCGGCGCGTTCCTGAACTGGCTATGGTCGACGAGGACAGCGACCAGCTCGGCCTCGGCCATCGCTTCCGCGAGAGTGGCAAGACGGGCGTCGGTCCCGGCGAGCTTGCCGGGCAGCTCCCTGGTGAAAGGCTCGACCACGATCAGCCGGTCGGCGTAGTCCGCCACCAGCGCCTCCGCTATATGCAGCGCGGGGCTCTCGCGGAAATCGTCGATGTTGGGCTTGAAGGCGAGGCCGAGCAGCGCGAGCTTCGCATCGGGACGGGCATCAAGCATGCCCTTCAGCCGCTCCGCCACATGGACGCTCTTGCCGTCGTTCACCTCGCGCGCGGTCTTGATGAGGCGCGAATGCTGCGGCGATCCGGCGACGAGGAACCACGGATCGACCGCGATGCAAT
>JAJYQP010000047.1 GCA_021794525.1 Pseudomonadota bacterium | reverse complement strand
GTGTAGGTCACCTTGTGATGGCCCTCGAAGGCGCTCTTGAGGCCTTTCAGGATCTTGATCGTGTCCTCGACCGTAGGCTCGTTCACGTCGATTTTCTGGAACCGGCGCAGCAGCGCTCGATCCTTTTCGAAATGGTTGCGGAACTCCTTGTACGTCGTCGATCCGATGCAGCGGATCGCCCCGCTGGACAGCGCGGGCTTCAGCAGGTTGGAGGCGTCCATAGCCCCGCCGCTGGTCGCGCCCGCTCCGATAACTGTATGAATCTCATCGATGAAGAGAACGGCCTCCGGCATCTTCTCGAGCTCGTTGACGACCTGCTTCAGTCGCTCCTCGAAATCGCCGCGATAGCGGGTCCCGGCTAGCAGCGCGCCCATGTCGAGCGAGTAGATCACCGCATCCTGCAGCACTTCGGGCACTTCGCCCTCGACGATCTTGCGCGCGAGTCCTTCGGCGATGGCGGTCTTGCCGACGCCCGGATCGCCGACATACAGCGGATTGTTCTTCGACCGCCGGCACAGGATCTGGATCGTGCGATCGACCTCCGGCCCGCGGCCGATCAGCGGATCGACCTTGCCGTCTTCCGCCTTCTTGTTGAGGTTGACCGTGAACTGGTCGAGCGCGGTTTCCTTCTTGCCGCCCTTCGCTTCCGATTTCTCCTCTGCTTCGGCCTGGGGTTCGCCCGCACCCTTGGGAGTCTTCGCATCAATCTGCTTGCCGCCCTTGCCGATGCCGTGGCTGATGAAGCTCACCGCATCCAGCCGGCTCATGTCCTGCTGCTGGAGAAAATAGACGGCGTAGCTGTCGCGCTCGGAAAACAGCGCGACCAGCACGTTCGCGCCGGTCACCGTGTCCTTGCCGCTGGTCTGGACGTGCAGGATCGCGCGCTGGACCACGCGCTGGAATCCGGCGGTCGGCTGGGGATCGCTGCCGTCGCCCGATTGCAGGCTCTGGTATTCCTGTTCGAGGTACTGGCGCACCACCGCGCCCAGCTCGTCGAGATCGACGCCGCAGGCGGTCATGACGCGGGCCGCGTCCTCGTCGTCGATCAACGCCAGCAGCAGATGCTCCAGTGTCGCATATTCGTGCCGCCGCTCCGACGCGTCGGCGAGCGCCTGGTGGAGGGTCTTTTCCAGATTGGAAGCGAAACTGGGCATGTCAGCTTGGTCTTTCGTATCCTCCCGCCACGGACCCGGCGGGGACAGGCCAGTCTGGCGCGAAAAGGTTAGCCAGACCTGTATGCGAAGCGGATATGGGTACCGGGGGGTGGTTTGCGAAGGGCCCCGGCACGGCGCGCTAGTCCTTGCGCCCGAACAGTGCATCGGCCGCGCTGCGATGCGCCGCGGCCGTCAGGCGATGATGCTCTACCCTTGCGATCTCGCGTTCGAGGAGATGGATCCGCTCGGTCAGCTCGTCTTGAGAATAGGGGGCGAGATCCTCGCCCGCCAGCTTGCTGACAGCATCGCCTCGGGGACGCGGGCGGTCGTCATCTTCCATGCCCGGTCATTCTTCCGTGGCGCTTGCTTGCTGTCAATGGCGGCGCTCGCTACGGCCACCGCCATTCGCAGGGGACGTGACCACACCTATGCCCGACAGCCTGCCCGAGACGATGACCGCGATTGGTTTCGATGCGCCCGGTGGCCCAGATGTGCTGCGGCCCGAGACGATCGCCGTTCCCCGGCCCGGCGAGGGACAGGTGCTGGTCAAAGTGGCGCACGCCGGGATAAATCGCCCGGACGTGATCCAGCGCCAGGGTTTCTATCCCCCGCCTCCGGGTGCCTCGCCCATTCCCGGGCTCGAGATTGCCGGAACGGTGGTCGCGGTCGGGCGCGGGGTGGAACCCGAGATGCTCAACCAGGAGGTCTGCGCGCTGGTCAGCGGCGGGGGCTATGCCGAATTCTGCCTCGCCGATGCGCGCCACTGCCTGCACGTGCCCGAGGGTCTTTCGCTGGCCGAGGCAGCCGCCCTGCCCGAAACGCTGTTCACCGTGTGGCACAATGTCTTCGAACGCGGTCACGCCCGCGATGGCGAGGTGCTGCTTGTCCACGGCGGCACCAGCGGGATCGGCACCATGGCGATCATGCTCGGCAAGGCCTTCGGGTTGATGGTCGTGACGACCTGCGGCAGCGAGGAGAAATGCGAGGCGGCCCGCGCGCTCGGCGCGGATCTCGCGATCAATTACAAGGCGCAGGATTTCGTCGAGCACACCCGCGCCTTCACCGACGGCAAGGGTGCGGACGTGGTGCTGGACATGGTTTCGGGCGACTACGTGGCGCGCAACCTCGATGCGCTGGCCGAGGACGGGCGGCACGTCACGATCGCCGTGCTCGGCGGGATGCGGGCGGAGATCAACATGACCAAGGTCATGGCGCGGCGGCTCACGCTCACCGGCTCGACGCTGCGCGCCCGGCCCGACGCATTCAAGGCGCTGCTCGCCGACGAGATCAATCGCAACGTCTGGCCGATGGTCGAGGAGGGCAACCTTCGCCCCGTGATGGACCGCGCCTTCCCGCTGGCCGAAGCGGCCGCGGCGCACGCCTGGATGGAGGCCGGCGAACACATCGGAAAGATCGTTCTGGACGTCGGCGGACCTGGCCCGGATGTCGCCGGATTGTAACCTTGTCGTGAATCGGTTGTAACATTGGTGCATTAGCAGGCTGTCGCATCGCACCGCTGCGGGACGACGACTATGGCCAATACCAGCACCGAATTCGCTTCGCTGACCAATGTCGCGAATTTTCCCCTTCGACCCCAAGCCATTCCCGAGCCGGAGGGCCACCAACGTCGCCGCTATCGCACCATCTGGATCAGCGACGTGCACCTCGGCACCAAGGGCTGCAACGCCGAGCTGTTGATCGATTTCCTCGACCACACCGACAGCGAGACGATGTACCTGGTCGGCGATATCATCGACGGCTGGCGGCTCAAGAAGAAGCTGTTCTGGCCGCCCGAGCACAACGATATCGTTTGGCGCATCCTAAAGCGGGCCAAACGCGGAACGCGTGTTGTCTACATTCCCGGCAATCACGACGAGATAGTGCGCCAGTTCTGCGGCCTCAATTTCGGCGGCGTGGAGATCCTGCGCGCAGCTTTTCACACGACCGCCGACGGGCGACGTCTGATGGTGCTGCATGGTGACGAGTTCGACGCGATCATGCTGGCGCACCGCTGGCTCGCCTTCGTGGGCGATGCGCTCTACCACGTGATGATGGGGCTGAACGGATGGGTGAACCGCGCGCGCACTGCGCTCGGCCTTCCCTACTGGTCGCTCAGCAAGGCGGCCAAGCACAAGGTCAAGAACGCCGTCGAGTTCATCTCCAAATACGAGGAGGTGGTCGCCCGCGCCGCCGGGGAGCGCGGGGTCGACGGGGTCGTGTGCGGCCACATCCACACCGCGGAAATCCGCAGCTTCGACGGTATCGAATACTACAATGACGGCGACTGGGTCGAAGGCTGCACCGCCCTCGTCGAGCATTTCGACGGGCGCATGGAGCTGCTTCACTGGCCGGACGAGGTGGCGTGCCGCCGTGCGGAGGATGAACCGGACCACACGCAGAGGGCCGCTTGAGCGTCCACGTGCCGCTGTCCGACATCGTCGCGGAGAAAAAAGCGGCAGGGCCACGCCGGATCGCAATCGTCACCGACGCCTGGGCGCCGCAGGTCAATGGCGTCGTGCGGACGCTACGGGCGACTATCGGCGAGATCGAGGCGCGCGGTCACACCGTCCTTGTAATCTCGCCGGACAGGTTTGCCTCGCTGCCCTGTCCGACCTATCCGGAAATCCGGCTGGCACTGGCGACGCGGTGGCAGGTCGGGCAGCTACTCGACGCGTTCGGCCCGTCCGCCGTCCATATCGCCACCGAAGGCCCGCTGGGCCTTGCCGCGCGGCGCCATTGCCGCAGGCGTGGATGGCGCTTCACGACTGCATATCATACCCAGTTCCCGGCCTATGTCGCCAAGCGCACCCACCTGCCGGAGCGGTGGTTCTGGCGCTATGTGCGCTGGTTCCATGCGCCGGCCGAGCAGGTCATGGTCGCGACCGCCTCCATCCGTGCCGAACTCGCGGCGCATGGAATGACCCGGGTGCACGGCTGGAGCCGCGGCGTCGATCTCGAGCAATTCACCGCGCGGGCCTTGCCTCCGCCCGAGTTCGCCGATCTGCCGCGCCCGATCCTGCTCTACGTCGGACGCGTGGCAGTCGAGAAAAACATCGAGGCGTTTCTGGACACGCGCTACGTCGGGACCAAGGTCGTCGTCGGCGACGGCCCCGCCCTCGCTGCGCTGAAGGCGCGCTATCCGGCGGTCCATTTTCTCGGCGCTCGATCGGGGGCGGAGCTTGCAGGCTGCTACACCGGGGCCGACGTGCTGGTTTTTCCCAGCCGGACGGACACATTCGGGCTGGTGATGATCGAGGCGCTCGCCTGCGGCACGCCGGTCGCCGCCCTGCCGGTCGCCGGGCCGATCGATATCGTCACCGATGCCGTCGGCGCGCTCTCTTTCGACCTTGCCCGCGCGATCGATGCGGCCCTGTTCTGCACCCGCGCCGACTGCGCCGCGCTCGGCGCAAGCTATAGCTGGGCGGCCGCGACCGACCAGTTTCTGGCGGGCCTGGCCGACTGCACGGCCTGACGCCGATGGGTCAGAGCCCGGCGTTGGGATCGATTCCCCTCGGCTGAACGCCCTTTGGCGCGACTCCGCTGGTGTCCATCATCGGTCGGGTCATGGTGCTCGATCCGGTCGGTACCGTAATCGGCCGTCCGGCGGCAATGCGCGAGGAAGGCGCCGACCCGAACTCGCTCGAGTATTTCGCCGTCAGTGCCGCCGCGTTATCGGCAGCAAGGTTTCGCGTGCCTCGTCGCTTGCGCTTATCATCTGCGGCCGCTGGGTGGCGACGGCTACCGCGCCGAGCGCCGGGTCCAGGCCCGCCGTCGATTCCGAACCGCTTTCGAGCTTTTTGCCCCATTCGCGGAAGGCTGACGCGAATGGTGCCACCCCAATCTCCCTTGCAAATCCGTTGAATTCACGACGGCGCGAGGAGTTAAGAAATGCTCCCCACGCAAACGGGTTGTGCGGACCGGGCCGGTGGATTACATGCGACAGCGCACGGCCGCTCCGACAAGGGGCGGCCCTTATATTTTCAGCCGCCGGGAAAGCGCTTGCCCGGCCCCGCAGGATCACTCGACCATGGCCGACCAGCCCACCCCGCTCATGCCGCATGCGACCGCCACCTGGCTGGTCGATCACACTGGCCTGTCCTTCCAGCAGATCGCCGATTTCTGCGGCATCCATGTGCTGGAAGTCCAGGCGATGGCGGACGATCTTGCCAGCAGCAAGTACACCGGCCGCGATCCGGTCCATGCCGGCGAGCTGACCCAGGCGGAGATCGAGAAGGGCCAGGTCGATCCGGACTATTCGCTCAAGATGCAGCGCGCGCCCGTGGCGGTCAGCCGGACCAAGGGGCCGCGCTACACCCCTGTCTCGAAGCGGCAGGACAAGCCCGACGGCATCGCCTGGCTGATTCGCAACCATCCCGAGGTGTCGGATGCGCAGATCGGAAAGCTGATCGGCACCACCCGCAACACCATCGCCGCGATCCGCGACCGCACCCACTGGAATATCCAGAACATCCAGCCCAAGGACCCGGTGACGCTGGGCCTGTGCTCGCAGCGCGAACTCGACGCGATCGTCGCCAAGGCGTCCAAGAGCGCCGGAACGGAGGGTGCGCTCGCCGATCCGCGCGGCGCCAGCGATCGCGAGAAGCTGATCGAGGAACTGCGCGCCGAACGCGACGCGAACGAGAAGGCCGCCGCCGAGGCTGCGCAGGAGGCCGAAGCCGCCGCCTGGCTCGAAGCCAAGCGCGCGAGCGAGGACGCCGAGGAGGCTTGAGCCGTCCGCGTACTGGGCCTTCAGCGCCCGGTGTAGCTCCTGAACCAGTCGACGAAGGCCGGGATGCCAACATCGATCGGCGTCGTCGGCGCATAGCCGAGATCGGCGGCAATCGCGTCAATGTCGGCATAGGTGCGCGCGACGTCACCCGGCTGCATCGGCTGGAAATCGATCACCGCCTTGCGGCCGCAGGCCTCCTCGATCAGCCCGATCAGCCGCATCAGCTGTTCTGGTCGGTTGTTGCCGATGTTGTAGAGCGCATGCGGTGCCTGGCTGCCACCAGCCTTGGCCCGGCCATCATCCATCGGCGGGTTGTCCAGCGCCGCCACCACGCCGGTCACGATATCGTCGATATAGGTGAAGTCGCGACTCATGTCGCCGTCGTTGAACACCTGGATCGGCCGCCCGGCCAGCACCGCATCGGTGCATTTCCAGGTCATCATGTCGGGCCGGCTCCACGGGCCGTACACCGTGAAGAACCGCAGCCCCGTCAGCGGGGTGCGATAGAGATGGGCGTAGCTGTCGCTCATCAGCTCGTCGGCGCGCTTGGTGGCGGCGTAGAGCGAGATCGGGTGATCAACCGGATCGTCGACCGCGAACGGCACCTTGGCGTTGTTGCCATAGACCGAGCTGGAGCTCGCATAGACCATGTGGCGCACCTTCCGGTGGCGCGCCAGTTCGAGCAGCACGAGATGGCCGGTCAGGTTCGACGCGGCATAGGCCAGCGGATTGTCGAGCGAGTAGCGCACCCCCGCCTGCGCACCGAGATGCACAATCCGGTCTAACTCGGTCGCAGCCAGGACGGTTCCGACCTTCCTAGCGTTGGCGAAGTCGATCTCGTGCACCACCAGTCCTTCGCGAAAGCGTTCGAGCCGCGCGATGCGGTCGCGCTTTAGCGAGACGGGATAGTAGTCATTGAAATTGTCGATGATCACGACCTGTTCGCCGCGCTCGAGCAGCCGTTCGGCCACCGCCGCGCCAATGAAACCGGCTCCGCCTGTTAGAAGTATGGTCATGGCGCGTCCCTAAGCATGTCGAGCGGTGATTTGCCAGCGCCGCAAAGCTTGCAGTGGAGCGAGCGACCATGCATGATACTTACATGACTGTAAGCAAGCGCTTTCCGTTGCCTCCCGGCGAGCATTATGGCCATCCGAACCCGTGGAACAGCGCGATCCGGCCGATGCTGCTGCACGACCTTTTCGCTGGCCAGGCCCACAAGGCGCCCGCCGCCCCGCTGGTCGAGTTCATGGGTCGGATCTACAGCTACCGCGAGCTCTACACCGCCGCCTGTCGCTTTGCCTCCGGGCTCACCGCGCGCGGCATCGCCAACGGCGACCGGGTCGGGCTGTTCCTGCCCAACGTTCCGTCCTACGTCGCCGCTTATTACGGGGCGATGATGGCGGGCGCTGTGGTCGTCAATTTCTCGCCGCTCTATACGGTCGAGGAGCTGAGCGCGCAGGTCGTGGATTCGGGCGCGCGGTTGCTGGTCACGCTCGATGCGCCCGCCCTGCTTCCGACCGCCTGCAAGGTGCTCGACGCCTCGCCGCTGGAGCATCTCGTGGTGGTCCGGCTAACCGATGAACTCCCACGCCTGAAATCCCTCGCCCTGCGGCTGCTGAAGCGCAAGCAGATCGCCAAGCTGCCAGCGCGACCCGATATCGAACCGTGGAAAGACTGGCTGGCGGAATGGAGCTGGGCGCGCTGGCTCGAGGGTAAGGCCCCGGACCTGCCCGATTTGACTCCGGCCGATCTTGCCCTGCTGCAATATACCGGGGGCACTACCGGGGTGCCCAAGGGTGCCATGCTGACGCACGGCAATCTCTCGTCCAATGCCCAGCAGGTCGATCTCCTCGACCCCTACGACCGCTCCGACCGCGACGTGATCGTCGGCGCGCTGCCGCTGTTTCATGTCTTCGCCAACACCTGCGTCCTCAACCGCACCGTGGTGCGCGGCGGGTGCATGACGCTGCTTCCGCGGTTCGACGCGGGCCAGGTGTTGGCCGCGATCAACCGCATGAAGCCGACGGGATTTCCCGGCGTGCCGACCATGTACCAGGCACTGATGGATCACCGCAATTTCGCCAAGACCAACTGGTCGTCGGTCCGGATATGCATTTCCGGCGGGGCGCCGCTGCCGGCACCGCTGGCCGAGAAGTTCGAGGCCGCGACGGGGGCGCGCCTCGTCGAGGGCTATGGCCTGACCGAGAGTTCGGGCGTGGTCTCGGCCAATCCCTACACCGGGCCGCGCAAGCCCGGCACCATCGGTCAGCCGATCCCGGCGACGCAGGTGATGCTGCTCGACAAGGAAGACCCCCAGCGCCTCGCGCCCGACGGCGAACCGGGCGAGCTGGCCGTTCGCGGCCCGCAGGTCATGCACGGGTACTGGAACCGCCCCGAGGCAGCTGCCGCCGCCTTCACAGAGATCAATGGCGAGGCATGGCTGCGGACCGGCGATGTCGCGGTGATCGACGGGGATGGCTATGTCACCATCGTCGACCGGCTCAAGGACATGATCGCGGTCGGCGGGTTCAAGGTCTTCCCGAGCCAGGTCGAGGACGTGCTTCTCCAGAACCCGGTGGTCAAGGAAGTGCTCGTGATCGGGGTGCCCGACGCTTACCACGGCGAGGTTCCGCGCGCCTATGCGACGGTCCAGTCAGGCGCGAGCGAAGACGGGGAAGCGCTCAAGGCGTGGCTCAACGCGCGTGTCGGCAAGCACGAGCGGGTCGATGCCGTGGTCGTGCGCGAGACCCTGCCGAAGACGATGATCGGCAAGCTCGACCGCAAGGCGTTGCGGACCGAAGTCTTCGGCTGACGCGACTCGCCGAGTTTAGCTGGCGACGCTGAGCTCCGGCGGGCTCTGCGGGCGGGCGGCCTGCTTTTCCTCGCGGCGGGCGAAGCGGCCTTCGACCTGCGCGCCCTGCTCGATGGTGAGCGCATCGTAATGCACGTCGCCCTCGATGCGCGCGGTCTTCAGGATCACCAGCTCGCGCGCGGTGATGGAGCCGGTGACCCGGCCCGAAAGACGCGCGGTTTCGGCGGTGACGCCGCCCTTGATGGTGCTGGTCTCGCCCTGCACCAGCGAGGCGCAGGCGATGTCGCCCTCCACCGTCCCGTCGATGTGCAGGTCGGCGCTGGCGGCGATGTCGCCGGTGATCGTGAGGTCGGAGCCGAGGACCGAAAAGGTCGAAGAGCCGTTACGCGAAGCCATGGTACGGTCCCTTTCAGCGCCGGGCGAGTAAGGCTGGTCGGCGGATTTCTTCGAGAACATCGGGCGCGCGCTCCAGGAATAGGCGGGGGTTGAGGGCCCGGTCGTTCTGCCGGACCTCGAAGTGAAGATGCGGGCCGGTCGAACGGCCGGTGCTGCCGATCGCGCCGATCACGGCGCCGGCGGCAACCTTCTGGCCGACCTTGGCGTTGAAGCGCGACATATGCGCATAGCGCGTCACCAAACCGTTGCCATGGCTGACCTCGACAACATTGCCGTAACCGGACTTCTGCCCGACGAAGCTGACCGTGCCGCGCGCAGCGGCGTGAATCGGGGCGCCGATGGGCCCCCTGAAATCGAGACCCGCGTGCATTGCGCCCGCGCCGGTGAACGGATCGTGGCGATAGCCGAAGCCCGAGGACATGGCGGCGAGGCTGGCGGGGAGCACCTGCGGCACCGCCTCGAGGCCCTGCATCAGCGCGTTCATCCGCGCGAGGCTGAGGCCGAGCCGCTCGAAGCGCGGGTCCATCCCGCCGCCCGGCGCGGTATCGTAAATCTGGAGCGGACCGCCCATCGCCCCGCGACCGCTTGCGATCACCGACGCCGGGTCGAGGCCGAGCTTGCGCAGGGCCGCTTCGGCCTGTGACGCTCGCGTATCGGCAAAGCGTGTCAGCCGTTCCGCCAGGGCGAGCTGGCGGGCCTCGATCTCGGCGAGACCCTTCGCCTCGGGCAGCGCGAAGCCGACCTTGGTGACGGTCTGCGCCGCCTCGCCGGTCGAATCGCTGACCTTGCCGGGGCTCTTCACGTCTTGCGGGAGCGAGGAGACCATGTCCTCGAGAAAGTCCTGGCGACGCTTCAGGTCGTCACGGACCTGGCGGATGTCGCCGCGATAGGCCTGAAGGCGCTCTTCGGAGGTCGCGACGCGGGCTTCGCGGTGGATCAGCGATGCGCGGCTGGCGGCTTCGCTGTACCTCGTCCACGCCATCGCGCCCATGCTGCCGCCCCACGCGAGCAGCACCGCAACGACGGCACCGGCGGCAGTCATCTGCACGCGCGAGGAAATCTTGATGAAGCGAACCTGGCCGTCCGAGCGCATGAAGAACTCGCGTTCCGGAAACCAGCTCCGCAGGCGGCGACCCAAACCGCCAACGGTTCCCTGTCTGAGCAACGACCCTGTCCTTGTTATGTCTTCCCCGGCGCGGGGCTAAGGCACAGATGCGGTGGGAAATCGAATCGCAACGTTGGGAATCCGGTTGAATCGGGCGACTCGTCCGACGAGTCGTTGCGCGAGGCGAAAATATTTTGCGCAATCGGGGAACGATTCCCAGCCTTATGCTTTCGGCCCGCCTTGTACCGATTCGGGACAACGCGCGTCCGAACGGATTTCGGTCGTGCTCTCGCCTTGGCCGCTCCGTGGCACTAGCACGGTTTCAATGCGGATCGGTCTTCTCGGCGGCAGCTTCAATCCCGCGCACAGCGGACACCGGCGTATCTCGCTGTTCGCGATCGACGCTCTCGGGCTCGATGAGGTTTGGTGGATTGTCTCGCCGGGCAATCCGCTCAAGGGGGCGAGCGACATGGCTCCGCTCGCAAAGCGCGTCGCCTCCGCCGTCGCCATGGCGCGCCGGGCGCCAATCCGGGTGACCGCGATAGAGCGCGAGCTTGGCACGCGATACACGGTCGACACGCTGCGCAAGCTGCGCCGCCGCTATCCGACGGTGGAGTTAGTCTGGCTGATGGGCGCCGACAATCTCGCCCAGTTGCACCGCTGGCGCGACTGGCGCGGGCTGGCGCGGCTGATGCCGATTGCGGTTGTCGCCCGGCCCGGATATGATAGTGCCGCCCTCGCGAGCCCCGCGATGGCCTGGCTCGGACGCCACCGGGTGTCGGCAGCCAGTCTCAAGCACAGGGGCGAATGGAGCGCACCGGCGCTGGTGATCTTGCGTTTCGATCCCGATTCCCGATCGGCCACGGCTATCCGCCGCGCCGATCCCGAATGGGCGGACCGCTTTCCGACAAACCATCTGCGCGACCAGGTCACGCATCGCCCGATCGGGGCGCGGGAGGAACCGACCGCGCCATGATCCGCACTGCGCCGTCAGCTTCCTTCGCTTTTTCTCAGGAGTATCGACCCCGCTTATGCCTCAGGCGCATATCCCGCCGGCTACTACCGGCTCGTCTGCGATCCCGCCGTTGACCGGCACGGCTCCCGCGAAGGACAGCGCCGCGCTGCTCGCGCTCGTGCTTGCCCAGCTCGACGACGACCAGGCGCAGGACGTCGTCGCCATCGACCTCGCGGGCAAGAGCTCGATCGCGGATCACATGGTGATTGCCTCCGGCCGCTCGACCCGGCAGGTGGCGGCGATGGCGCAGAAGCTCGCCGAAGAGGTCAAGAAGCAGGGCTTCGGTCCCGCTCGGCTCGAAGGGCTGCCTGCTGCCGACTGGGTGCTGATCGACGCCGGAGACGTGGTGATCCACATCTTCCGTCCGGAAGTTCGCAGCTTCTACAACCTCGAGCGGATGTGGGCCTTCGGCGACGCGCCGCCCGTT
>JAJYQP010000055.1 GCA_021794525.1 Pseudomonadota bacterium | reverse complement strand
GCAGGCGCACAGGGGCGTTTTCGATGGTCTCCCAGCCGAGGTCCTCCAGCGCGCCGAGCACGGTCGACTTGCCTGCGCCGGACATGCCGGTGACGATCAGCACGCGCGGACTGGAAAGGGTCGATTCGCTCTTCATCCTGCCCGCCGCTGTGTCAGGTGCCGGAGGTTTGGGAAAGCCGGGACCGAGGCGGAGCGGATCATCGGTCGGGCGCCGGCAGCGGGAGGCCGTGGAGCCGCATCGCCCATTCGGCGCGCAGGGCTGGGTCGGGCGCGGTGACGGCGAAGGCGAGCGAGGGGAGGCTGATGCCTGCGATTGTCCGGGTGGCGGACTCAGGCAAGCGCGCGGCTTTGGCCGCGAGATCCAGCGCCAGGCACAGCGGGGCGGAGGAGGTCGGAAGGGTAACGATCCCGACTCCGCGAATCTCCAGTTTGCCGGCGATATGGGGCGGCGGCGCCGCCCAAAGGCGGCCTTCGCGCGTCTCCAGCACCATGCCGTCGTCGCCCAGCAGCACCGCGCCCCGGTCGATTAGCGCGAGAGCGAGGCTCGACTTCCCGCTTCCCGGCGGCCCCTCGATCAGTAGCCCGCGCCCTTCCATTGCGACACAGGTCGCATTGGCGAGCAGCGTGCCGCTCATCGCCTGGTTTCGGCAGCGGGGAGCCGCAGTTCGAGCCGCGCGCCCTGTGCCCCGTTCGTGCGTTGGTGCGCGGCGAGCGTGCCGTCATGCGCCTCCGCTATCGAGCGCGCGATGGCGAGGCCGAGCCCGGAGTGGTTTCCGAAGTCCTCGCTGTCGGGCCGCAGCGAATGGAAGCGCTGGAACACCTGCTCGCGGTGGTCGGCGGGAATGCCGGGGCCGGCATCCTCCACGCCCAGGGTCACCCAGCCGTTCTGCGAGGCGATATCGACCCGCACCTCGGCCTTGGGTGGCGAGAAGGAGACGGCATTGTCGAGCAGGTTCACGATCACCCGCTCCAGCCGCGAGGGTTCGCCCATCACCGGCACCCTGTCGAGCGGGCTTTCGATGTTAATGGGGTGGCCGGCGTTCTGGTCGCGGTCCTCGCGGCTTCCGACGATGGCGCGGGTGAGGGCGAGGAGGTCGATCCGCTCGAACGTCGCGCGGCTCAGTTCGGCATCGATGCGGCTGGCGTCGGAGATGTCGGTTACAAGCCGATCGATCCGGCGCACGTCGTGGCGCGCGATGTCGAGCAATTGCGCGCGCAGTTCGGGATCGTCGACCCGGCCCAGCGTCTCGGTCGCATTGCGCAGGCTGGCGAGCGGGTTCTTGATCTCGTGCGCGACATCGGCGGCGAAGCTCTCGACCGCGTCGATCCGGTGGCGCAACGCCGCAGTCATGTCGGAAATCGCGCGCGCCAGCAGCCCGATCTCGTCGCGGCGCTGCGGCAGGCGCGGCACCTCAACCTGGCGGTCGCGCCCCTGCCGCACCCGAACTGCGGCATCGACCAGCGTGCGCAGCGGATTGACGATCGTGCGTGCGAGAAACAGCGACAGGAAGGTGGAGACCGCCAGCGCCGCCAGCACTGCGAGGAACACGAGGCTGCGCGCGGTCCGTACCGCCTCCACGATATCGACCGGGTTGCGGGTCAGCAGCAGCGTCTCGCCGCGCAGGCCGACGGGGGCGGCGGCATTGATGACATGGGTCCGATCCGGGGCATGGCGCAGCACGATCTGCGTCAGGCTTTCCTCCTTGGCACGCTGCAGTTCGGGCCAGGCGGCGACGTCGTCGCTCGTCGGCTCGCGGTAGAGCGGAAGCGGCGGGGTGCCGACCAGCCAGTCCGACCATTCGTCGAGCCGACGCGCGAAGGCCTGCGAATCGGTTTCGGTCGCCAGGTCCGCCAAGGCGAAACTGGGCGGGGCGAGCGCGAAGCTGTCCGCCTCCAGCTTGCCGGCATTGTTGTAGAGCCGCAGGCGCAGCTTCTGCTCCTTGCCGAGCTGGACCAGCAGCGCCGCCTGCCGGGCATTGCTCGCCCCTGCCAGCGCCTCGGCGATGATCTGGGCCTCGACCAGTGCCAGCTTGAAGCGCTCGTCGAGAAGCTGCTTGCGATAGACGTCGAGATAAATGACGCCGCCGCCCAGCAGGACCAGCGGCAGCACGTTGACCATCAGGATGCGGCTGGTGAGCGACAGCCGCCGCGACCATGATGCCGTCCCCCGCCGCGGATGGCGCCGCAGGACGCTTTCCTTCTCGGGCCGGGTCGCCTCGTCAGCCATCGGTGAAGCTGTAGCCGGCCCCATAAAGCGTACTTATGGCGGAAAACTCGCGGTCCACGACGCGGAACTTGCGCCGCATCCGCTTGATGTGGCTGTCCACCGTGCGGTCATCGACGAAGACATCGTCGGGATAGGCCGCGTCCATCAGCTGGTTCCGGCTCTTGATGACGCCGGGCCGGCTGGCGAGCGCTTCGAGCAGCAGGAATTCGGTTACCGTCAGGCTGACGGGCTTGCCGTCCCAGGTCACGTGATGGCGGGCGGCGTCCATCGTCAGCCGGCCGCGCGCGATCGATTCGCCGGTCGATGCCGAGCCGTTCTGCGCTCCGGCGTCGGACAGCTGCGCATCGCCCCGGCGCAGGATCGCGCGGATGCGGGCGATCAACAGGCGCAGGCTGAAGGGCTTGGCGATGTAGTCGTCGGCACCGGTTTCAAGGCCCAGTTCCTCGTCCGCCTCGTCGTCCTTGCTGGTGAGGAAGATGACCGGCAGCGCGCTGTGTTCGCGCAGGCGTCGCAGCAGCTCCAGCCCGTCCATGCGCGGCATCTTTATGTCGAAGACGGCAAGGTCGGGCGGGTTCTCGATCAGCGCCGCGAGCGCAGCCTCTCCATCGGAATAGAGGCGGGTCGAGAATCCTTCTGCCTGGAGCGAGATCGAGACCGTGGTGAGAATGTTGCGATCATCGTCCACCAGCGCGATCACCGGGCGCAGGCCGGCATCCCTGTCGGTCTGCGGAGATGCTGGGTCGGCCGTCATGCTGCGGGATTAGGCCCAAGACCGCTGCAATTCAACGCAATGGGAGCGCGACGCGATTGTCCTGTGCAGACACGTCGGTCGCTGGCAAATTGACGGCAGGGGACACGTGGCCTATGGGCCCGGCGGTTTCGAGCGCATACGAATGCGCTTGGCTCGCACACCGACAATTGCCTTTTCTCGCGCAGGAGATTTCGCGTGACTGCCTCGCTTTCGCATTCGCTGGCCGATCAGGGGATCGTTACAAATGCAACGATTCACGCCAACCTTCCCGCGGACGAGCTGACCCGCCGCGCGCTCGCGAACGGGGAAGGGCGACTGGCCAAGGACGGGCCGCTGGTGGTCGAAACGGGCAAGCACACCGGTCGCAGCGCCAGGGACAAGTTCATCGTCCGCGACGCCGAGACCGAGAGCACCGTTTGGTGGGACAACAACGCCAGCATGACGCCCGCGCATTTTGCCGCGCTCAAGGCCGACTTCATGGCCGCGCTGGCGGAGAAGGGCGAGCTCTACGTGGCCGACCTGTTCGGTGGTTCGCAGCCCGAGTACCGCGCGCGGGTCCGCGTGATCAACGAACTCGCCTGGCACAACCAGTTCATCCGCACGCTGCTCGTGCGCCCGACGGCGGCGGAGCTCGAAGGTTTCGTCCCCGAATACACCATCATCGACCTGCCCAGCTTCCGCGCCGACCCGGCGAAGCATGGCACCCGCAGCGAGACGGTGATCGCGGTCAATTTCTCCGAGAAGCTCGTGCTGATCGGCGGCACCAAATACGCAGGCGAAATGAAGAAGAGCGTCTTCGGCATCCTCAATTACCTGCTGCCGCCGCAGGGCGTGATGCCGATGCACTGTTCGGCCAACATCGGCCCCGACGGCAAGACCGCGGTGTTCTTCGGCCTGTCGGGCACCGGCAAGACAACGCTTTCCGCCGATGCCAGCCGCAAGCTGATCGGCGACGACGAGCACGGCTGGTCGGATACCGCCGTCTTCAACTTCGAAGGCGGCTGCTACGCCAAGGTGATCCGCCTTTCGGCCGAGGCCGAACCCGAGATCTACGCGACGACGAAGATGGCCGGAACGGTGCTCGAAAACGTCGTGATGAACGATGCCGGCGAAATCGACCTCGACGATGCGACGCTCGCCGAGAACACCCGCGCCGCCTATCCGCTGAGCTCGATCCCCAACACCTCGGAAGCGAACATGGGCCCGGTGCCCGCGAACGTCATTATGTTGACCGCCGATGCTTTCGGCGTGCTGCCCCCGATTGCGCGGCTGACGCCCGACCAGGCGATGTACCACTTCCTTTCCGGCTACACCGCCAAGGTCGCGGGCACCGAGATCGGCGTGACCGAGCCGCAGGCGACCTTCAGCACCTGCTTCGGCGCGCCCTTCATGCCGCGCCACCCGAGCATCTATGGCAATCTCCTCAAGGAGCGGATCGCCAAGGGGCAGGTCCAGTGCTGGCTGCTCAACACCGGCTGGAGCGGCGGCAAGGCGACCGATCCGGGCATCAAGCGCATGCCGATCAAGGCGACCCGCGCGCTGCTCAACGCCGCGCTCGACGGCAAGATGGACGGGGTCGAGTTCCGCAAGGACCCGCATTTCGGCTTCGATGTGCCCGTCAGCGTCCCCGCGCTCGACGAGGCGGGAATCGACCAGGCTCTACTCGACCCGCGCGCCATGTGGGCGGACAAGGATGAATACGACGCGACCGCGAAGAAGCTGGTCGAACTGTTCGTGGACAATTTCGAGCGGTTCGCGGATCACGTCGACCAGGGCGTGCGCGATTGCGCGCCCAAAGCCGCCTGACGCCCGCCACCCTTTTGCAGTTGGAGAGGAGAGCCCCCGCCCGGGAAACCGGAGCGGGGCTTGACGTTCAGGCTGGGGGACGAATCCGTTCCGCCTCGGGAGACATGACATGAGCCTCGCCCAAGCCCTCCAGCAATCCGGCGTCATCGATTCGATGGCGCGCGAGCTCGGGATCGACAGCGCGACGGCCCAGAAGGCGACCAACGCGCTGCTGCCCGCGATCGTGGCGGGCCTCGGCCGCAACCAGTTCGGCGCGGAGGGCACGCGCAACAGTTCGGGCGGGCTCGCCGATGTCCTTGGCGGGCTGGCCGGTGCGGCGGGCGGCGGGGGCGCGCCGGGCGGCGGTCTTGGAGGCCTGGGCGGCGTGCTGCTCGACCAGGTGCTGGGCCAGCAACCCACGCCCGCGCAGCCCGGCAATGACATCCTCGGCCAGATCTTCGGCAGCAAGGAGGTGAGCCGCGGGGTAGCGGAGGAGGTCGCCGGGTCGACCGGGTTGAGCTCCGACCTGCTCAAGAAGATGCTCCCGATCCTGGCGATGGCGGTCGTCGGCTACATGATGAAGCAACACGCCTCGTCCCAGCAGCCTGCCGGCAACGCTGGCGGTGGCGGCGTGCTGGGCGGTGCGCTTGGCGGCATTCTCGGCCAGGTCGTCACGGGAATGATGCGCCGCTGAAGGCGGCGCGCCAGGCCCGCTTCCCCAATCGAGCGAGATCGCCGTGGTAATCCTCGTGCCGATGATATAAGGGAACGTTCACAGGGGAGTCGCACGAAGCGGCCCGTGTGGGGGATGATCATGATGCTCAGGCCTGCTGTGGTGGCGATCGCGATGGCAGTACTCGCCGGATGCGGCGGGGGAGGGAGCGCCGGTCAGCCTGCCGCCGCGGTGCCGCCGGCTCCAGCCCCGACGCCTGCCCCGTCGCCCTCGCCCAAGCCCACACCGGTCTTCGCCGAGGAATTCGATGCAGGGGCGCTCGACCGGAGCCGGTGGAACGTCGAGGGCTCGGCGTTCTGGGTGAACAACGAGCAGCAGGCCTATATCGATTCGCCTGACACGATCGCATTCGCATCGCCAGCGGGTGCCGACGGCGGGGCGCTGGTGCTGCGCCCGCAGTATCGCCCCGGCTTCGTCACCACCACCGGGCGGACAACCGATTTCGTGTCGGGCCGTATCAATACCTCGGGCAAGGTCTCGCTGACCTACGGCAAGGTTTCGGCGCGGATCCGCATGCCCCCGGTGGCCGGTATGTGGCCGGCGTTCTGGATGCTCGGTTACGGCGACTGGCCCGACGGCGGCGAAACCGACATCATGGAATATGTCGGCGAGAAGGGCTGGGTGTCCGCCGCGATGCACGGTCCCGGCTACTCGGGCGACACGCCGCTGGTGAAACGCTTCGACTTTCCGCCCGGCACCGACGTCACAGACTGGCACGTCTATTCGGTCGAGCGCACCCCCGATGCGGTGATCTTCAGCGTGGACGACCGCGAATATTATCGCGTCACCCGCGCCGACGTGGAACGCTACGGCGCCTGGCGCTTCGACCGGCCGCAATACATCATCCTCAATTTTGCGGTCGGCGGGGTCTATCCGCAAAAGGTCAACGGCGTGACCGCACCCTATTACGGCCTGCCGCAGTCGGGCGTGGACGCGGTCAAGGCGGGCACGGCGGCGATGGAGGTGGACTGGGTGCGCGCGTGGGACGCGGGCTGAGCTACCCCCGCGCGCCCGCGACGTAGCGATCCACGACGTGGCCGAGCACGTCGAGCGGGACATTGCCGCCGGTGATCACCGCATCGTCGAAACCCTTGAGATCGTAGGCTCCGCCCAGCGCCGCCTGCGCCCGCGCGCGCTGGCGCACGATCTCGGTATGGCCGATCTTGTAGCCGCAGGCCTGGCCGGGCCAGCTGCAGTAGCGATCGACCTCGCTCGCGACCTCCTCGGGTTTCGAGCCGTTGCGCTCGACGAAGAAGGCGCGGCCCTGCTGGCGCGTCCACCGCTTGGTGTGGATGCCGGTATCGACCACCAGCCGGCAGGCGCGGAAGGCGAGGCTCTGCAGATAGCCCAGCTCGCCAACCTTGAAATCATCGTAGGCGCCGAGCTCGGCGGCGAGCTGCTGGCCATAGAGCGCCCAGCCTTCGGAAAAGGCGTTGAACGCGAGGATCGAGCGGATCAGCGGCAGCTTGTTGGCATATTCGCCTTGCCAGACGTGCCCCGGAATTGCCTCGTGGAAGGTGAGGTCGGGCAGGTCGTAGCGGCGATGGAGGTCTGTGGTGTGGAGGTTGATCCAGAACCGGCCCGGGATCTTCCCGTCGCGGCTGCCCGCCCCGCCATAGGCGCCGGGCGCGGTCGGCTCCTCGGCGGGTGGCAGGCGGCGCACCTCCATGTTGGGATCGACAAGCGTGTTGAAGGCGCGCGGCATCTGCGCCTTCACCCAGGCCAGCCGGTCGGCGATCAGGTCCATGATCTGCTTGCGGCCCGGATCGCCGGGCAGGAACCTGTAGCGCGGGTCTTCGCTCAGCGCCTGCATCCGCGCGCCGACGCTGCCGGTGGTATAGCCGATCTCGCGCAGGATCGGGTCCATGCGCCCGTGCAGCTCGGCGAGTTCGCTGAGGCCCTGTTCGTGGACCTCGGCGGCGCTCATGCGCGTGGTGGTGCTGGCTCTCAGCGCCCAGTCGTACCATTCCTCGCCGCGCGGCTGTGCCCACATCCCCGCCGCGCTTTTGCCCGCCGCGCGTTGCAGCTTGAGCTCTTCAAGCTGGCGTTCGAGCGCGGCGACCACCGGGCCGGAGGCGATGCGCCGAGCCTGCTCGGCCCAGTCCGCCCCCACCGTCGCGGCATCGCGTTCGAGCGGCGCGACCAGCGATCCGCCGTCCCGCGCATCGGCAATGGTTTTTTCCATCGCGACGATGGCCTTGTCGGCCAGGAACGCCGGGGGGATTACGCCGAAAGCGCGGGCGGCGCGAACGCGCTCCAGCTCGCCGTCGAGCGAGGCCGGGAAGGCCGCCAGTCGCGCCAGATAGGCGTCCGCGTCGGCGCGATCGCGCAAGGGATGCTCGGCATCGAGAAAGCGCGGCAGGTCGAGGAAGCTGCCGACGTTCTGGATCACCGCATAGGGAGCGTTGCGCCAGCTTCCGACCGCTATGTCGCCATAGGGCAGGGCAAAACCGTCTAGCGCGGTGGCATAGGCGCTCTCGACAACTTCGAGGCTGGTGATGGTCGCCGGATCGAGCCCGGCCCGATCGACGGCACGGACGCGCGCGAGGTCGCTGCGCAGCGTCGCGGCATAGGCGTCCTGACCGGCCTGCGACTGGTCCTCCAGTCTGTACCGCAGGGTGGCATAGGTGCCGGTGTCGACGCCAAGGCTGGTCGCCCGCTCCGGCTCGTGCGCCAGCAGATTGTAGGCCACCGAATCGAGAAGGGCGCCAACATTGACCGCGGCGGCCGGCGGGATAGTCGCGCAGCCGCCGAGCGCCACAAAGGAAGCACCGCCAAGGCTCGCGAGAGCCTGGCGGCGCGTCAGATCAAAGGTGTTCGTAATCATTACGGCGGCTGTGTGCATCCACTGCCGCGAAAGTCAATTCCGTCGGGTCACCGCAGGCTGTCGGGAACCTGGCCACCGTTATTGGCGAGTTCCTGCATGACCCGCTGGTGCAACCAGATGTTGTCTTCCGCGCTGCCCGAATAGTCGGTCCGGCCCATTTCGCTGGCGAGCGCCTTGCGGCTTTCGTAATCGGAATCGACGTTGATCAGCTTCATCAGATCGACGATCGAGGTGCGCCAGTTGAGCCGATCCGCACCGGGCATGGAATCGAGGCTGTTTTCGACATTCACGACGGTGGTCTGGGCCGGAGCGGTCGGCGCGACGATCGGCGCGTCGCCATAGGCATTGCCGGTCGGCTGCGGGTTCGGAATGTCCTGCGCCTGCGCCTTGTGCCCGAAAATGGCGTCCTTGATCTTGCCGAATATGCTCATCGCCTGTCTCCTTGCTCGAGCCTGCGAACCGTCCGTCGCCCTTGCTGGACACAGCGCACGGAAGACGAAGCGGTTCCGGACGGACTTGGCGGGAGGCGCGCGCCTGCGCTAGGGGGCGGTCGATGGCCGACGTTGCGCTTTCCATTACCATGCTCGCTGCCCTCGCCCTGCTCGCGGGCGGCGCGGTGCTGTGGATCAGGCGCGGCGAGCGGCGCAAGGGGCTGACGATGATCGCGGCGGGGCTGGTGGCGCTGGCCAATGTCGCGATCTGGAGCCTGCCGGCCCCGCGCGACACCGCCCAGCGCCCCTGAACATCATTCCGGCAGGCGCCAGTCGATGGTGCTGGCGTAGGTTCCGGGGACCGCCCCGCCGTCGCTGCCCCGCGCCGGCTGGAACCGCGCCCGCTTCGACACCAGCGCGCAGGTCGCATCGTCGAGCGCGGCGTGGCCGCTGGAGGACGTAATCGCGCACTTGGTGATGCGCCCGTCGGCGGCGATCTCGAGCCGGAAGCGGGCGCGCCCGGTCATCTCCTGCCGGATCCAGTTGCTGCGATAATCGTCGGTCGTGACCCACTTTTGCGGGTCGTTCCGCGGCCGCGCGGCGACCAGGTCAAAGCTGGGAACCGGTGTCGGGGTGGGCTTGAGGAGGCTCTCGCCCATTCCCGGATTGGGCATCGGTTGCGGCGGCGGCGGGAGCAGTTCCCTGGTGGAGTCGAGCGTCGGCTGTGGCATCGGAATCGGGATCGGGGGCATGGGCGTCACGACCTTGCGATCCACCGCGGGCTCGGGCTGGGGCCGGGGAGGCTCGGGCGGCGGCGGCTTCTTCTTCACTTCGAATGTGGGAATGGGGAGGTCTTCGGCCGGAATCACACCGCTAACGGTCAATCCGAATATCAGTGCGACCCCCGCCGCGCCGTGAATGGCGACGACCGCGGCCATACTCCCGAAACTTGGACCCTGCCTGCTGTCGACATAGGACATTTGCAACCTCTCCTTCCGCTCGCATGGATGCGAGTCGGAATGAGATAATGTTACAACATATCAACGTTGGCAATAGGATCGTTCCGGCAGGCCGAAACCTGCCGGAACCGGGTCAGCGAATGGTGCAGGCCGGGTCGAGCCGGAAGTTGAGGTAATTGTCCACCGAACCCATCAGATCGTCCATCTCGTTCTCGAAGAAATGGTTGGCCCGAGGGATTTCCTCGTGGTGGATGGTGATGTGCTTCTGGGTTCGCAGCTTGTCGACCAGCTTCTGGACCGAATTCGGCTGAACCACCGTGTCCTGCGCGCCCTGAATGAAGATGCCGCTTGCGGGGCAGGGGGCGAGGAAGCTGAAGTCGTACATGTTGGCCGGGGCCGAGATCGAGATGAAGCCGCGGATCTCCGGCCGACGCATCAGCAGCTGCATCCCGATCAGTGCGCCGAAGCTGACGCCCGCGACCCAGGTGGTCTGCGCCTCGGGGTGGATCGACTGCACCCAGTCGAGCGCGCTCGCCGCGTCGGACAGTTCGCCCACCCCGTTGTCGAAGCTGCCCTGACTCTTGCCCACGCCGCGGAAGTTGAAGCGCAGCGTCGCAAAGCCGCGGTCGGCGAAGGTCTTGTAGAGCGCCTGGGTAATCCGCTCGTTCATGGTGCCGCCGCCGTGGGGGTGCGGGTGCAGGATCATCGCGACGGGCGCGCGCGGACGGCGGGCGGGAGAGAAACGGCCTTCGAGACGGCCTTCGGGGCCGGGGAAGATGACTGAGGGCATCGGGGAACCTGTCTGAATTTCGCGGGCGCGCGAGGCGACAGGCCTTCACGCGGGGTGGCGCGCTATATAGGGGTGAGGCCCCAGATCGCAATCTTTTCGAGTATCAACCACCATCGCGAACCGCATCTACCTCGACCACGCCGCCACCACCCCGCTCCGCCCCCAGGCGAAGGCGGCGATGGAGGAGGGATTCCGGTTGTGGGCCAATCCCTCGAGCCCCCACACCGAGGGCCGCAAGGCGCGCGCCCTGCTCGAGGATGCTAGGGACCGGATCAAAGCGGCGCTGGGGTGGAATGGCGAGCTGATCTTCACCAGCGGCGCGAGCGAGGCGCTGGCGATCGGCTTAGGGCGCGCGAAGGTGAACCGGCGGATCGTCTCGGCGGTGGAGCACGACGCCGTGTTCCGGGCAGCGCCGGATGCAATGACGTTCGGTTTCGCCGGTGGTTGCATTGACGCCTCAAATCTGGAGGCTGCCCTTGTAGGTTCGGGACGCAATCTGGTCGCGATCCAGTCCGTCAACTCCGAGACCGGCACGGTCCTTACTCCTGCGGTGAACTCGCCTGAACTCAACGCCGCTCGCCGCGACAGTGCGCTGCTACTGCGTGATTGTTCTCAAAGCGCCGGGAAAGAACAACTGCCGGACGCCGACATGATCGCCATCGCCGCACACAAGTTCGGTGGGCCGGTCGGGATCGGGGCATTGCTCGTAAAGGATTTTGTCCTGCTCGAGCCGGTCGGCGGCCACGAACGAGGATACCGGGCGGGCACGGAGAACCTGCCCGGCGTTCTTGGCATGGCAGCGGCTCTGGAAGCGGGCGGCATCGAGACCTGGCCGACCTCCGCCCATCAGCGGTTCGACTTCAGGAATGCGCTTTCCTGCCATGGCGAGGTGCTCGCACCCGGCACGCAATCGTCGCATATCTTCGCCGTTGCCCACCCGCACCTGAGCGCGCAGGCGCAGCTGATCCGGCTCGACGTCGCGGGTTTCGCGGTGTCGGCGGGGAGCGCGTGCTCCTCGGGAACGCTCAGAAAGAGCCGCGTGCTCGACGCTTTCGGCGTGCCCGACGATGTCGCGGCGCGCACAATCCGCGTCAGCCTGGGCTGGACCACGACGTCTGAAGACCTCGACCGATTTGCCGACGCATGGGCGAGCCTTACATGATCTATCTCGA
>JAJYQP010000072.1 GCA_021794525.1 Pseudomonadota bacterium | reverse complement strand
GTTTGCCCCTTCTGCCGGTATCAGTTGGCGGCGGGATGGACGCCCGCCGCCTGCGGCTCGGCAATCTCGCGCTGACCGGCAAGCGCCTCGTCGGGCTCGCGATCCTCGAGGGTGTCGAGGTGCATCCAGCGCTTCACGATCGGGCTGACCAGCAGCACGGCGACCGCCGCGCCGATGGCGATCCAGCCGAACAGCTGGTAGATGTCGAGCAGCGCCTGCTTGCTCATCTCGCCATCGTGTCCGCCGGTTGCTTCGCCGATCTTGCCGGCCACGAAATTTCCGACCGCGGTCATGTAGAACCATGCGCCCATGATCAGGCTGGCGAGGAATTTCGGCGCGAGCCGGTTCATCGCCGACAGGCCGACGGGGCTGAGGCAGAGCTCGCCGGTGGTGGCGAGAAGGTAGTACAGGAACACGAAGATCACCGGCGTCATCGCCTCGACGCCATAGGCCTCGGCGCCCCAGACGAGCACGAGATTGCCGAGCCCCATCTGCGCCAGCGCCAGGCCGAACTTGGCCGGCGCGCTCGGCTCCTTGCCGCGCCTGCCCAGCCATTGCCACAACGCCGCGAACAGCGGAGCCAGCAGGATAATGTAGATCGGGTTGATCGACTGGAAGATCGAGGCCGGGACGTCGCCCTTGGCAACGAAGCGGTCGGTGAACAGATTCATCGATCCGCCAGCCTGCTCGAACAGCCCCCAGAACAGCGGGTTGAGGCTGATCAGGAACAGGATCGCGAACATCCGCTCGCGTGGTTCCTTGGGCAGCTTGAAGCTTTCGTAAAGGACATATCCCAGCAGCGCGACGCCCGAGATCGCAAGCAGGGTCTGGATGACATCCTGGTACTGCACCAGCGCCCAGATTACGGCGACGGCGGCGAAGCCGATGGCGTAAAGCGTCATCTCGCGGCCCTTGCTCAGCGCCACCGGTGCTTCGCCCCCACCCATCAGCGCCTTCTTGCCCAGCACGAAGACGATCAGGCCGGCGAGCATCCCGATGCCCGCAAGGCCGAAGCCGAAGCCCCAGCCGATCGTCTGACCGAGATAGCCGACGAGGATCGTGCCGATTGCCGCGCCGACGTTGATGCCCATGTAGAAGATTGTGTAGGCGCCATCGCGGCGCACGTCGGTCAGCTTGTAGAGCTGGCCCACCATCACCGAAATGTTCGCCTTCAGGAAGCCCGAGCCGACGATGATGAAGGCGAGCGCGGCCCAGAACACGTTGATCGTGGGATCGCTCTGCCCGCCGACGCCCTCCACCGCCATCAGGCTGTGGCCGACCGCGAGCAGCAGCCCGCCGAACAGCACCGCCTTGCGCTGACCCAGGTAACGGTCGGCGAGATAGCCGCCGAGCACAGGGGTGATGTAGACGAGGCTGGTATAGGCGCCGTAGATCAGGTTCGACTTGGCGTCCGCGAACAGCCAGTGCTGGGTCAGGTAGAAAATCAGCAGCGCGCGCATGCCGTAGTAGGAGAACCGCTCCCACATTTCGGCGAAGAAGAGCATGTACAGGCCCTTGGGATGGCCCGCGAATTCCGGCTCGCGCTGAATCGCGACCTTGGCCCCGACCGCCAGGAACACGGCCAGGACGAAGACCGCGATCACCGCGATCCAGTCACCCTCGTTCCACAAGGCCATGTCTTTCATTCTGAAACTCCCCAAAGAACTCGATCGGCTCTCCGTGGAGCCGTTTGCCTGCGCACCCTAGCGACTGCCACGCATCTGTGAAGCCCCCGGTTTCCTTTGCAACCGGATTGCAGGGAACTTGACGCGCTCCGCTGTATTATGGCACTGATGCACCAGAAAGCGGAGCAGTCATGAGCAATGCCGCCAGGCCCGTCTATCTGAAGCTGCGCGATCTGATCGCCGCGGCGATCATCGAGGGGCGCTATGCCGAAGGGGCCATGCTGCCCTCGGTCCGCAGCCTCGCCGCGCAGGAAGGCGCCAATCCGCTGACCGTGGCCAAGGCCTACCAGCAGTTCCAGTCGGACGGACTTGTCGCCGTGCAGCGTGGCGTGGGTATGTATGTGGTGCCCGGTGCCTCGACGAAGTTGCGGGAGCGGGAGCGCGCACAGTTCCTGGCGGAGGAGTGGCCGGCCATTCGCGACCGAATCGACCGGCTCGGGCTCGCGATCGAGGATCTCATCGAACGCGCGTGACGGCGGTGCGGAAGTGCGCTTCGCACCCGGCTCCCTCCTTGCGGAGCGCGCAAAGCTCTGGCATTGCTGACAAACGGACGGGCGTGGGATCGCGTCCTGCCGGGAGGGTCGCGCCTGAATGAACACTTGGCCTCGGTGGAAGGCCCGGAGAATGGCGATGATACGATCCGAACTTCTGGCTGCACTGGCGAAGGACAACCCCGAGCTGCGCGCCGAGGATGTCGAGCAGGTGGTCGACATCTTTTTCGAGGAAATCGGGCAGCGCCTGGCCGAGGGTGGCCGGGTGGAGCTGCGCGGGTTCGGCGCCTTCTCCACGCGCGATCGCGGTGCCCGCCAGGGTCGCAATCCGCGCACCGGCGAGACCGTGGCCGTGGAGGCCAAGCGTGTGCCCTATTTCCGCCCAGGGAAGGAAATGCGGCGCGTTCTCAACGAGGATTGAGCGGCCGCGCCATTGCGCGCGGCTCTGCCCAGGCTTAGCTCTCCGCCGTGCCGACGCGGCGCGGGTGTGGCGGAATGGTAGACGCCGGGGACTTAAAATCCCCTGATCCTTGATCGTGCGGGTTCGAGTCCCGCCGCCCGCACCAGTTTCGACTGGTCAAAACCGTCCGGGGGACGGTTTTGCGTCGAACCTCCCGAGCGATAGCGAGATTGCAAGCGAGAAAATGCCGCCGCCGTTCAGGCCGGCCCGCTCCGCATCCTGCATCGTTAAGCAAGGCAATGGTTCGCTTTGAAACACTTTCCTGCCTTTGTCGGAATTATGCTCGCAGCCGACCGCACAACCGTTCACCATCGCCATCAATAGGTCATAACCCTTAGCCCGACATCAGTCAGATTGCAGATTCGGCGCGGCAAGAGGGGTCGGGCGGGGGCAGTCTCGCTTGCAAGGGGCAGAAGATGGGTTTCGCAGCCGTTGACGTGACAGAAACGACCGGCGCCGGGCCGGGTAGCGATCGCCGCACCTCGCCGCGGTTCACCTCGCTGATCCGTGCCGCGAAGCTCGTCTGCGGCAAGGGCGAGTTCGTCTGCGTTGTGCGCGACGTGTCCGCAAAGGGTGTCGGCCTGCGTTGCTTCCACTCCATGCCAAGCGATCCGGCGATGGCCCTCGAACTGCAGAATGGCGAGAGTTTCGAAATCGAACGGGTGCGCGGCGAGGGGCACGAGGCGAGCTTCCGCTTCACCGGTGACGGCGTGGCGGTTGAGCGTCTGGTGCGGGAAACCTGGCTCTATCCGCGCCGCCCTCTGCGCCTCAATCTTGCGATCCCGATCGTCCTGCGGACGCTCGCAGGGCCGATCGCCGCGGTCACCGAGAACATGTCGCAGCAGGGCTGCCGCGTCGAAACCGCCCTGCCGCTCGCCATTGCGCAGCCGCTGGTCATCGAAAGCCCGCACCTGCCCGCAATCCGCGCCAAGGTGCGCTGGCGCCTCGGCAGCCATGGCGGGCTCGTGTTCGACGATACCTTCTCGCTGCGCGATTTCGCGGTCCACACGGCGAAGCTCCAGAATCCGGCGCTGATGGCCGGCCGCGCGGGCTGAGGCGATTTATTGCCGGGCTTTAACGCATCGCTAACCACTTTCCTTCATTCCGGCCCCAACACCTAGTGGGGGCGTTTCGAAAATGGCTGGCAAGGCGAAGGAAGTTCAGGTCGACGTCGCGATCATCGGCGCGGGGCCTGCTGGGCTTACCGCAGGCTATCTGCTGACCAGGCAGGGCAAGACCGTCGCGATCATCGAAAAGGATGAAACCTACGTCGGCGGCATCAGCCGCACCGTCGAGCACGAGGGCTACCGCTTCGACATCGGCGGGCACCGCTTCTTTTCGAAGAGTCAGCAGGTCGTGGACCTCTGGAACGAGATCCTGCCCGACGATTTCATCCAGCGTCCGCGGATGAGCCGCATCTATTACGAGGGCAAGTTCTACAGCTATCCGCTGCGCGCGTTCGAGGCGCTGTCGAACCTGGGGATCCTGCGCTCGACCGCCTGCATGATAAGCTACGGCATGTCGAAGGTCTTCCCGATCCGCGACGTGAAGAGCTTCGAGGACTGGACCAGCAACCAGTTCGGCAAGAAGCTCTATTCCATCTTCTTCAAGACCTACACCGAGAAGGTGTGGGGCATGCCCTGCAACGAGATGAGCGCCGACTGGGCCGCCCAGCGCATCAAGGGCCTGTCGCTCTGGGGCGCGGTGGTCGATGGCCTGAAGCGCTCGCTCGGCCTCAACAAGCGCCCGAACGATGGCATGGCGACCAAGACCCTGCTCGAGACCTTCCGCTATCCCCGCCTCGGCCCCGGCATGATGTGGGATGCCGCGCGCGACAAGATCGTTGCGACCGGCAAGGGCCAGGTGCTGATGGGCCATGCCCTGAAGCAGCTCGCCGCCGACGGTGCGAGCGGCTGGCGTCTTTCCGCTACCGGCCCGGAGGGCGACGTGGTCATCAAGGCGGACAACGCGATCAGCAGCGCCCCGATGCGCGAGCTTTCGGCGCGACTGCACCCGCTGCCGGCCACGACCCTGCAGGCGAACAATCTCAGGTACCGCGACTTCCTGACCGTCGCGCTGATGGTCGAGGGCGAGGACCTGTTTCCCGACAACTGGATCTACATCCACGACAGCAAGGTGAAGGTCGGGCGCGTGCAGAACTTCCGCTCGTGGAGCCCGGAAATGGTGCCCGACGAGAGCACGGCCTGCGTCGGCCTCGAGTATTTCTGCTTCGAGGGCGACGGGCTCTGGTCGATGGCGGACGAGGATCTCGTCAAGCTGGCCACCGGGGAGATGAAAACCCTCGGCCTGCTCGACCCGGCCAAGGTCAAGGGCGGCGCGGTGGTGCGTCAGGAAAAGGCCTATCCCGTCTACGACGAGGATTATGCCGCTAATGTCGAGGCGATGCGCCGCGAGCTCGAGGACAAGCACCCGACGCTGCACCTCGTCGGCCGCAACGGCATGCACCGCTACAACAACCAGGACCACGCCATGATGACCGCCATGCTCACGGTCGAGAACATCCTCGCCGGCGAGCGGGTCTACGACACCTGGTGCGTCAACGAGGACGCGGAATATCACGAGGCCGGAGACGAGGGCGCGGAGAAGCAAATTCCTGCCCGCGAGACCCGCGCCGTGACCGAGGACCAGGCCGCCGCGCTCGCCTCGGTCCGTGAGGTGCCCGAGCGGATCGCTTCGACCGATCGCAAGGCGGCCTGAGCCTGGCCGGGAGCTGTCGTGATGAACGAGCTTCTGCGCCTCGCGCAAAATGCCAGGGCCTCGCGCTATCTCGGCGCGAGCATGGTGGCGCTCGGCTTCGACATGGGGAGCTTCCTCGTGCTGCTGGAGGCGGGGCTGCACGCCGCGTCTGCCTCGGCCCTGTCCTACGCGCTCGGGATCGTCGTGCACTGGCTGATCTCCAGCCGGGCCGTCTTCGTTGACGGCGTTGCCGAGCGTGGCCCTGCGCGCACGCGCCAGAAGGCACTGTTCGTCGCCTCCGCGCTCGTCGGCCTCGCGCTGACCGCCGGCATCGTCGGGCTGGGCTCCGCGCTCGGCCTCGACCCGCGCCTTGCCAAGATCGCCGCGATCGGCGTCAGCTTCTCCGCGACCTGGCTGCTGCGCGCCCGGGTCGTCTTCGCGGCGGTATGACCGCGCCCGCGTTTCCCGCCGGCGCGGCCGGCATGGCGGGCACAATGACCGCCGCCGCGCCGACTGCGCGCATCTGGCGTTTCGTGCTGCCGATCTGGGCGGTGGTCTACGGTCTGCTGATCGCGATGAACATCGGCGGGCTCTCGCGTCACGAATTTCATGATCCCGACGACCAGCTCCGCCTCCAGCAGGTGCGCGATCTGCTGGCGGGGCAAGGCTGGTTCGATCTCCACCAGTACCGCATCGACGCGGCGGGCGGCGGCGTGCTGATGCACTGGTCGCGACTGGTCGATATTCCCATCGCCGCCGTCATGCTGCTGCTGCGCCCTCTGCTTGGCGAGGCGCTTTCCGAGCAGGCGGCGCTGCTGGTCGTGCCGGGGCTGACCCTGCTCGCCATCATGGCGCTCGTCGCCTGGATCGCGGTGCGCTGCCTTCCGAAGGGCGCGGCGCCGCTGTCGGTTCTGGCCGTCGCCTTCGCCGCGCCGGTGATCGTCCAGGTCCTCCCGGCGCGGATCGACCATCACGGCTGGCAGATCGCGCTGGCGCTGCTGGCGGTCGCCGGAACGCTGGACGCCTCGCAGCGTCGCGGCGGGGCCATCAGCGGTCTCGCGCTCGCGGCATGGATGGCGATATCGTTCGAGGGCTTGCCGCTCTCCGCCTGGTTCGTGGCCGTCATGGCGCTCGCGGCGCTGTGGGACCAGGCCGAGCGACCACGCCTTGTCGCCACCGTGCAGGCGCTGGCGGGCGGATCGATCCTGTTCTTCCTCGCGACGCGCGGCTTTGCCGACCTTGCCGAGCATTGCGACGCCATCGCCCCGGTGCATCTCGCGGTTTTCGCATGGGGCGGCATCGCGCTGACCGCAGCGCAGCTTGCGAGGCCACACTCGCGGATCGCGCTGATCGTCGCGCTCGGCATGGCGGGAGCCGGCGCGCTCGCGACGGTCGTGGGCATTGCGCCGCAATGCACCAGCGGCTCGTTCGACATGCTCGACCCGGTGGTCCGCAGCTTCTGGTACGACAATGTTCAGGAAGGAAAGCCGATCTTCGCCGCCGAATGGCATTTGGCGGCGCAATACGCGATCCCGCCGCTGATCGGCCTTGTCGCCGCGCTGCGCCTGGCATGGGCGAGCGAGGGGCGGGGGCGCCGCTGGTGGGTGAGCTATGCCGCGCTGCTGGCCGGCGCGCTGACGATCAGCCTGCTGGTGGCGCGTGCGGCCTCGGTTTCGGGCGCGCTCGCGGTCGTGCCGCTCGGATGGCAGCTGATGCGCTGGCTCTCGGCCCTGAAACGTCCGCCGAACCCGCTGCTCCGTGTCGGCGAGCTGGTCGTCGCGGCTTCGGTGGTCTTCGTGACGCTGCTCCCGGTCGTGCCGGTCATGGCGGTCGAGAACCTGTTCGACGATGAAGCCGGCATCCGGAAGGACGAGCCCGCGCTGACCATCGCCTGCAACGCGCGCGCGGCGCAGGGCACGCTGGCCGCGCTGCCGGCGGGCGGGATCCTCGCCCCGCTCGACATGGGGCCGGACCTGCTGATCAACTCGAATCGCTCGGTGCTCGCCACCGGCCACCACCGCGGGGCCAAGGCCATGCGGCTGACGATCGACGCGTTCTCGGGCACGCCGGAGCAGGCGCGCGCAATCATGCAGGCGAAGGGCCTGCGTTATCTCGCGATCTGCCCGCGGGTGCAGGAGCTCGATCTCTACGAGAAGCGCGCACCGCGCGGCTTCGGGGCCCAGCTGAAGCAGGGCAAGGTCCCGGCCTGGCTCGAGCCTGTCCCGATGCCCGCGGAGGCCGGCCTCAGGCTCTGGCGGCGGCTCGACTGAGCGACTTCAGGCCAGCCGGAATTTCAGTGCGACACCATTGATGCAGTGGCGTTTGCCGGTGGGTTTCGGGCCATCGTCGAAGATATGGCCCAGATGTCCGCCGCAGTCCGCGCAATGGACCTCGGTCCGGGCATAGATCAGCTTGCGGTCGGTCTTGGTGCCCACCGCACCAGGGAGCGCCTGCCAGAAGCTGGGCCAACCCGTGCCACTGTCATACTTGGTGTTCGACGCGTAGAGCCGGTTGTCGCAGCCCTGGCACAGGAAAACACCCTTGCGGTGTTCCTTCAGCAGCGGGCTGGTGAAGGGGCGCTCGGTCGCCTCCTCGCGCAGCACGGCGAACTGCTGCGGCGTCAGCCGCTTGCGCCATTCGGCCTCGCTGCGTCCCTTGGGATAGTCCTTCGCGCTGACCGGTTCCGATCCGCACCCGCCGAGCGCGAGAAAGGCGGTGCCGAGGCCGAGGCGAGCCAGCACGGCACGGCGGGGCAGGGTTGCGCAAGACATGGTGCCGTTCCTGGTGGTCATGGCCTGAATACGTCCGGAACGGCCATTCGGTTGTCTTAGAAGCTCGTGATCTCGACCTCGAGCTTGCGAAAGCCGTGCACGAAATTGGCGCGCACCCGCTCGACATCGCCCGCCACGTGCACGCGCATTCGCCGGGCGTGCATTTCTTCCAGCAGCACGCGCAGCTGCATTTCGGCAAGCCGCGCGCCCACGCAGCGGTGGATGCCATATCCGAAAGAGAGGTGGCGCCGCGCGTTTTCGCGCCGTACCTCGAGCTTGTCGGCGTTCTCGAACACCTCCTCGTCGCGGTTGGCGGACAGATACCACAGCACCAGCCGGTCACCCTTCCTGATCTGCTCGCCGAACAGCTCGCAGTCTTCGGTGGCGGTGCGGCGCATATGCGCCAGCGGCGTCTGGTAGCGGATGCATTCCTGCACCGCGTTGGGGATGACGCCCGGGTCTTCCTCGAAGATCTTGCGCTGATCAGGGAACTTGTCGAGCGCATGGATGATGCCGCTCATGGTGTTGCGCGTGGTGTCGTTGCCGCCGACGATCAGCAGCACCAGATTGCCCATGAACTCCATCGGGTCCATCTGGTTCATGGCTTCCGATTGCAGCATCATGGAGATCAGATCGTCGCCGCCCGGGCTGTTGGCGCGCTCCATCCACAGCATCTGGAAATAGGCCGCCATCTCGTGGAGGATGCCGCGCCGCTCCTCATCGAGGCCGGGGACAAGCGCAAGCTCTGTATCGCCAGCCCAGTCGGACCAGAAGGTCAGGAGGCCGCGATCCTTCCACGGGAAGCCGAACAGGATCGCGAGCATTCCGGTGGTCAGCTCGATCGAGACCTTGCCGACCCAGTCGAACACCTCGCCGCGCGGCAAGCTATCGAGCAGCTCGCCGGTGCGCTGGCGAATCTCGTCCTCCATTGCGGTCATGGCGCTGGGAGTGAACTTGGGCGCGACGGTGCGGCGCTGGCCGGTGTGCTTGGGCCGGTCCATCGCAATGAACATCGGCAGCTCGAACCGCTCCCGCCCCTGTTCGGCGAGTTGCTCGTCGGTCGGGCGCGGGATGATGGTGATGCCGCCGTATTCCCAGCTCGACGAGAACAGCTCCGGCAGCGCTTCGACATGGGCGACCGCCTTGTGGCTGACCACGTTCCAGTAGGCGCCGAAGGGGCTCTGGCTCACGTAATGGAGGGGCCCTTTGACGCGCATCTCGGCGAAGATCGGCTGCCAGCGGTCCTCGACATAGATGTCCGAGCGGCTGACGTCGTAGGGTTCCGGGTGGTCCCACTTGATCTCCGGGTGTTCCGCCAGGTGCTTCATCAGCGCGTCATAGGCGCGCGGCTCGGTACGGAACTGGGGCTTCTCGGCGGCTTGGGTGGCCATGTTTCTCTCCCGACCGGCGACTCCTTGAAGGCGGGCCGCCTCGTCCTGAGAGATGCTGCACTAACTGACAGTGATGTCAACGGTGCGTTGCGATCCAAAACCCTTCTGGCGCGACCGGCCTCCCGCCTTGCCGGACTTCATTACCCGGCGCTTGAACAGTGTCGCGCCGACGCGGACGAAGACGATAACGCACAGGCCTTGCCAGGCGAGCGCCGCGAGATGCGGCCAGACCGCCTCGCCCGTCGCGGCGCGCGCCAGCATGGCGAAGGGGCTCGACAGCGGGAACGCGGTCGCGGCCTGCTCCAGCAGCGAACCGGGCGCGGTCAGCGCAAAGCTGGCAAAGAAGAACACCAGCAGCTGCAGCATGGTGACCGGCATCGACAGCGTCTGGACCTCGCGCACCGTGCTCGCGAGAGCGCCGATGGACAGGAACAGCGCGCCGAGCAGGAGATAGGCCGTCGCGAAATAAGCGATGCCGAGCGCAATGAAGAGCGGCCAGCCCACTGCCGGGCTTGGGAGCGAGGCCATTCCGGAGCCGCTCGCCAGCAGGAACGTACCGGCAGCCGCGCCCCAGACGGCAATCCCGACGAAGCTGACCGCCAGCATGGCGAACAGCTTGCCCAGGAACACCGCGTCCATCGGGATCGCCGCGGCGAGCACCTCGATGATCTTGTTCGCTTTTTCCTCTACGAGGTTGGACAGCACCATGCCTGCGAGCAGCATGGTCAGCAGGAACAGGAGAAGCTGGCCCGCCTGCGCCGTGCGGATGCGGTCCGTGTTGGTGGCGGCGGCGGTCTGCCGCACCTGCTCGGTCGCGACCGGCGCGAAGGCGATGGCCGGGCTGCCCGCCGCCTGCGCGGCGACGAGGCCGACCGCGCCGCTCCAGCGGTCGATCTCGGGTTGCGGGCCGGTGAGAGTGGGCGATGCGGGTGTGCCCGACACGACGGCTGCGTAGCCCTTGCCCTTCGCGGCGAGGATCGTGCGCGCATCGCCTTCGGGTACAGGCTCGAAATTGGGGATCGAGCTGGCGAGCTTCGGCCCGATCGCACCGGCCGCGGCGACCATTTTTGCATTGTCGCCCGGCGCCATCGCCAGCGCGACGACGTTTGTCTGGACGGTCTGCTGCACCTTCCCGCCGATGCTGCCGGCAAGGCTGCCGACGGCCACCGGGAACAGCGGCCCGAGCAGGAAGAAGATGAAGGCGCGGCTGAACAGGATCGCGACGAAATCGCGGCGCGCGACCACCCAGGCCGCCTGAAGCGTGGTGAGCCGCGAGGACGGAAGGGGCTGGTCATTCATCACACGTTCCGTTCGTATCGCGCGGAGGACGACGTCCGCAGTCGGGATACCCTGGCGCTGCGCCAGCGTGTCCCGACAGGCGCGAGCCTGCGGCTCGCTGCGCGACACGAACGGTCTTCATGGATTTTCGAGTCTCCGACAGTCATCGCACTGCCTCCCGCTCGCTTTCCTCGAGCGCGCGCGCCGCCGCCTCGCCGGCGATGGCGACGAAGGCGTCGTGGAGCCCGGCGCGCTCGATGGAGAGCGAGAGCACGCCCGCCTCGCCCTCGATCAGCGCGCGCAGCAGCGCCTCGGTGCCCGTGTCGGGCAGCGGGAAATACCAGAAGTGGTTGCCCCCCTCCTTGGCATCATGGCGCGCGTCAGCGGGCATCGCCTCGCGCCAGCGCCCCTCGGCGCGAGCGGTTTCCAGGCGCACCTGGGCGGGGATGCGGTCGCGCGCGACGTCCACCGACCCGGCATAGGGCACGTGCCCGCCGGCAATGATCGCCACATCGTCGCACAGGCGTTCGGCATGGTGGATGACATGGGTGGAGAAGATCACCGTCGTCCCTTCTGCGGCAAGGTTGCGAATCAGCAGCTCGAGCTTGCCCTGGTTGATCGCGTCGAGGCCGCTGAAGGGCTCGTCGAACACGACCAGTCGCGGCTTGTGCACGAGCGTGCCGAGCAGCTGCACGGTCTGCGCCATGCCCTTGGAAAGCTGGCGGATCTGGCGGTCAATGGCGTGGCCCATGCCGTGCCGTTCGAGCAGATCGCGCCCGCTTGCCCGGCCTTCGGCAAGCGGCAGGCCGCGCAGCGCGCCGAGGAAAGCGATGGCCTCGTCGCATTTCATGCTGGGGTAAAGCCCGCGTTCCTCCGGCAAGTATCCGATCATGCGGGCAATCTCGTGCGGGCGGTCGTGTCCGAACACGCGGCGCACACCCGCGTCCGGGTCGATGATGCCGAGCAGCATCCTCAGCGTCGTGGTCTTGCCCGCACCATTGGGGCCGAGGATTCCGTAGATCGCGCCCTCGGGCACGGCGAGGTCGACGCCGTCCACCGCCAGCGTATCGTCGAACCGCTTGACCAGCCCGCGCGCCTCGATGGCAAGCGGGCGGGCGGCGCGGGGGGCTGGGTTTGGCTCTCGCATCGTGAGCATGGCCTCGGTAAGCATCGGCGCGGCTTAGGGGTGTGGCGATGAAGAAGGGCGACAGCAAGCGTGGTTAATGCAGAGGCGATGGCCGGTCTCCAGCGCGATCTGCGCGAGGAGGCGCTGCGTCTCGGCTTCGCCAGCGCGGGCTTTGCGCGGGCCGCCGGGCATGAGCTTCAGGCGAGGAGGCTTGAGCAATGGCTGGGCGAGGGCGCCCACGGATCGATGGGCTGGATGGAAACGAGGCGGGCCCACCGTGCGACCCCGCAAGGCCTCTGGCCCGAGGCGCGCAGCGTCATTGCGCTGGGCATGAGCTACGCACCTCTGACCGATCCGCTGGCGCTGCACGGCGTAAGCGAAAAGGCGCGCATTTCGGTCTATGCGCAGGGCCGCGACTACCACGACGTCGTGAAGAGGGCGCTGAAGGCGCTCGCCCGCTGGCTGATCGCCCGCGCGCCCGAGAGCGAGCTCAAGGTCTTCGTCGATACCGCGCCGGTCATGGAAAAACCGCTGGGCGAGGCGGCGGGGCTGGGGTGGCAGGGCAAGCACACCAACCTCGTTTCGACCACGCACGGAAGCTGGCTGTTCCTCGGCTCGATTTATTCGACCCTGGAATTCGAACCCGACCCACCGCACCACGACCGCTGCGGATCGTGCCAAGCGTGCCAGCTCGCCTGCCCGACCGACGCCTTTTCCGCGCCCTACAAGCTCGATGCGCGGCGCTGCATTTCCTACCTTACGATCGAGCATTCCGGACCTGTTCCGGAGGTGTTCCGCGCCGCGCTCGGCAACCGCATCTACGGCTGCGACGATTGCCTGGCGGTCTGCCCGTGGAACAAGTTCGCGAGCACGGCGCAGGCCCATGCGAAATTCCTGCCTCGCGAGGAGCTGGTCGCGCCCGATCTCGCCAGCCTGCTCGATCTCGACGACACAGCGTTCAGGATGATGTTTTCAGGCAGCCCGATCAAGCGGATCGGGCGCAACCGCTTCGTCCGCAACTGCCTCTACGCGGCCGGAAACAGCGGATCGGCAGCGCTTCTGCCGCAGGTCGGGCGGCTCCGTGGCGATCCCGATCCGGTGGTCGCGGATGCCGCCGCCTGGGCGGCTGCCCGCCTCAGAGCATGTCCTTGAGATTCGTTTCGCTCTCCGCGAGCAGGTCCGGATCGATCACCGCCTGCGCTTCCACCAGCTTGCGGCCCTGCGCATAGTCGCGGGTGCGGTTCACGCAGTCGAGCGCGATGACCTTGCCCTCGCGCAGATAGACCACCGAGAAGCTGCGCTCCTCAGGCGAGCCGCGGATAATTTCCGCGTCGTGATCGAGCGAAAGTCCGACCGTCTGCAACCGCAGCTCGTACTGGTTCGACCAAAACCACGGCGTGGCGTGGTAAGGCTGTGGATCGCCCATGATGCCCCGCGCCACGCAGGCAGCCATGTCGTGGGCATTCTGCACCGATTCGAGCCGGATCACCGCGCCACCCGCAAAGGCGTTGGCGTGCGCCGCGCAGTCTCCGACGGCATAGACATCGTCGAGCGATGTGCGGCAGAACTCGTCGACATCGACCCCGTTGGTGCCCGCCGCGCCCGCCGCGATCAGCGGCCCGACCCCTGCAACGATGCCAATCCCGACGATGACGATGTCCGCCAGGATCGTTTCGCCATTGCTGGTCGTCACGCCCGTCACGCGGCGCCCGTCGTGCTCGATCCGCTCGACGCCGGTATCGAGGCGCATGTCAACGCCTTGGCGCCGATGCTCTTCGAGGAAAAACGCACTCAGCGTCTCGCCAGCCACGCGCGAGAGCAGGCGCGGCTGCATCTCCAGCAGCGTCACCTCGCAGCCGAACTTGCGCAGCACGGCTGCCGCCTCCAGGCCGATGTAGCCGCCGCCGACCACCACTGCGCGCCTCGCGCCGGCATCGAGCTCGGCTCGCAGCGCATCGACGTCGCGGCGGTGGCGGACGGTATGTAGCCCCTCGCAATCGGAACCCGGGCAGGACAGCCGCCGGGCATCGCCGCCGCCGGCCCATATCAGCTTGCGATAGCCGATGCGCGCGCCGTCGCCGGTCACGAGCTCGTGCGCCAGCCAGTCGACCTCGGTCACATTGGTGCCGAGCCGGATGGCGATGGCGCGCTCGGCCCAGAACGCCTCGGGCCGGATCAGGATGCGCTCCAGCGGCTTCTCGCCCGCAAGATATTCCTTCGACAGCGGCGGCCGCTCATAGGGCGGAGTGCGGTCGCGGCTGAGCATCAGGATCGGGGCATCGTGCCCCGCCTGACGCAGGGCGATGGCGGCCTGGGCACCGCCGTGACCCGACCCGACTATCACGATATCCGCGCTGTCCATGACGCCGTCCTAGCGCGCCAGCAGGTTGCGCGCCATGCTTGCGACCTGCGCCAGCATGGCGGGGGTAACGTCCCCCTGCGCCTGCGCGCGCGAGATCATCGCCCGGAACTGCCTGACCGCGTCGGCGTGATCCTCCGCCCAGCTCGCGACGGCAGCGACCGGGTTGTCCTTCGCGCCCTTCCGGCGCGCGAGACGGCGCAGGAATTCGAGCCGCATCTGCTGGAAGTCCCGCGTGAGCCCCGTCACCAGCAGGCGCTCCCACACGTCGGAAGGGTTCATCATCGCGGAAATGCCCTGCGCCCAGTCGATCCCGATCCGCTCGCCAAGCTGCGTGAAGGCGGCGGTCAGCGACCGCGCATCGATGTCGACGTTCTGAGACAGCGCCGCCAGCCCGACCGTACCGTCGAGGTCGTAGAGGTGGGTGACACGCGCTGCGAGCCCACTCGGCGCGCCGATTGCGACGAAGGCCGCACGGAGCTTGTCCGACTGGGTCTTCGAGGTTTCGGTGAGCAGATCGTCGATGCCAGTCGAGAGGATGGCGACGCGCTTGCGGTGCGCCTCGATCAGCTCGCTCGGGCGAAGCGTACCGGCCCCGACGCGGATGAGGTCGGCCATGTGGCTGCGCAGTGCGCCGGCAGTGTGCCGGAACAGGTAGAGCCGCGCCTCTTCGGGCATCTCGGCGGTTTCGAGCTGAGCCCACAGCTCGCTCGCGCCGAACAGGCGGTCGGCGGCGACGAAGGCCGCGCAGACGGCGGCGAAGCCGACGCCTTCCTCTTCCGCCAATTCGAAGGGATGGACGATGCCCATCCGGTTGACGAACCGGTTCGCGAGCGCGGTCGCGATGATCTCGCGGCGCAAACGATGGCCTTCGATCTGCGCGCGATAGGCCTTGCGCATCGGCAGCGGGAAATACTCGACCAGGATGTCGACCAGGCCCGGATCGTCGGGCAGCGCGCTGCGCTCGATGGCGTCCTGCAGGGCAAGCTTAACCGAGGACAGCAGCACGGCGAGCTCAGGCCGCGTCAGGCCCGTCCCATCGGAAGCGCGCCGCGACAGCACCTCGTTGGATGCGAGACCCTCGGTCTGGCGATCGAGCGCACTGCGCTCTTCCAGCGCTTCGATCAGGCGCAGCTGGGGCGGGACGGCCGCCGCACCACCCTGCGCCGCGATCGACAGGGCGAGTGCCTGCAGGCGGTTATCCTCCAGCACGTGATAGGCAACCGCGTCGGTCATCTCGGCGAGCAGCTTCACTCGCTTGGGCTCGGTCAGCTTGCCCTCGCGCTTCGCCGCCGCGAGTGCGATCTTGATGTTGACCTCGTTGTCCGAGCAGTCGACGCCTGCCGAATTGTCGATGAAATCGGTGTTGATGCGCCCCCCGGCCAGCGCGAACTCGATGCGGCCCGCCTGGGTGAAGCCGAGGTTGGCCCCCTCGCCGACCACCTTCGCGCGCAAGTCGGCACCATTGATGCGGAGCGTGTCGTTCGACGGATCGCCGACCTGGACGTTGTTCTCGCTCTCCGCCTTTACGTAGGTGCCAATGCCGCCGAACCATATGAGGTCGACCGGCGCCCTCAGGATGGCAGTAATGAGCGCTTCCGGTTCAAGCTCTGACGCATCGATGCCGAGCGCGGCGCGCGCTTCCTTCGACAGCCTGATGGTCTTGGCATCGCGCGGGAACACGCCGCCGCCCCTCGAAATTAGGGCCTTGTCGTAATCCGCCCAGCTGGAGCGCGGCAACGCGAACATCCGCGCGCGCTCCTGCCAGCTTTTCGCCGGATCGGGCGAGGGATCCAGGAAGATGTGCCGATGGTCGAAGGCGGCGACCAGCCTGATCGCCTTGGAGAGCAGCATGCCGTTGCCGAACACGTCGCCCGACATGTCGCCGCAGCCGGCCACGGTCACGGGGTCGGTCTGGACGTCCACCCCCATCTCGCGGAAGTGCCGCTGGACGGAAACCCACGCCCCCTTGGCGGTGATGCCCATCGCCTTGTGGTCATAGCCCTTCGATCCGCCACTTGCGAAGGCATCGTCGAGCCAGAAATCATCGGCTTCGGCGATGGCATTGGCGACATCGGAGAAAGCGGCGGTGCCCTTGTCGGCCGCGACCACGAAATAAGGATCATCGCCATCGCGGATCACCACCCGGTCGGGATGGACGACCTTCTGGTTCACGATGTTGTCGGTGATCGACAGCAGGGTGCGGATGAAGACCTGGTAGCTGGCCTTGCCCTCTGCCGCCCATCCCTCGCGGTCCTGCGCCGGACTGGGCAGCTGCTTGGGATAGAAGCCGCCCTTGGCGCCTGTCGGCACGATGACGGCGTTCTTGACCCGCTGCGCCTTCATCAAGCCGAGGATTTCGGTGCGGAAGTCGTCGCGCCGGTCGGACCAGCGAAGGCCGCCGCGCGCGACCGGGCCGGCGCGCAAATGGATGCCTTCCACCCGGCGCGAATAGACCCAGATCTCGCGCCACGGAACAGGCTTTGGAAGTCCCGGAACAAGGCCGGAATCGATCTTGAAGGCCAAAGCCTCCTCCGCAGCTGGAGCGAAGGCATTGGTGCGCAGGATCGCCTCGATCAGCGCCTGGTAATGGCGCAGCAGGCGGTCGTCGTTGATCGCCGCGACCCTGGCGAGACCGCGCCGGATCGAAGCGCGCGCCTCGTTCGCCGCCCCGTCGCGGTCGCCGTTGAATTCGGGATCGTGGAGCGCGGTGAACAGCGTCACCAGTGCGCGGGCGATCTCGGGCGCGCGGGCAAGTGCATCGACCACGGTGTAGATCGTGAAGCTGACCCCGGCCTGGCGCAGGTAGCGATAGAAGGCGCGCAGCCAGTTGGTCTCGCGCGCGGTCAGCCCCACCTCGGGCACCAGCCGGTTGAAGCAGTCGTTCTCCGCTTCGCCATTGAGGACCGCCGCGATGGCCCGTTCGACTTCTCCGGCTCTCGCAACAAGGTCGTCGGCCTTTACAAACGGCGCCAGTTCGAGGCGGAAATCGTGAACTGTGCCGAGGCGCCCTTCCTCGAGTTCGGTCGGCATCTCGGTCAGCACCTTGAAGCCGAAATCCTCCAGCGTCGGCACCGCGTCGGACAGCGGCAGGCTGCCCTCGTCCTGGTAGAGCTTGAGGCGCAGGCACGGCGGCTGCTCGCGGTCGCACATGTAGAGGCGGGCATCGCGGGCGCGGCCGTCGGTACCTTCCTCGTGACCGCCGAGCGCGCGCAGGCGGAGGATGTCGAGTGCGGCCTCTCGCGGGCTCGAGCGACCGCGGAAGGCGGTGGGAAAGGCATCGGCCCAACGAAAGGCAAGCGCGGCGGCGCGACCCGGCTCCCCCAGTTCGATCAGCTCGCCTTCGACCGCCTCGCTCCAGCCGCGCAGCAGCGTCTGCAATTGCGCGTCGAGCGCGGCTTCGTCGGGCAGTGCGCTGCCGTCGCGGATATCGAGCACGAAGCGCAGCAGGGCGAGATTTCCCCCCTCGACCTCCAAGCTCCAGTCGAGCATTTCGGCCTCCGCGTCTTCTTCCAACAGTGCCTGGATTTGCAGGCGCACCTGGGTCGACAGCAGGTCGCGCGGCAACCACACGAAAGCAAACAGGTGGCGCTTCAGCGGCGCCTCGACGAGAACGAGCCGCGGCCGGGGACGATCGACCAGGCTCATCATGGTGGTCGCCACGCGTTCGACGTCTGCATCGTGGAACCCGATAACCAAGTCATGGGGCAGCGCGGTCAGCGCGTGGACCAGCGACTTGCCGGTATGGCCGCCGGCGTCGAGGTCGAGCCGTTCCATGACGCGGCCAAGATGGGTGCGCAGCCGCGGCACGGTGCGCGGCGGCGCGGCAAGACCGGCGCTGGTCCACACACCCGCGTGAAGCGACAGCGCGACGATCTTCCCGCCCTCGCGGTGCGGCACCAGCATCAGGTCGATCGGGACCCGGCGGTGCACGCGAGAGAGGTGGTTGGACTTGACGATCAGCAGCTCGCTCCGATTACCCTTGCGCTCGAACCACTGGAAGGCACGCGCGAAGGAGGCGGGTGCGAGGATTTCGGTCCCGTCCTTGCGGCAGATACCGGCCTGCTCGGCCATCGTGCCGTCGCGGTGGCAGACGAGGTGCCCGAGCTGGGTGAGCATCCCGTCATCGAGCCAGCGCAGCAGGGCCGCGCTTTCGGGATCGGACCCCTCGATCAGCGCGGCATCGGCCTGCATCGCCTGTTGCAGCTTGGGCCAGTCGGCGACCGCGGCCTGCACATCGGCCATGGTCGCGCGCAGCGTCTCGCGCAGTTCCTTGCGCGCCAAGGCGTCGACGCGGCTGGTCTCGATATAAATGAGCGATTCGTAGTCGGCATCGTCCGGATCGTCGGAGAGGATGCGTTCGACCGCGCCCGAGGAATCGCGCACCACCGGTACCACCGGGTGGAGCAACGTGTCGATCGCCAGCCCCGCCCCGGAAATCGCGGCGGCGGCGGAGTCCACCAGGAACGGCATGTCCGGATTGGCAATCGCGATGCGCAGGAAACGCCTCGGCGCGGCGACCGATTCCACCGTCAGCCCGGAATCCTTGCCGCGCTTGCCGGCGGTCGCGAGCAGGAAGCGCGCCGCCCCTTCCAGCGCGGCCTTGTCCAGCTCCGCTTCACCGGGGAGCAGGGAACCCCGCATCCTCTGCGCGAGGTCCTTGACCAGTTTCGGGGATATTTCTGTCGAAGATACGGCGTCGGGTTTCGCAGCCATGCACGGTCCGGCAGCCCGTTTGGTGCGGGCCGCGCTCCTCTCAACGGCGCCGCAGCGCCAGCTCTCTCTGGCCGCGCGTTAGGAGCCTCGCGCCGGGTCCGCAAGCGCAGCCATCGCCAGGTGGAGCGACCTTTCGCGCATATGCGGGTCATAGGTCGGACCGGCAAAGATGATCTCGTCGGCATCCGTCCGCGTGACAAATGCGCGGACCTTTGCGGCAGCCTGGGCAGGCGTGCCGATGGCGCTTGCCTGGCCGATATGGTCGAGCATCGCACGGGCGGGCGGGGCCAGGGTCTCGCGATAACCGTCGACCGGCGGCGGCAGCCTGCCCGGCTGCCCGGTGCGCAGCCGCACGAAAGCCTGGAGCTGCGAGGTCGCGATGAACTCGGCCTCTTCCGTGGTGTCCGCCACGAAGAGGTTCATTGCCGCCATCACATGGGGCGCTGCGAGAGCAGGTGAGGGGCGGAAGTCGCGGCGATAGAGTTCGAGCGCGGCGTCGAGGTGATCGGGCGCAAAGTGGCTGGCGAAGGCGTAGGGCAGGCCCAGCCGCGCCGCGAGGCTGGCACCGAACAGGCTCGATCCCAGAATCCACATCTCGACGTCGGACCCATGCCCCGGCGTCGCGCGGACGGACAGCTCGGGTTCGCCGCTCAACAAAGCTCGCAGTTCGATCACGTCCTGCGGGAACATCTCGGCGGCGCGATGGAGGTCTTTGCGGAGCGCGCGCTGGAGCTCCGGCCCGGCACCCGGTGCGCGGCCCAGCCCGCAATCGACGCGACCCGGAAACAGCGCTGAGAGCGTGCCGAACTGCTCGGCGATCTGGAACGGGGTGTGGTTGGGCAGCATGATCCCGCCCGATCCGATGCGGATCCGGCGCGTCGCATTGCCGATATGCGCCAGCACAACCGAGGTCGCCCCGCCGGCGATACCCTCCATCGCATGATGTTCGGCGACCCAGAAGCGCTTGCACCCCGCCGTCTCGGCCGCGCGGGCGAGGCGGGCGGAGGCGACAAGCGCTTCTCTCACAGCGCCGCCCTCGCGCACCGGAACCAGGTCGAGGACGGAGAATTCGGTCATCGGCCGAGCTGGTCGAGATAGCCCTGCGCCGCCCTGGCCGCCTCGCTTTGCGGGGCGGCGGCTATGACCGAGCGGAAGCTTTGCCGCGCCGCCTCGTCCCGCCCGCCGAGCGCCGCGATCACACCCGCTTCCAGTCCGATGGCGGGGTCGCGAGGGTCGAGCGTTGCGGCCTGCTCGATCTGCGCCTGTGCCGATGGCAGATCGCCCTGACGGCGCGAGAGGGTTGCAGAGAGGAGCCATACATGGGCGTCCTGCGGCGCAAGAGCGCGCGCTTCGGTCAGCGCGGCTCCAGCCTCGGCGAGGCGGTCCAGCGCGACGAGCGCGCTCGCCCGGTCGGCGGCGACGGCGGCACCGAGCACGGCGTCGCCCGCAGCGTCCGACTTCGCGCGGTCCAGCACCTCCAGCGCTTCGGCAGGCTCACCCCGTGCAAGCAGCGCCGACCCCGCAAGCGCGCCCATTCGCGCGCGGAAGCGGGCTTCCCCGACCTCATCGCGCGCAGCAAGGAACGCGGCGGAGGCGGCGCTCCAATCGCCGGCATTCGCGCTCGTGACGCCGAGGCAATGATTCCCCGCGGCCCGTTGCGCGCCCTTGGTCCGCGCGACCCACGCCTCGGCAAGCGCGCGCGCCTTGGCCGGATCGTTCGCTGCGGTGGCGAGGCAGGTGTCGAGCGCGGTGATTTTCGCCGTCTCGGGCGTCGCCTTGCGCGGCGGCGGCCGGTCGCGCAGTTCCTCCGGAATGCCCGGAACCCGCCCGCCCATCGGATCGGGCCCGACCTGCATGAGCATCAGTGCGAGCGGTAGGAGGATCGGCATCGGTCAGTCTCCGGCGAGGTCGGCCAGCGTGCGCAACAGCAGGGCGATGTCCTGCGCGCGCGACAGGCGGTGGTCGCCGTCCTTGACCAGCGTCACCTGTATGTCGTCCGAACGCAGCGCCTCGGCGAGGCGAAGGCTGATGGAGGAGGGGACGTCGGTATCCCGCTGGCCGTGGAGCAGACGGACGGGACAGTCGATCGCGATAGGGCTGCCGAGCCGCTGCAAGCCCATTGCATCGCGGTAGAAGCCGGGATGCGTCGGGGTCGGCTCGGAACCGTAGGGATTGTCTTCCAGCACGGTCTCGCCGCACGCGAGTAGAGCCTTCTGGTCCTCGGTCAGCCCCCAGTCGGTGAAATCCGGCGCCGCGGCTATGCCGACCATTCCCGCGACCCGCGCACCCAGTACCTCGGCCACCAGCAGCATCAGCCAGCCCCCCATCGACGACCCGACCGGCAGCACCGGACCCTCGACCCGCGATTCGACGAGTGCAACGACCTCGTCACGCCATCGGCTCAGCGTGCCGTCCGCGAAATCGCCATCGCTTGTGCCGCATCCCGAATAGTCGAGCAGGAGGCAGGCGTGGCCCATCGCCCGCGCCCGGTCGAAGACCGCGGTGGCCTTTCCGCCTGCCATGTCTGACATGTAGCCGGGCAGGAACACGATGGTCGGGCCGCGGCCGGGCAGGTGGCGGAAGGCGATGCGCCGACCGTCGGGCAGGCATGGAACCGGGGTTGCTCGCTCATCCTCGCGCAGGTTGCGAAGCTTGCGGGCAATTGCAACCCTGCGCTCTCAATCGCGCACGAAGATCGCCTCTATCGGCAGTCCGAAGGTATCGGCGATCCGGAACGCCAGCGGGAGCGAGGGGTCGTAGCGCCCGGTCTCGATGGCGTTCACGCTCTGCCGGCTGACGCCAAGCCGGTCGGCAAGGTCCTGCTGGCTCCAGTCCCGCTCCGCGCGCAGGACGCGCAGGCGGTTGTTCACGCGCGAAGCCGCACGATCGGCGCGGCGAATCCGAACGCCGCCAGCCAGATCACGCCGATCCACTGCGGTCCCTTCGCGACGAGATCGTAAACCGCCAGGAACTGCCAGACGGTCGTAAGGCCCAGAGTGGCGGCGGTGGCGAGCAGGACCTGCTTCACCAGCAGCAGCCGCTGATATTCATCGTCACATTCGGTGAGCAGGCGGAAGATCGTCCAGAACACGCCGCAGATCATTGCTCCGGTCAGCAGGGCCAGACCAACGCGTACTACGTCCGCCACGCCGCCGCGGGCGAGCAGGAGGCCGCCGACAAGGACGATTAGGTAGCCTGTCATGAAGCCGATGAGGCGGATAGTGTAGCGGCGCATGTAGCTAGGCATGATAATGGCTGGCCTTCGAAGACTATGACAAGTTTCCTTTACATGGCGCCAGGCAGGATGTCAAGTGTCCTTTCCATTGAGCACGCGCTGCTCTCTTGCATCCGCGTCACGGCTTCGTCACCGGCGCCTTGTAACGCCATCGCGCAGGAGTATCGCCAGTGAGCCAGACCGAACCGCCCGCCACAGCGCCGCTGTTGCCGCTCGACCGCCGCCAGCTTCTCCGGGGCGGCCTGCTAGGCGCCGGTCTCGTTGCCGCGCCGCTCTCGGCCCAGCTCGCCGACAGGGGCTTCACCTCCGGCGTCGCCAGCGGCGAACCTGCGGCCGATTCCGTGCTGCTGTGGACGCGTTTCGTTGCCGGTGCAGACGCGAAGCTTCGCTGGGAAATCGCGGACAATCTCGACTTCTCGCGCCCCGCGGCTGGCGGTGATATAAGGTCATCGCCCGAAAGTGACTTCTGCGTGAAGCCGGTCGCGACGGGGCTTGAACCGGCGCGCTGGTACTATTTCCGCTTCATCGCGCCCGATGGCACCATCTCCGACATCGGGCGGACCCGCACCCTGCCGCAAGGGCGGACCGAGCGGTTCCGCATGGCGGTGTTCTCTTGCTCCAACATCGGCTTCGGCTGGTTCAACGCCTATGCCCATGCCGCCGCAGCCGACGAATTCGACTGCGTCGCCCACCTCGGCGACTACATCTACGAATATGGCCCTGGCACCTATCCGAGCGCGAAGGAGCTCATGAACGGTCGCGGCGTGGAGCCGACGCACGAGATCGCGACGCTGGCCGATTATCGCGCCCGCTATGCGCAGTATCACCGCGACCCGGACCTGCAGCGGCTGCGCCAGCTCTACCCAATGATCGCTATCGCCGACGATCACGAGAGCGCGAACGATTCGTGGCAAGGGGGCGCGGAAAATCACCAGCCCGCGACCGAAGGCCCATGGGACGCGCGCAAGGCGGCGTCCGAACGGGCGCGGCGTGAATGGCTGCCGATTTCGGACGTCCCCTGGGCCAGCTACGACATCGGCGATCTCGCCACGCTGTTCCGGCTGGAGACCCGGCTGACCGGTCGGGCGCAGCAGTTCAACCTGTCGCGGATCATTGCCGGAAAGACAACGCCGGGCGAAGCCGAGGCGACGCTTGCCGCCTTCCGTGGCGGCGACTGGCGCAACCCTTCGCGCACGATGATCGGCGCCGATCAGCAGGCCTGGCTCGACGCCGGTCTCAGGGCCTCCCGCAAGGCCGGGCGGACCTGGCAGGTGCTCGTCCAGCAGGTTCTGATGGCCACCTTGCGGTCCGATCCCGATCTGGTCGACGCGGCGATCAAGGCAGGCGGCCTGCCGGACTATCTGCTGGCCCGTTACCGTTCCGGGGCCGCGGCAAGCCGCGCGGGCCTGCCGATGAACATGGACGCATGGGATGGCTACCCGGCGGCGCGCGAGCGGCTGTTCGAGGGCGCGCTGGCGGCAGGGGCCAACATCGTCTCGCTGGCCGGAGACACGCACAACGCCTGGGCATCCGACCTTGTGCACGCGGGCAAGCCCGTGGGCGTCGAGTTCGGCGGCCAGTCGGTCACCTCGCCGGGATTCGAAGGCTCTTTCGCCTTCGCGACGCCCGAGCGGACTGCTGCGGCGCTGCGCCAGGCCAATCCGACGCTCAAATATGCCGACACCTCTCGGCGCGGCTACATGGCGCTGGAGCTCAAGCGCGGCGCGGCGACCTGCGAATACCGCTTCATGGGCAATGTGCGCAAGAAGGGCGCGGGCCTTGTCGGAACGAAGCGCGTGACGGCGCTGGCCGGGCGACGCGCGCTCGACGCGGCTTGAACCCCAGGCGATGCGCGGCTATCTGCGCCGGATGGCCAGACTGCTGACCCGTGTGACTACCACCACTACCCGGCCCTCCCGGGGGCGGTCGGTCGCGCGCTAGCCGCAACCGCCGCCACCCGGTTTCGGGTGGCGCGGCGTTGGCCTCCCGAAATCGCTGACCGCAACGCCCAAGCTTCAAGCGCGCGCTTGCCTGTGCCATGGGCGCGCCAGACGATGACGGTGAGACGATGAGCGAACTTCTCAAGATCAGCCTGCCCGACGGCTCGGTGCGCGAAGTGCCGCGCGGCAGCACGCCTGCCGATATCGCCGCCGCGATCGGCCCGGGCCTCGCGAAGGCGGCGCTGGCGGCGCGGGTGGATGGCGAATTGCGCGACCTGAACCGCGCCTTCGATGGCGATGCGCACCTGGCGCTGGTCACCAGTCGCGACGAGGCGGACGCGCTCGAGCTCGCGCGCCACGACTACGCCCATGTCCTCGCCGAGGCGGTGCAGGCGCTCTGGCCGGGCACGCAGATCACCTTCGGCCCCGCGACCGAGGACGGGTTCTATTACGATGTCATGGCGCCCGAAGGCCGCGATCCCTTCAGCATGGACGATCTCCCCGCCATCGAGGAGAAAATGCGCGAGATCATCCGCGCCGACAAGCCGCTCACCCGCGAGGTGTGGACTCGCCAGCAGCTCATCGACAAGTGGCAGGCCGAGGGCGAGCGCTTCAAGGCCGAATGGGCCGCCGAGCTGCCGGAAGGCGAGGAGCTGACGGTCTATCGCTCGGGAGAGGACTGGCTCGATATGTGCCGCGGCCCGCACCTGCCCTCGACCGGCAAGCTCGATCCGGCCGCTTTCAAGCTGATGCGGGTGGCGGGCGCGTACTGGCGCGGCGACCAGCGAAACGCGCAGCTGACCCGGATCTACGGCACCGGCTGGCTCAACAAGAAGCAGCTCGACGCGCACCTCCACCGGCTGGAGGAAGCCGCCAAGCGCGATCATCGCAGGCTTGGGCGCGAGATGAACCTGTTCCACCTGCAGGAAGAGGCGCATGGCAGCGTTTTCTGGCACCCGCAGGGCTACACCATTTACCGGGTACTGGAGGATTATATCCGCCGGGCGGTGCGGGGCGCCGACTGCCGCGAGGTCAAGACCCCGCAGGTGATGGACGCGCGCCAGTGGGAGAAATCGGGCCACTGGGGCAAGTACCGCGCGAACATGTTCGTCATCCCCGACGAGGTGCCCAACACCGAGGATGAAGGCCCGATCGTTTCGGACGACGCGCAATGGATGGCGCTGAAGCCTATGAACTGCCCCGCGCACGTCCTGATCTTCAAGCAGGGCATCAAGTCCTATCGTGACCTGCCGCTCCGGTTGGTCGAGAACGGCTGCTGCCACCGCAACGAGCCGCACGGTGCGCTCCACGGACTGATGCGCGTGCGCCAGTTCACGCAGGACGACGGGCACATCTTCTGCCGCGAAGACCAGATCGTGAGCGAGGTGCGCGCCTTCTGCGAACTCGCCGACCGGGTCTATCGCGATTTCGGCTTCACCTATGCCGTCAAGCTGGCGCTGCGGCCCGAACAGCGCTTCGGAACGGATGCGGACTGGGACAAGGCCGAGGAGGAGCTGCGCCAGGCGGTGATCGATGCGGGGCTCGCGACCGGGGAATACGGCTGGGAGGAACTTCCCGGTGAGGGCGCGTTTTACGCGCCCAAGCTCGAATGGCATCTGACCGACGCGATCGGGCGCACCTGGCAGGTCGGCACGATCCAGTCCGACCGCGTGCTGCCCGAACGGCTCGATGCGAGCTATATCGGCGAGGATGGCGAGCGCCACCGCCCGGTGATGCTCCACCGCGCGATCTTCGGCAGCTACGAACGTTTCATCGGCATCCTGATCGAGCATTTCGCCGGCAAGCTGCCGGTCTGGCTCGCGCCGACGCAGGCGGTGGTCGCGACCATCGTGTCCGACGCGGACGATTACGCGCGCGAAGTCGCCGCGAAGCTCGCCGCCGCCGGCATCCGGGTCGAGACCGATCTCAGGAACGAGAAGATCAACTACAAGGTCCGCGAGCACTCGCTCGCCAAGGTTCCGCAGATGTTGGTCGTCGGCAAGCGCGAAGCCGAGGAAGGCACCGTCGCTGTCCGCACATTGGGCGCGGAACACCAGAAGGTGATGGCGCTCGACGAGGCGATTGCGATGCTGGTGGCCGAGGGCACGCCGCCAGACCTGCGCGCCGCTTGATCCTCGGTCTGCCTGCCGGGCTCGTCGCGGCGGGGCTGCTGGCGGCGCTGGTCGCGGGCGTGGTGCGCGGGCTTGCGGGGTTCGGGCTGGCAATCCTGCTGGTCCCGCTGCTCGGCCTGGTCGCGACCCCGCAGGAAGCGGTGGTCGCGACCAACTGGCTGGCGGTATTCACAGGCCTTTTCGGGTTCAGCCGCGTCATCCGCGAAGCCGAACGCTCGGCCTTTCCGATCGCTGCCCTTGCCATGCTGGCGACCCCGCTGGGCGTGGTATTGCTCGGGCTCGTGCCGCCCGCGCCGGCGCGCCTGGCGATCGCGCTCATCGCCATTGCCGCCTTCGCCGCGATCCTGATGCCGCCGCGCGCTGCTGGCCACCGGCCCTCGGCGGCGGAGACCGGCGCCACCGGGATTGCCGCCGGTCTGCTCACCGGGTTCGCGGGGATGCCCGGGCCGCCCGTGGTTCCCTATTACCTGCGCCGCACCCTGCCCCCTGCCACCGCGCGGTCGTCGATGCTGGTGGTGTTTTTCGCGGCTGCGCTTGCGGGCGGGTGCACGGCGCTGGCGATCGGGGCAGCGCACGGGCGATCAGCTCTGCTGGCGCTGGCGCTATGGCCGATGGTCGTCATCGGTAACTGGCTCGGCTTCCGCCTTCACGACCGGGTCAGCCCGCGCGTGTGGCGCATCGTGACGGGTGCGACGCTGGGGGCGGCGGCGCTGGTCGCCGCGGTAAAGCTGGCGATGGCCTGACTAGAGCGGGAGCGGCTGCCCCGCCAGCACAAGCGCGAGTCCGCAGCCTGTGACGATCAACGCGCGCAGGATCGGCGCGATGTCGACGGGAGCGGTGCGGACGAGAGCTGTTGCGCGGGCCATGCGACAAATGTGCGCCGCAAATGCTAACGAAACGTTAACCCGATGCCGCGGGCATCTGCTGGCTGGCGCAGTGGAAGCCGCCGCCGCCCGCGAGCAGGGCGTCGGCGGACAGGCCAATGGTCGCGCGGTCGGGGAACAGGGCGGCGACGGCGGCGACGCCGTCGTCATCGAAAGGCGAGCCGAAGGTCGGCACCACCACGAGGTTCGTCGTGATCGCGAAATTGGCGTAGCTGGCGGGTTCCACGAAATCCCCGCGCGTCACCAGGCCAGGCGAGGGAATCTCGACGACCTCCACCCCCGCCGCCTCCGCCCGCTGCTTCGCATCGGCATAGATCGCGGCATTGGGATCGTCGGCACCGGTCGCGCGCGGCAGGGCGAGCCGGTTGGGCCCGACGAAGCGCGCGAGATTATCGACGTGGCCATCGGTGTGGTCGTTGAGGAGGCCATCGCCGAGCCAGAGCACGCGTTCGAAGCCAATGTCCCGACGCAGGCGATGCTCGATATCCTCACGCGACAATTGCGGATTGCGATTGGGATTGAGCAGGCACTGCTCGGTGGTGACCACGAGACCGGTGCCGTCCCCATCGATCGCCCCGCCTTCCAGGATCCAGTCGGCAGTCTCGACCGCCAGCCCGGCATCGCGCGCCAGCTCCGCTCCGATGGTCTGGTCGCCCTCCATCAGATATCTCCCGCCCCAGCCATTGAAGCCGAAACGCCCCGCCCTGCGCCCGCCCGCCCCGTCGGAGAGGACCAGCGGCCCGGTATCGCGCAGCCAGACATCGCCATAGGTCCGCCGTTCGAGCGTTACCGCCGCGCTGCCCAGGCTCCGCGCGCGCGCCTCGTTCGCGGTATCGCGGACCAGCAAGCGTACGGCCTGCCCGCTCTCCGCCACCGCATTGGCGAAGGCAGCGATCTGCTCCTGCGCCCGGCCCAGCACCTCGGGCCATTCCTCGGCGTCGTGCGGGAAGCCGATCCACAGCCAGTCCTGCGGCGCCCATTCGGGCGGCATCGTCCAGCTCATGCGCGGACCAGCCTCAGCAGCCCGCGCCGGCCTTTGCGCAGTCCTTGTCGCGGATGGCGCGGAATTCATCCGTGGGCAGCCAGTTGGGCCAGCTCGTTCCGTCGGCCAGCATCCTTCCCAGCGTGTAATATAGCGCCAGGTCTTCGGTCATCCCGGACCAGTCCCAGCTGTCCGACCATTCGTCGCTCGGCGCGTGGTAGCGGTTCGCTGTATAGTCCTCGGCCAGCGCCTTGCCCGCTTCGGTCCCGCCGACCACGAGGTCCGCGCCTCGGCCGATATCGAACATCGGCACGCCCAGTTTGGCAAAGCTGAAGTGGTCGGAGCGGTAATAGCTTCCTTTCTCGGGCGATTCCTCGGGGCTTTCCTTGAGGCCATGCGCTGCCAGCGCGGTTCCGAACAGGTCGCTGAGGTCCGACTTGGCGCCACCGGTGGTCGAATAGCTGCCCGCGCGCGGACCCGGCAGCAGCGCGTCGATATTCACGCCGCCGACGGTGCGGTTGAGCGGATAGATCGGGTTCTCCGCGTAATAGCGGCTGCCCAGCAGCCCCGATTCTTCCAGCGTCAGCGCGATGAACACCTGGCTGCGCGCCGCGCCGCCATTGCGCTTCATGGCGTCGGCGACTGCGGTTATCGCGCCCACCCCGGTCGCGTTGTCGACCGCACCGTTGCAGATGTCGTCCCCGCTCGCGTCCGGCGTGCAGCGGCCGAGATGGTCCCAGTGCGCCGAATAGAGGACGTATTCCTCGGGCCTCGACTTGCCGGGCAGGATGCCGACGACGTTGTGCGACATCGACTTGCGGATGGCGTTGTCGAAGCCGAGGCTGGCGGTCAGGCCGAGCGGCACCGGCTTGAAGCCCTTCTGCCCCGCGGCCGCGGTCAGGGCGCGCAGGTCCTGGCCCGCCGCCTTCAGGATAGCATCGGCGACCCCCAGCTGCACCCAGCCATTGGCCTGGGTCTGGTCCATGCCGTCGTTTGCCGACTGGACGTAATATTGCGCGCCGGTCCAGCTCGAATTGACGACGTTCCAGCCATAGGCGGCGGGGAAGGTGTCGTGGACGATCAGCGCGCCCGCCGCGCCCTGCCGGGCCGCCTCCTCGAACTTGTAGGTCCAGCGGCCGTAATAGGTCATCCGGCGGCCCTTGAAGAGCCCGTCCTGCCCTTCCATCGCATAATCGGGATCATTGACGAGGATGACCGCGATCTTCCCCTTCATGTCGACGCCGGCGTAATCGTTCCAGCCCAGTTCCGGCGCGTTGATGCCGTAGCCGACGAAGACAAGCGGGGCGTTCTCGATTCGCGTTGTCGGCGTCACGCGGTAGCTGGTGGCGACATACTGGTCCCCGAAGGCGAAGCTCTGCACCTTGCCGTCGGGTCCGCGCACGGTCAGCGGGGTGAAATTGCTGCCGGTGATCTCTACGGTCGGGACCTCCTGCAGCCATTGTCCCTTGTTGCCGGGCTGGAGCCCGGCCTTCTTGAACTCCGACACGATGTAATCGAGCACCCTGGGTTCGACCGTCGTCGAGGGAGCGCGGCCCTCGAAATCGTCGGCGGCAAGGCGCTTCGTCATCGCCTTCATGATCGGCAGCGAAGGCGCAACGGCAGCCTCTGCCTGCGCGGCGGTCAGTGCCGGCGCTGAGGTAACCGACGCAGCGCGGTCCATCGTGGTCGCGCAGGCCGACAGCGCCAGCGCGCCCGACAGCATCAGAACGGATTTCGCGCGGCGAGTATTTGCGATCATGGGTTCGGCTCCTTTTTCCCGTCGCCCTCCTTACAAGCCAGCGAAGCCGGGGCAAGCTTGCAAGCAGGTTGGCGCGCGGGCAGAGCCGGTTCCATGACGGCGGACTGGGCAGGAGCGATCGCACGCGCGCAGGCAGAGGCACCGTTTCTCGCCCGGCTGCTCGAACGCGAAGCGGACCTCGCCGCGCTGCTGGCGGAGGGACAGGGCGAGGCCGCTCTGGCCGGGGCGAAAGCGCGCGGTTACGGCGTCGCAGACACGGGCCTCGCCTTGCGACGCGAGCGGCGGGCGCTGGCGCTGGTGCTGGCGATCGGCGACTTGGCGGGCGCGTTCCCGTTGGCGCTTGTGATGGGTGAGCTGAGCGACTTTGCCGACCGCGCTCTGGACGCCGCCATCGCCGCAGCAATCCGCGCTCGCGTGCCCGATGCCGAGCCCGCGGGCATGATCGCGCTGGCGCTCGGCAAGCATGGCGCGAACGAGCTCAACTACAGTTCCGACATCGACCCGATCCTGCTCTACGATCCCGCCACCCTGCCGCGCCGGGAACGCGACGAGCCGGCGGAGGCGGCGCAACGGTACGCCCGCGAGATCGTCCGCCTGCTGAGCGAGGTGACGAGCGAGGGCTATGTCTTCCGCGTCGACCTGCGCCTGCGACCGGCCTCGGAGGTCAGCCCGCTCGCGATCTCGCTGGACGCGGCAATTACCCATTACGAAAGCTCGGCGCTCGCCTGGGAGCGCGCCGCTTTCATTCGCGCGCGGGCCTGCGCGGGCGATGTGGCGGGGGGGGAAGCGTTCCTCGACCACATCAGGCCCTTCGTGTGGCGGCGCAGCCTTGATTTCGGCGCCATCGAGGAGGTGCGCCGCCTGTCGCTCCGGATCCGCGACCGCTACGCCGGCCCGCGCGAGCCGCAGCCGGGCTTCAATCTCAAGCAGGGCCGCGGCGGCATTCGCGAGATCGAGTTCTTCGCGCAGACCCACCAGCTCATTCACGGTGGGCGCGATCGCTCGCTCAGGATGCGCGGCACCCGCGCCGCGCTCGATGCGCTGGCGGTGGCAGGGATCATCACAGCGGAAGACGCACACGTGCTTGGAGAAGCCTACGATCGTCTCCGGACCGTCGAACATCGCCTCCAGATGGTGGCCGACCAGCAGACCCATACCCTGCCCGAAGGCGCGGCTCTCGACAGCGTGGCGAGGCTCGACGCTCTGGCGTCGAGTGACGCGCTTCTCGCGGAGCTTGGTGACCGCTGTGTCATGGTCGCTATGCGCTACGACGCCATGCTCGGGCCGGGTGCCGCGCAGGACGACCGGGACATGGAGACAGTGCCTGCCGCGCTGGCAACGCGCGCCGCGGGATGGACCGATGGCCGCTACCGCGCGCTGCGGAGCGAGGCTGCCATCAGCGCCTTCGAGGCTGTCAGCCCCCGTCTGCTCGCCGCCTTCCAGGAGGCTTCGGAGCCCGAGGTGGTGGTCGCGCGTTTCGAGACGCTGCTCGAGCGAACGAGCTCGGCGATTAACGTCTTCCGCCTGCTCGAGGCGCGCCCCGGCCTTCTCGACCTGCTACTGAGCTGCCTCACGCTCGCGCCGCCGCTCGCGGATGCGCTGGCGCGCCATCCCGAGCGCCTCGGCGCGCTGATCGACCGCAGCGCGCTCGCCCTCCCCGGGAGCGTCGAGCGATTGGCGGAGGAGATGCGCCGCGGCGAGCGCGATGCCGGCTACGAACAGGCGCTGGACCGTATCCGGCTGGTGGTGGGGGAAAGGCGGTTCGCGCTCGGAATGCAACTCATCGAGGCCGCGCAGGACCCGCTGGACGTCGCGGCGGGCCTCAGCCGGCTGGCGGAAGCGGCGATCCTCGTCGCACAGGAGCAGGCGGAGGCGGAGTTTGCGCGCACGCACGGGCGCGTCGGGGGGAGCGAGCTCGTCGTCCTCGGGCTGGGCCGGCTCGGCGGGCGCGCGCTCACCCATGCCTCCGACCTCGACCTCATCTATCTGTTCACCGAGGGCGGCGAGGAATCGGATGGCGATCGCCCGCTCGGTCGGACGCTCTATTTCAATCGCCTCGCCCAGCGGATCGGGGCGGCGCTCAGCGTACCGACAGCCGAGGGGGCATTGTACGAAATAGACACCAGACTCAGGCCGCAGGGCGCGAAGGGGCCGTTGGCGGTCGGTCTTTCGGCCTTCGACCGTTACCAGCGCGAGGAGGCATGGACCTGGGAGCACATGGCGCTGACCCGGGCGCGGGTGATAACCGGCTCGCCGCAGGCTCGCCGCGAGGTCGAAGCGATCGTGCGCGCAATCCTCGAAGCACCGCGCGATCCGGCGAAGCTGCGCGCCGACGTATTGACCATGCGGGCCGAGATGGCCGTGCATAAGCCCCCAGCCGGTCCGCTCGATGTCAAGCTGCAGCGCGGCGGGCTGGTCGACCTGGAATTCCTCCTCCATTTCCTGCAATTGCGCGAACGCACCGCGCTCGACCCCGATCTCGCCGGGGCCATCGCCGGCCTGGCCGGGGCCGGGCTGGTCTCGCCCGATCTCGTCGAGGCGCTGCGGCTGATGAGCCGGGTTCTCGTCGGGGCGCGGCTTCTGGCACCCGACCTCGCGATCCCCGATGGCCCGGCCGCGACGGTTCTGGCCCAGCAGGCGGGCATGATCGATATGCCCGCCCTCTTGCGTGCCCTGGCCGAAGCGCGCCAAGCGGTAGTGGCGGCCTGGGCCGAGACATTCGGCGAGACCCTGGAGACGACGACATGACCGACCGACCCGGCGTGGGTGACTCGCTGCCCGACATCGCGCTCGAAACGCCCGAGGGTGGCAGTGTGCGCCCCAGCGACTTCAAGAGCCAGCGGCTGGTGCTGTTCTTCTACCCGAAGGACATGACCCCGGGCTGCACGACCGAGGCGATCGATTTCTCCGCGCTAAAGCCGAAGTTCGACGCGGCAGGGGTGGCGGTGCTCGGCATCAGCAAGGACAGCGCCGAGCGGCACCGCAAGTTTGCCGAAAAGCACGCGCTGACGGTTCCGCTCGCGACCGATGCGGAGCAAGGCGGCCTGTCGGACGCGCTCGGCATCTGGGCGGAGAAGCAGCTTTACGGGAAGCGTTTCATGGGCATGGTCCGCACGACCTATCTCGTCGGAGCCGACGGACGGATCGAGCGGGTCTGGGACAAGGTGAAAGTGAAGGGGCATGCCGAAGAGGTGCTTGCCGCAGTTTCCGGGTGATTGCCTGTAGAGAGCCGGTCGGAAGCGCCATTCGCGCCGCCCTGCTGACGGGCGAGGCCGAGGCGAAGGTGTTCGCCGCCCGCAAGGTCGCGCGTGACTGGCGGGTGGGGCGGCTCGCCTTCGCGTTTCCGGAGGAAATGCCGGACCACCCCGCCTGGCCGGGGGCGCTCGAATGTCTCGCGCCACGCCACATGAAAAAGCGTGGCAAGTTCGGCAGCGAGCGGGGACGGATCGCGCTGTGGCACGCGCTGGCGCATATAGAGTTCGTCGCCATCGACCTCGCGCTCGACATGGCGGGGCGCTTCGGCGCGGAGATGGGGGAGGATTTCGTTAGCGACTTCCTGGCGGTCGCTGCGGACGAGGCGATGCATTTCGCGCTGCTGGCCCGCAAGCTCGCCTCCCTGGGCTCCCGTTACGGCGCGCTGCCGGTCCATGATGGTCTCTGGCAGGCCGCGCACGACACGCGGCAGGATGTCGCCGCAAGGCTGGCGGTGGTGCCGATGGTGCTGGAGGCGAGGGGGCTCGACGTCACGCCCGCGACGCTCGAACGGGTCGTCGCCGGCGGAGACCGGTCCGGCGCACGGATCCTGAAACGAATCCTTGACGACGAGATTCGCCACGTGGCGATGGGCGTAAAGTGGTTCGGCGAAGTGAGTGTTGCGCGCGACCAGCTGCCGACCGAAATGTGGCGAAATCTCGTCGGAATCCATTTTCGAGGACGGTTAAAGCCGCCTTTCAACGACTCAGCGCGCGAAGCAGCCGGTTTGTCGCGCGACTACTACAGAGGTGTTGCCTCGTTAACCTTTTAGACCCTACCCACCAATGCGTCAGACGGCGGGGGGTTCCAGCCAGACGATGAAAAAGCCGGTCGGCAGACAACCGCAGGAGGCGGGTCCCGATCAGAACTTGGGTCGCAGCGGCACAAGCCGCGGGGAAAGACGGGTCGAAGCAATGACGATTTTTACCGCCAGGGCGAAGGCAGCAGTTGCCGCAGCGATTGCCGGGCTTCTCTCGATCGCCGCCACCCCGGCGCAGGCCGAGACGTCCGCCTATGTGGCACCGACCGCCGCCCCGGCTCCCGGCACGGGGGTTTCCAGTGAAGGCACCGATCGCCAGTTTCAGCAGCTCTTCGCCAGCTGGGACAGCGCGGGCCAGCGCGTTGCTACCTCGGGTGGTGTCGCCATCCCCTCGCGCACGCCGCTCGACAATTTCCGCATGAGCTCGGACTTCGGGATGCGCACGCACCCTGTTCTTGGCGGCCTTCGCGGCCACAAGGGCCTCGACATGGCCGCACCCTCGGGCACGCCGATTTATGCTACCGCCGATGGTGTGGTCGGAAAGGCCGAATGGTTCTCGAGCTACGGCAATTTCATTTCCATCGAGCACGGCGCCGATCTCGAGACCCGCTTCGGCCATCTGTCGCGCATCGCGGTGACCGCTGGCCAGCGCGTCCGCAAGGGCGACCTTATCGGCTATGTCGGTTCGACCGGCCGTTCGACCGGCCCGCACCTGCACTACGAAGTCCGCGTGGATGGCACTGCGGTCGATCCCACCCCCTACATGACCGAGAGCGGCGCCGAGCGTGCGTTCCGCATGGCGATGGGCGGCTCCAGGTAGGTCGGACTCAATCGACGGAACAAGCGGAGGCGGCAGGGCAACCTGTCGCCTTTTTGCTTGCCCGCAGCTCTCGCGCAGGTAAGTTTCTCTCCGCAACCAGTCGGCCCCGGCAAGAGGGCCACGGGGAGAGTGACGATGCATCCGATCACCCACGCCGCCGTGCAGCCCGACCATCCGGCCATCGTCATGGCGGGGAGCGGCGAGACCGTGACCTACCGTCAGATGGACGAAATCGCGAACCGCTTTGCGCGGCTTCTGCGCGATCGCGGGCTCGGGCGTGGCGACCACTTCGCGATCCTGATGGAGAACAATGCGCTCTACCTCCAGCTCGTCTGGGGCTCGCAGCGCGCGGGAACGATGATGGTGCCGGTGTCGACCCGCCTGACCGCCCCGGAAATAGCATACATCCTCAAGGATGCGGGCGTGAAGATCCTGGTCACCTCGGCGAAATATGCCCAGGTTGCCCGCGCCATCGACACGGATTGCGAGGTGCTGGTGCTGGGGTCTGGCGGCGCGGATGACCTCGAAGCCGCGCTGGCCGGACACGACCCGGCGCCGCTCCCCGATCCGCTGCCGGGTCAGTACATGCTCTATTCGAGCGGGACCACCGGGCAGCCCAAGGGCGTCAAGCCGCGCCCGCCCGAGAGCGACGACGTGCTGGCGCCCAATCCGCTCGTCGGCCTCGCGGTGATGGGGGCGGGCTGGCCGACCGACGGAAGCATAGTCTACCTCTCTCCCGCGCCCCTCTACCACGCCGCGCCGCTGGGTTGGTGCACCACCGCGCACCGGCTCGGGGCGACGGTCGTAGTGATGGAGAAGTTCGAGCCCGGGCACGCGCTTGCGACCATCGAGCGCTATCGCGTGACCGACAGCCAGTGGGTGCCGACGCATTTCGTCCGCCTGCTCAAGCTGCCCGAGGAGGAGCGCCGCCGCCACGATCTCTCCAGCCACCGGCGCGCCATCCACGCCGCCGCGCCCTGCCCGGTGCCGGTCAAGCAGGCGATGATCGACTGGTGGGGGCCGATCATCATCGAATATTACGCCGGATCCGAAGGCATCGGCATGACGCTCATCAAGTCCGAGGACTGGCTGGCCCACCCAGGCAGCGTCGGCCGCGCGATCCACGGGAAGCTGCACGTCTGCGGTCCGGACGGCGCGGAAGTCCCGGCGGGACAGGACGGCCTCATCTATTTCGAGAACGTGAATATCCCGACCTATCACAACGATCCGGCCAAGACCGCCGAGGCGATGCACAGCGAAGGCTGGATGACGCTCGGCGACATCGGCCATGTCGATTCGGACGGCTATCTCTACCTCACTGACCGCAAGAGCCACATGATCATCGCGGGCGGGGTCAATATCTACCCGCAGGAGATCGAGAATCTGCTGGTGACCCACCCCAAGGTGATGGACGCCGCCGTCATCGGCGCACCCTGCCCCGACATGGGCGAGATGGTCGTGGCGGTGGTGCAGCCCGTGGATATGGTCGATGCCGCCAGCGACGAGGGACGGGTGCTGGAGGAGGAACTTCGCGCCTTCATCGAGCCCAGCCTCAGCCGGGTCAAGATGCCGCGCCTGTTCGAGTTCCGTGCCGAGCTTCCGCGCGAGGCGAACGGCAAGCTTTACAAGCGCGAACTGCGCGACGAATTTGCCGCCCGCGCTGCCGCGGAGGCAGCCGCGTGAGCGCGTCGGCGCGGCTGTCGCCCGGAGACGCCCGCGCTGTCATCGATCCCGCCAGCTATGCCGAATGGGACGGCTTGCTTTGCCTCGGGCTGCACCTCGCCCGGCTGGAGATGCGGATCCTGTTCGAGACGCTGCTCGACCGGATCGAGACTATCGAGCCGGCGGGCGAGCCGACGTGCGCGAAATCGACCTTCGTCGGCGGGCTGAAGCGCCTTCCGCTGTGGCTCCTGGCTGCCTAGCTCTTCACGCGGTTCTGGAAGCTCTTGCGCAGCTTCGTCAGCTTGGGCGGAATGACCGCCAGGCAATAGGGATTGCGCTGTCCTTCGCCTTCCCAATACTTCTGGTGGTAGTCTTCTGCCGAATACCATTGCGCTGGCCCCTCGATGGCGGTGACCGCCTTCTGGCCGGGATGGTCGGCATCCCAGCGCGCGATGGCAGCTTCGGCCTCGGCCCGCTCGCTCTCGTCGGCGATGAAGATCGCGCTGCGATACTGCGTGCCGACGTCGTTGCCCTGACGGTTCAGCGTTGTCGGGTCATGCGTGCCCATGAATACGTCGAGCAGGTCGGCATAGGAAATGATGGCGGGATCGAAGGTTACGCGTACCGCCTCGGCATGGCCGGTACTGCCCGAGCAAACCTCCTTGTATGTGGGATTCGCCTTGGTGCCGCCGATGTAGCCGCTCTCGACGGAGTCGACGCCGACCACGTCCTTCATCACCGCTTCGGTGCACCAGAAACAGCCGCCGGCAAGGGTTGCGGTCCGGGTATCGCTCATCTGAAGGAATCTCCTCTGTTGGCGCCGAGATAGGAAGCCCGGCTCGCCTTGTCATCGCGGACTGCATCCCTAAGGTCGGCTTTCGCGTCAGGAGAGACACCAATGCGCCGTTCCGCCCTGTTCGTCCTGCCAGTATTGCTCGCCACGGTCGCCGCTCCGCCGTTGTTGGCCGAGACGAAACAGACGTCGGTCACCGTCAACCCGGCTCTCGCCGCCGCGGTGGGCGACGCCCGGCGCGACGTCGACCGCGCGCGCGACCAGTGGCGCAAGCCTGCCGAGACGCTGGCGTTCTTCGGCGTGGACCCGGGAATGAAGGTCGGCGAATACGCGCCGGGCGGCGAGTGGTATTCGCGCCTGCTGGGGCTCTATCTCGGCCGGCAGGGGCAGCTGGTCGGGCTTTATTCCAATCCCTTGTCCGGTCCGTTCGACGAAAAGACGCAGGGGGGGGATTCGCGCGGAGGCGGCAAAATATCCGACCGACATCGCGAGCTGGTCGGGCATTCCGGCTGAACGGTTCTCAGCCATGACTCTCGAGAGCGTCCCGGTTACCGAAAAGGGCACCTTCGACCGCATCCTGGTGATGCGGATGATGCACAACCTCATGCACTGGAACATTGCCGACAGCGAGATCAAGGTCATGCGCGAGCTGCTCAAGCCCGGCGGCATGATCGGAATCGAGCAGCATCGCGCGAAGGCGGACGCGCCCTACAGCTACGCGAACGGCAGCAAGGGCTATTTGCGCGAGGCGGACGTCGTGAAATTCATGGAGGTCCACGGCTTCGAGCTGGTCGGAAGCGCCGATTACAACGCCAATCCCAAGGATCCGGCGAACCATGCAGAGGGTGTGTGGGAAATGAAGCCCTCTTGGCGGAGCAAGAGGGCCGAGCTCGAAAATCTGGGTGAGAGCGACCGCATGACCCTGCTGTTCCGAAAGCGCGACTGACCGGGCTTGCGCGCGGGCATCATGGCCGGGCAGACGACCGGCCGCGTCGCGGTGCAGGTGGACTTCGCGCTGCGGGAGAAATAACGCGGATGGCATGACCCGCCAGCTTACCATCGCCGTGCTCCAGCTCGCCCTCGCCCGCAGCGAGGAGGCCGACAACATCGCGGCGGTCGCTGCGCTGGTCGAGGAGGCGGCGCGCCGGGGCGCGCAGGTGATCCTGCCGCCCGAGCTGTTCAGCGGAGAGTATTTCTGCCGCGAAGAGGACGAGGCGCTGTTCGCGCTCGCCCGCCCTACCGCCGAGCACCCGAGCGTCATCGCCATGCAGAAGCTTGCCAAGGCGCATGGCGTGGCGATCCCGACCAGCTTCTTCGAGCGCGACGGGCATCACTATTACAACACGCTCGCGATGATCGGGCCGGATGGCGCCATCATGGACACCTATCGCAAGAGCCATATTCCGGACGGGCCGGGATACGAGGAAAAATACTATTTCCGGCCCGGCAATGACGGCTTCAAGGTGTGGGACGTGCCATGTTCGGGCGGGGCGGCGCGGATCGGCGTCGGCATCTGCTGGGACCAGTGGTACCCCGAATGCGCGCGGGCGATGGCGCTGATGGGCGCCGAAGTGCTTCTCTACCCGACCGCCATCGGCTCCGAACCCTATGACGCCGATCTCGACACCAGTCGGATGTGGCGACGGGCGATGATCGGCCATGCGGTGTCGAACTGCATGCCCGTCGCCGCCGCCAACCGCATCGGGCACGAGGGGCCGGAGGATCGCGCCCAGCGCTTCTACGGCCACAGCTTCATTTCCGACGAGTGGGGCGACCTGACCGCGGAATACGGCGGCGACGAGGCCGGCGTGCTACTCGCAACGCTCGATCTAGACCGCGCCGCAAGGCATCGGGCCGGCATGGGCTTCTTCCGTGACCGTCGCCCGCAGCTCTACGGGCGGCTTTGCGAGGACGTCTGACCGACCGCTACCTGATCGCGCTCGGCTCCAATGTGCGCGTGCCGGGAATCGGCGGTCCGCGCCGGGTGGTGGAGGCGGCGCTCGCCGCGCTGGAAGCGGAGGGGCTGTCGATCGAGGTGGCCTCGCCAATCGTAGACAGCGCCCCGATCGGACCTTCGCTGCGTCGCTATGCCAACGCCGCGGCCATTGTCCTGACCGCCCTGCCGCCGCCCGATGCTCTGTCCGTCCTGCACCGGATCGAGCGCGCGTTCGGGCGCAGGCATCGGGGCCAGCGCTGGCGGTCCCGCCCGCTCGACCTCGACATCGTGCTGTGGAGCGGCGGGGCATGGGCCGCGCCCGGCCTCGTCATTCCCCACCGCGAGTTCCGCCGCCGCGCCTTCGTGCTGACCCCGGCGACGAGGATCGCCCGCGACTGGCGCGATCCGGTCAGCGGCCTGAGGTTGCTCCACCTGCACGCCCGCTTGACCCGCCCCCGCCCCCTGCCTAGGTGAGCCGCGTTGGTCGGGCCCTTAGCTCAGTCGGTAGAGCAACTGACTTTTAATCAGTAGGTCGCTGGTTCGAACCCAGCAGGGCTCACCAGCGTTTTCCGGTCGACATTGATTGATCGGGGTTGAGGGGGAGTTCGGCAAAACCGGAGCATTTCCGTTCGGTATAGCCGGAGCTCCCCTCTCGAACCGCTCTTTGGCGTTACAACCGTTACTGTCAAGTTAACAAAGTACGCAATCGCGTCTCGGTATTTTCCGAAAGCCGTCCGGCCTGCCCGTCAATAAATCGTCGGGGCACCGGATGTTTTGCCATCGAGCCAGCGCGCCAGCGCAACCCCCCCTGTAATGAGCACGGGCACCAGCACCACGCTCAGCACCACCTTGGAGATGATCTGGCCGATAAGCAGGTCGTGGATGTCGAACTCGCCATAGAAGGCGAGGGTGATGAAGATCACCGAATCGATCGCCTGGCTGAGTGCGCTGGCGATCGCACCGCGGATCATCAACCCGGCGGTATTGCCCTCGCCCGAACCCCGCAGGCGGGAGAACACCCAGACATTGAGCGTCAGCGACACCAGATAAGCGAAGGGCCCTGCCAGCCACACCCGCCATGTCGAGGCGTGGACCCGGCCGAAGGCGGCCAGATCCTCGGGACGGAACTCACGCATTTCGGTGGAGGCCGGAAGCGTCAGCACAAGCTGGAGCAAGACCGCAGAGATGAGCAGCGGCACGAAGCCCCACAGCACGATCCGCTGCGCCAGCGCCTGCCCGTAACGCTGGGCGATGGTGCTTGAGATCACCACCAGCATCAGGAAGGCGAAAATGCCCGATTCGACCGAAAGGTCGGTCGGCACCAGCTGCACCTGCTTGAAAGCCAGCACGCCAGCAAGCACCGTCATCCCGCCGTAGAGCATCAGATAGACGAACAGCGCCCGGGGCACGGTGACGGTCGGCGGGGTGGGAGTTTGCGTGGCAGTCATGGCGTGCGGGTCCGTTCGCTCGGCGTGGACGATTGGGAGCGCCAAATTGACGCGCGGCGCGCAAACGGCAAGAGAGCAGCGCCGCTATTCCCCCGCGGCCGTTCTCGCGCGCGAAAGGCCCTTCATGCCGCCCATCATCGCCAACCTGCTCGGGATTCTTGCGATCCTGGCAATCGCCTTGGTCCTGTCGACAGCCAAGCAGCGGATCAGGTTGCGCGTGGTCGGCGCGGCCTTCGCTTTGCAGGCGCTGATGGCGTTTCTGGTGCTCGGGACTACCGGCGGGCGGATCGTGATCAAGGGCATGGCCGACGGCGTCGCGGCGCTGCTGTCCTATGCCGGCAAGGGAACAGAATTCCTGTTCGGCACCGACAACCCGCTCGCCAACACCTTTGCCCTGGGTGCGCTGCCGGTGATCGTGTTCTTCGCCTCGCTGGTTTCGATCCTCTATTACCTCGGCATCATGCAGCGGGTGGTGCGCTGGGTCGGCGGCGCGATCGGCTGGGTGACGGGCATCAGCCGCGTCGAATCCCTGGGTGCGGCCGCGAACATCTTCGTCGGACAATCGGAAAGCCCGCTGGTGGTGCGACCCTATCTCGCCGCGCTGACGCCGAGCCGGCTGTTCACCCTGATGGCGGTTGGCATGGCGGGCGTCGCCGGTACGATCCTTGCCGCCTATGCAGGCCTGCTGGGCGAGCGCTACCTACCCTTCCTGCTCGCTGCGGCCTTCATGTCGGCGCCGGGCGGCATCCTGATGGCCAAGATCATCATGCCCGACGAAGACGGGGCGCCGGCCGATCCCGAGGGCCGGATCGATCTGCCCGAAACGCGCATCAGCGCCGAGGGGCCGGCAGCGATCGTCGAGGCGGGCGTGCCGCACGAGGTCGCCGAAACCTTCGAAGAGGGCCACAAGCCCGCCAATATCATCGAGGCCGCGGCGCAGGGCGCGCAGACCGGCGTCAAGCTGGCGGTGGCGGTCGGAGCGATGGTGCTCGCCTTCGTCGCGCTGGTGGCGCTCGCCAACGGGCTGCTGGGCGCGGTGGGCGGCTGGTTCGGCTATCCCGAGCTGTCGTTCCAGATGCTGCTCGGTTGGGTGTTCGCGCCGATCATGTTCCTGCTCGGCGTGCCGTGGGACCAGGCGATCACGGCAGGCGGACTGTTCGGCACCAAGATGGTGCTCAACGAATTCGTCGCCTTCATCGAACTCGGCCAGATCGGCGCCGACGTGCTGTCCGACCGCAGCCGCGCTATCGTGACCTTCGCGCTGTGCGGCTTTGCCAATTTCAGTTCCATCGCTATCCAGATGGCGGTAACGGGCGGGCTCGCGCCGAACCAGCGCCCGGTCATCGCGAAGCTCGGCTTGCGTGCGCTTGCCGCCGGCAGCCTTGCCAATCTCATGAGCGCGGCGCTGGCCGGGCTGTTCCTACCCTATTGAGTCGACCGATATGACCACCATCGCATCCGTTTCCATCGCCCGCCCGCTCCAGGACGTTGCCGAAGAGCTTGGCAGGAGCTTCGAGGAATATGGCTTCGCGGTCATTCGCGACCACGGCATCCCGCAGGATCTGATCGACCGGGCGGAGGCGCTGTCGAAGGCGTTCTTTGCCCTGCCGACCGAGGTGAAGCAGGCCTACAAGATCGAAGGCAGCGGCGGCGCGCGCGGCTATACGCCGTTTGGGGTCGAGACCGCGAAGGACGCCAAGGTCCACGACCTCAAGGAATTCTGGCACGTCGGGCGGGAATTGCCGGTCGGCCATCCGCTCGCCGAATTCATGGCGCCCAATGTCTGGCCGGGCGAGGTCGAGGGCTTTCGGGAAACCTTCTGCGATCTCTATGCCGCCTTCGAGAAGGCCGGTGGCAGGGTTCTCGAAGCCATCGCAATTCACCTCGGCCTTCCGCGCGACTGGTTCGCGGCCACGGTCGAGGATGGCAATTCGGTGATGCGCCTGCTTCACTACCCGCCCCTCACCAGCAAGGATGCCGAGGGTGCGATCCGCGCCGCCGCTCATGGCGACATCAACACCATCACCCTGCTCCTCGGCGCCGAGGAAGCCGGGCTCGAGCTGCTGAACCGCGCCGGCGAATGGCAGGCGATCGACGTGCCGACGGGCGCGCTCGTGGTGAACATCGGCGACATGCTGGACCGCCTCACCAATCACAAGCTCCCCTCCACCCAGCACCGGGTGATGAACCCCACCGGCGAGGCGGCCTACCGCGCGCGTTACTCGATGCCGTTCTTCCTGCATTTCCGGCCCGATTTCGTGATCGAGACCTTGCCGAACTGCATCGATCCCGCGCGGCCCGATGATCATCCCGAACCGATCAGCAGCCACGAGTTCCTTCAGCAGCGCCTGCGCGAGATCAAGCTCGCCTGAGGCGGAACGGCGCGGCGAAGGGGGCGTTCTGCGACGATGGACAGCGCACCCGCAACCCGCTTTACCGACCAGAGCCGCCGCCCGCGCTGGTGGGTGATCGCGCTGATTGTGCTGGGCCACGTGGCGGCGCTTTATGGCCTCGTGCGCGCTTTTGCCCCCGATGCTGTGGCTGCGGTAGAGGAGAGCGTGCTGTCCACCTTCACGGTGACCGTAACCGCGCCGCCGCCGCCCCCGCCCGCAGCCGAGCCAGCGCCTGACGAGGGCGCGGCGGGCGAGCAGGGCAAGCAGGCCGTCCCCAAGCCCGTCACCGCGCCACCGGCGAAGGTTCCGGTCAAGCCCACGCCCGTGCCGCGCGCCTCCTCCACCGGCAATGCCAGGACCTCGGGCGCAAAGGACAGCGGTGACGGCACCGGCGCATCGGGCAGCGGTGAGGGCACCGGGAGCGGGCGCGGCGGAGGCGGGCAGGGCGGTGTCGCCGTCACCAAGCCGGTCAAGATCGCGGGCGACATCAATTCGGCGGCTGATTTTCCCGTCCCACCGGGCGGGCGCCAGGCGCGCTTCGGCACCTCGGTCACGGTTTACATGACCGTCACGCCCGAGGGCCGCGCCACCAATTGCCGGGTCGTGCGTCCCAGCCCCGACCGTGAGGCGGATGCCATCGTCTGCCGTCTGGCCGAACAGCGCTTCCGCTTCCGCCCGGCCACCGACAGCAACGGCGACCCGGTTTCGGCCATCTATGGCTGGCGGCAGGAGTGGTTCCAGCGGTAGGCGCGCTTGGCAAATGCCCCGCCAGCGCCCAAGTGAGGCGCGATGGCGCCGCCCACCTCCGCCCGACCAGCCGATGACCGGGCCCCTCTGGATGGCTGGGGCACGCTGCGCCGCTTTGTCCCCTATCTCTGGCCCGAGGGCCGCCTGGATCTGAAGCGCCGCATCATTGGCGCGATGAGCTTGGTGCTGCTGGCCAAGGCGATGACGCTGACGCTCCCCTATGTCTACAAGCGCGCGATCGACGCCATGACCACGCCCGCCAATGCCGCCGCGATGGCGGCGATGGCGCTGGTCATCGCCTATGCCGCGGGCCGGCTCGCCGGGGTGGTGTTCGACAATCTGCGCAACATCACCTTCGAACGCGTGGGGCAGGACGCGACCCGCGCCCTGGCCGAGGACACCTTCGCCCGCCTCCACCGCCTGTCCCTCCGGTTCCACCTCTCGCGGCGCACGGGCGAGATCACCAAGACGATCGAGCGCGGGACCAAGAGCATCGACACCATGCTCTATTTCCTGCTCTTCAACATTGCGCCGACGATCATCGAGCTGACCGCTGTCACCGTGATCTTCTGGAGCCATTTCGGGATCGAGCTGGTCGGCGCGACGGCGCTGGCGGTGGTGACCTATATCCTCGTCACCCGCTGGATCACCGACTGGCGCGCGGCCCTGCGCGAGAAGATGAACGAGCTCGACGGGACCGCGCTCGCGCGCGCGGTCGATTCGCTGCTGAACTACGAGACCGTGAAATATTTCGGAGCCGAGGACCGCGAGCTGGAGCGATACGGCCGCGCCACCCGCGCCTATGCCGAAGCGGCGGTACGGAGCGAGAACTCGCTCGGCCTGCTCAACATCGCGCAGGCGCTGATCATGAACCTGCTGATGGGCTTCGCCATGGCGTGGACCGTGTGGGGCTGGAGCAAGGGGCGCCTGACCACGGGCGACCTCGTCTTCGTGAACACCTATCTGACCCAGCTTTTCCGCCCGCTCGACCTGCTCGGCATGGTCTATCGCACCATCCGGCAGGGGCTCATCGACATGGCGGCGATGTTCCGCCTGATGGACACCGAGGCAGAGGTGAAGGACGCGCCCGGCGCGCCGGCGATCGTGGTCCGCAAGCCCGGCGTCACCTTCGACCACGTCGTTTTCGGCTACGAGCCGGAGCGCACGATCCTCCACGGCCTGACCTTCGAGGTTCCCGCCGGCTCGCGCACCGCCATCGTCGGCCCCTCGGGCGCGGGCAAGAGCACGATCGCGCGGCTGCTGTTCCGCTTCTACGACCCGCAGGCCGGACGCATCCTCATCGACGGGCAGGACATCGCGAGGGTGACGCAGCAAAGCCTGCGCGCGCAGATCGGCATCGTCCCGCAGGACAGCGTGCTGTTCAACGACACCATCGGCTACAACATCGCCTATGGTCGCGGCGGGGCGACGCATGATGACATCGTCCGGGCGGCCGAAGATGCCGCAATCGCGCCTTTCATCGCGCGCCTGCCCGATGGCTTCGAGACGGAGGTAGGGGAACGCGGGCTGAAGCTCTCGGGCGGGGAAAAGCAGCGCGTCGCCATCGCCCGCACGCTGGTGAAGAACCCGCCGATCCTGCTGCTCGACGAGGCAACGAGCGCGCTCGACAGCCGGACCGAGCAGGACATCCTGGCCACGCTGCGGCGCGTGTCGGAACATCGCACCACCATCGCCATCGCGCACCGGCTCTCGACCATCGCC
>JAJYQP010000071.1 GCA_021794525.1 Pseudomonadota bacterium | reverse complement strand
GCGTTATCGGCGATGGCATTCTGGTGCGCGCCTCGACCGTCCAGACGACGACGGCGGAGGCGGACTTCGCTTACCTGTCGACATTCCTGTACGACTTGGTTCAGAACCTGCCTCCCGCCGCGCGCAAGGGCTTCATCGGCACCGACCGGGCGGCGCGCATCGCCTGAGCGGCGGCGCGCGGTTTGCTCAGCTCTCGTCGCGACCGCGCGGAACTGCCTGTGGAGTTGGGTTCTCCAGCGCCACCCTCACGCCCTCGACCGCCCGCCACCAGCGCAGGCGCCACAGCGCCCCGATCGCCCGCGATTTTTCTGCGGGCGTGAAATCGGTGCGCAGTACCTTGCCGGTGTGGACCAGCGGGCTCGCGGCGACCAGAAGCTGCCGTGCCAGCCAGCTCGCACGCCCGCGACCGCTCTGCCGCCGGGTCAGGAACTCCTCGCGCACCATCCGCTTCCACTTGTGGCGGAGAGCGGGCCAGTCCGGGCGCGTCGGGTGGCTGACCACTGCATCATGGGCGTATCGCAGCCGAAAGCCTTTTGCGACCGCGCGCTTCGACCATTCGAGGTCCTCGGACACGCCGTTGGAAAAGGCGCCGACCTTCTCGAACACGGCCTTGGTGACAAACAAGTTGCCCGCCCCGGTGAAGCCCTTGTCCTCGATGTAGGAGCGGAAATCGAAAGCGAATATCTGCTCGAACAGGTCGGCGCCGGTGGGTCGCTCGGCATTGCTGAACACCTTGACCCTGCCGCCAATCAGATCTGCCGAGGCGAGTGCGGCAAGTCCTTCCTCCAGCCAGCGCGGGTCGGCAATGCAGTCGCAGTCGATGAAGGCGAGCACGCCCCCGCGCGCGAGCCCGGCCCCGCGATTTCGTGCGGGACCGGCGCCCTTGACGGGCTCCACAGCAAGCGTGGCCCGCCCCGCGAGAAAGCGTTCGATCTCCTCGGCGGGCAGGGAATCGTTGTCGCAGACGATGATTTCGGTCCGGTCGCGGGGATAGGTCTGGCGAGCCATCGAGACCAGGCAGCGGTCGAGAGCCGGAAGATCGTTGTAGTGTGGGATGACGACGCTCACGACCGGACCCGCGGCGCCCCCGCTTTCTCCATCGGTCGTGGTCATGGATAGCCCTTGAGCCATTCCGACCGTCGCTGCCAGACCGTCCGCCACTTGTCGCGCGCGGCGGTGTTGCCGGACGTCGCCGCGGCGATCTCGACGCCGATCCGCCGGCCCAGGCTCCACAACCACATCAACCCGATCCCGACCGGACGCATCGGCGGCGACCAGTGATCGCGGATTAGGCTGGCTTTCGCGCAGGCGACTTTCACGGTCTTTTCGCTGGCGACGTTGGTCGAGGCGCCGACGAGATGCATGATCTGCGCTTCCGGAGTCACCATCGGTCGATAGCCTTTCTCGCGTGCCCGAAGGCAGAGATCGGCTTCCTCTCCATACATGAAATAGCGCCGGTCGAATCCGCCCAGTTCGCGCCACAACCGGGTCGGGATCATTAGGAAGCAGCCCACCACGATGTCGACTTGCCGAACGGTGTCACGCTTCCAGCCGCCGAAGGCTTCGGGATTGAACACTTCCGAGTGCGGAAACAGCCGGGACAGGCCGGCCGCGTTGCAGAACAGACCCCACGGCGTCATCCGCCGCCAGCAGGACGAGGGATTGAGGCTGCCATCCGGGAAAACTGTGCGCCCGCCAGTAATCCCCGCCTCGGGATGTGCCTTCGCAAAGGCGAGCAGGTTCTCGACCGCGCGGGGATGGGTTTCGGTATCGGGGTTGAGCAGCAGCAGCCACTCGGTCGTCGCGGTCTCGGCGACCAAGTTGTTGGCACGGCCGAAGCCGATGTTTTCCGGGTGGGCGATGACCTCGACACCGGGAAAGCGCGCGGCGACCGCTTCTGCGCTGCCGTCGGCGCTGGCGTTGTCGAACACGACGACGCGCATGGTCACGTCGCCGGCGTTTTCCAGCAGCGTCTCGACCGCCTTCACGGTCAGATCGCGGGTGTTGTAGCTGACGATGATCACCGTCACCTCGGGCTCTGCCTGAGGCGCGGTCGAGGCCACGTCGGGGTCAAGGCGACCCGCCACGCTCATCCCTCGGTCAGCGCGCTCAGCCAAAGCAGCGTCGAAGCGCCGTCGTCGACGAAGCGCCAGCGTTCGAGCGGATCGTCCTCGATCGGCTCGATCAGCGTGCCCTGTTTCGTTGCCGCGCCCTCGGGCAGAGCCGCCGCGGGGATCGCGCCGCCATGGCGCAGGGCGGCATGGGCGAGCTTGCCGTAGGTCACGAGTTCGCCATCGGCGATGCAGCGTTCGACCGTGTAGAGCGTGCGGGCCGACAGGCGGGCAGACAGGTCCGCGCGAGCCCTCGCGATCGCCGCGCGCACATCGGCCTTCTCGACCTTGATCTGGTCGCGCTCGGTGGCGATGAACCCGGCGTGCTGCGAGATCAGCCCGACGAGATAGGGCAGGCCCAGCGAGGCCAGCGTGACCAGTTCGCGCGCGGGCGCGGTGAAGTCGAGCCCGGTAGTGCGCTCGGCGGTCTCCAGCATCTCGCCGACTTCCTCGTCGGTCATGTTGGGTACAAGCACGCCCAGCACGTTGCGGCGGATCGAGGGGATCTGCGCAACCAGTTCGGAAAGGTCGGAAGCGACGCCGGCGATGACAAGCTGTGCCGGTGCGGCGCTGTCGGAGAGG
>JAJYQP010000021.1 GCA_021794525.1 Pseudomonadota bacterium | reverse complement strand
GCCGCTCGAAGACGGTCGCGATCGCCTTGGGGTCGAGATCGCGGACCTCGACCACCAGCGTGCCGGCTTGTCCGGCGGCCCTGTCGAGCGCGGGTGTCCACCACCGCGCCCCCTCGGGCAGCGCATGGATGGTACCGAACAGCCAGCCCGCGACAGCGCCGTCGGGGTGCTTGACGACCCACAATCCGGGCGCACCCGACAGCGGCGGCTCGGGCGCAGCCGCGGGCTGGCAGGAGACCAGCGCCAGCGAGGCCAGCAGCAATGTGACGAGCGCGCGGACCACCGCCGCTATCCTATTGCGCGCGGCTGACTGTCACGCCGTCCTTCGCGAGATAGTCCTGCACGCTGTTCTGCCCCGCGAGGTGCCCGGCGCCGACCGCGACGAACACCGTGCCGGGCTTCGCGAGCCGCGCCTCGACCCATTTCGCCCATTCGCGATTGCGCGAATAGAGCAGCCGCTCGGCCAGCGCCGGGTCGTCGATCTCGGCGTTCATCAATTCGGCCAGCTTGTCGGCATCGCCGCGCTTCCACGCATCGACCATGCCGTTCATCCCCGCGGCCACCTGGTCCATCTGCCTGGCGACGCTCATCAGATAGGCGATCTGCATCGGCACGGGCATGGTATCGAACAGCGTCAGCTGGCCATCGACGGTCTCCAGCGCCTCGCGCGGGGTGGTCCGGGGCAGCTTGCCCTCGATCGCCATCTCCACGCCCTGGTCCATCTTGTAGCCCGCCTTGATGAGCGGGATCGCGGCGAGCGTCATCGCGGCGAACCACGGCTCCACCTGGTCGAGTGCGGAGACGGGCATATCGAGCCGGGTCAGCGCCGCTTCCAGCACGGCGCGCTGGTCGGCGTCGAGCATGGCGCGCAGGGTCTGCCCCGCGGGTAGGGCGGCCTTGGCGATGAAGGCCTGCTGCGCCGCCGGCTCGAGCAGCTTGCCCGCCTCGACCTCGGTCACCAGCACATCGGCCGAGGCGAGCGCGTCGGCGAGCGCGCCGCGATACCACTCCGCCCCGTCGGGCAGGGCGTGGACCGTGCCGAACAGGTAGATCGTGGTGTCGGCATCGGCGACCTTCCAGAGAGCGGGGCCTTGCGGTGCGGCGGGGGCAGGGGCGGCAACCTCTGCTGACGCGGGCGCCGCAGTGTCGGTCGTGGCGCAACCCGAGAGGAACAGGGCGAGGGCCGCAAGCGAGACGGCGGATCGGGTCGGTCTGGTCATTGCGCCTCTATCGTCGCGCGGGGTTGCGCCCCGGTGAACTGCCAAGCGGCGTCCGCCTTGTCGAGGGGGCGCTTGTTGACGGCTCGCACCCGCTTCGCCATGGCGCGGCGGCCATGCAGCGTAATCCCGCGACAAGTTTCCAGGACATGATCCTCGCGCTCCACGATTTCTGGAACGAGAAGGGCGGGTGCCTGATCCTCCAGCCCTACGACATGCGGATGGGGGCGGGCACGTTCCATACCGCCACCACCCTGCGCGCGCTCGGGCCGGAGCCATGGAACGCCGCCTTCGTCCAGCCCTGCCGCCGCCCGACCGACGGGCGCTATGGCGAGAACCCCAACCGGCTCCAGCATTATTACCAGTACCAGGTGATCCTGAAGCCGAGCCCGCCGGACATCCAGGACCTCTATCTCGAAAGCCTCGGCGTCATCGGGATCGACCCGCTGAAGCACGACATCCGCTTCGTGGAAGACGACTGGGAAAGCCCCACGCTCGGCGCCTGGGGGTTGGGCTGGGAGGTCTGGTGCGACGGGATGGAGGTGACGCAGTTCACCTATTTCCAGCAGATGGGCGGCTTCGATTGCAAACCCGTTGCAGGCGAGTTGACCTACGGGCTCGAACGCCTTGCGATGTACATACAGGGTGTCGACAATGTCTATGATCTGGATTTCAATGGTCGTGGAACGACTTACGGCGATGTTTTCATAGAGAACGAGAGGCAGATGTCGAAGTGGAACTTCGAGGTAGCCGACACCGCCGCGCTGTTCGATCTGTTCGCCAGGGCCGAGGCGGAATGCAGGAATTGCCTTGAAAACGAGGTGCCTATCGCGGCTTATGAACAGGCGGTCGAGGCGAGCCACGTGTTCAACCTGCTGCAGGCGCGCGGCGTCATCAGCGTGCAGGAACGCGCCAGCTACATGGCCCGCGTGCGCGATCTCGCCCGCTCTGCTTGCGAGGCCTATGCGGCGAAGATGACTCCCGAATGGCAGGCGAAATATCCGGAGTGGTCGGTGTGAAGGACTTCCTCCTCGAACTGCGCTCGGAGGAAATCCCGGCGCGGATGCAGGCCGGTGCGCGCGCCGAACTGGCAAAGCTGTTCCGCCGCGAAATGGAGGCTGCCGGGGTCGGTCTGGGTGACGTCACGGTGTGGTCCACGCCGCGCCGCCTCGCGCTGATCGCCAAGGGACTGCCTGACGCCACGGCTGCGGTATCCGAGGAAGCCAAGGGCCCGCCTGAGGGCGCGCCCGAGGCTGCGCTCGACGGCTTCTGCCGCAAGAACGGCGTCACGAAGGACCAGCTTCAGCTTCGCGACGTCAAGGGCCGCAACACCTGGTTCGCGGTCATCGACAAGCCGGGGCGGGCGACGAAGGACGTGCTGGCCGACGCCATTCCGGCGATCATCCGCGACTTCGCCTGGCCCAAGTCGATGCGCTGGGGCGCGGCCTCGCTCTCGACCGAAAGCATGCGCTGGGTGCGCCCGCTCTCCGGCATCGTGGCGCTGCTGGGCGACGAGGTGGTGGATTGCGAGGTCCACGGCGTCACCGGCGGCGCGGTGACGCTCGGTCACCGGTTCCATCATCGCGGCCCCATCACCATCGGCAATGCCGCCGACTATGCGATGAAACTGCGCGCGGGCCACGTCATCGTCGACCATGAAGAACGCGCCGCGCTGATCCGCGAGGGCGCGGCCAGGGCCGCCGCCGACGCGGGCCTCACGCTGGTCGAGGACGAGGGGCTAGTGGTCGAGAACGCCGGGCTCACCGAATGGCCGGCGCCGCTGCTGGGCCGCTTCGACGAGGCGTTCCTCGACGTTCCGCCCGAGGTGATCCAGCTCACCGCGCGGGTGAACCAGAAGTATTTCGTCTGCGAGTCCTCCCCGGCTTCTGCTGGGGAGGGGGACCACCCGCAGGGTGGTGGAGGGGTAATCCTCGACGTTGAAGCAGACCCCTCCACCACTTCGTGGTCCCCCTCCCCAAGCGGGCTTGGGGAGGACGGAAGGCTCGCCAACGCCTTCGTCTGCACCGCCAATATCGAGGCTGCGGATGGCGGCGCGGCCATCGTCGACGGCAACCGCAAGGTTCTCGCCGCGCGGCTTTCCGATGCACGCTTCTTCTGGGAGCAGGACCGCAAGACCAGCCTCGCGGACCACGCGAAGAAGCTGGAGCGGATCACCTTCCACGAGAAGCTCGGCACCGTCGCCGACAAGGTCGAGCGCGTGGCGAGGCTGGCAAGGTGGCTGGTCGAGGAGGGGATCGTCACCCCTGAACCCTCCACCGTCACCCCCGCGCCCTTCACCGTCACCCCCGCGCAGGCGGGGGTCCAAGGCGGCGCCGCAACCGCCGCGACGGATTCCCGCCTTCGCGGGAATGACGAAGCGGTGGCCGCGCTGGCCGACCTCGCCGAACAGGCCGCGCGGCTCGCCAAGGCCGATCTCGTCACCGAGATGGTCGGCGAGTTTCCCGAACTGCAGGGCCTGATGGGCGGCTACTACGCCCGCGCCGAGGGCTTGCCGCCGCAAGTCGCCGACGCCATCCGCGACCACTACAAGCCGGTCGGGCAGGGCGACGAAGTCCCCACCGCGCCGGTGACGGTGGCGGTGAGTTTGGCGGACAAGCTGGATACATTGGCTGGATTTTTTGTGCTCGAACAGGGGCCGACCGGCTCGCGCGACCCGTTTGCCCTTCGTCGAGCCGCATTATCTTGCCAAGCTTTGTTGCTTCGAAACGCTTTACGGATCCACTTACTTCCCACCATAGAGAAGGCGGTGTCGAACTGCCTCAATTCAATTGCAATGGTAGTCCGGAGAAATGAGGAAGCTGTCGCGAAGAAGCTTTTCCCCAATGCGGTTTCAATGCGAACCGTTTCGGAAAAAGTTAGGCTGAAGAATCCCGCTGATGGTAAAGAGTATGGAAAAACGGCGTTCGTTGTTCTCGACTTCTTCGCCGACCGCCTCAAAGTCCAGCAGCGCGAGGCCGGGGTCCGCCACGACCTGATCGACGCGGTGTTCGCCCTCGGGGGCGAGGACGATCTCGTCCGCCTGCTCGCCCGCGTGAAGGCGCTCCAGAGCTTCGTCGGGACCGAGGACGGCGCCAATCTCCTCGCCGGCTACAAGCGCGCGGCCAATATCCTCAGGAAGGAAGACTGGCTGCCCACAGCCCCTCCCCTTCAGGGGAGGGGACGGAGCGCCGAAGGCGCGGGAGGGGTGGGGGATGTGGTCACCGCGCACGCGGACAGGCCCCACCCCAACCCCTCCCCTGAAGGGGAGGGGCTTTTGGACACGGAAGGAATCGCGCAGACGGGCGAGGAAGACCCGCTGGCGCTGGTGGACGACCCCGATCTTGCGCCCGTGATCGCTGCCAAGATGGCGGAACGAAAGAAAAACTCGCTTTCCTACATGCCCGAGCCTGCGGAAGATGCGCTGATCGCGGCGCTCGATTCGGCGGAGCCCGAAGCCAGCGCGGCGGTCGAGGCGGAGGATTTCGCCGCCGCCATGCGCTCACTCGCCAGCCTCCGCGCGCCCATCGACCGCTTCTTCGACGAGGTGACCGTGAATGATCCCGATCGGGACAAGCGCGCCGCCCGGCTCGACCTGCTGCTCCGCTTCCGCGATGCGGTCCATCGCGTGGCGGATTTCTCGAAGATCGAGGGATGAGCTAAAAATCTGACACCAAATCTTTCCGTTCGTGTCGAGCGAAGTCGAGACACGGTGCGGGGCATCTCGACTTCGCTCGATGCGAACGGACCTTGGGGATATTTTGATGGGCACAGTCTTCACGTTTGGCGGCAATGCGGCCCACTCCGATCCCCGCCAAAAGGACAAGGCCGTCGTCGGCGGCAAGGGCGCGAACCTTGCCGAAATGGCCAGCATCGGCCTGCCGGTGCCGCCGGGCTTCACCATCTCGACCGAGGAATGCCTGCGCTATCTGGCGGAAGGCGGCGAGTTCCCCGAGCATTTGCGTGACGATGTCGCCAGCGCGCTCGCCCATATCGAGGCGACGGTCGGCAAGCGGTTCGGCGATGCAGCGGACCCGCTGCTCGTCTCGGTCCGCTCGGGCGCCAAGTTCTCCATGCCGGGCATGATGGACACCGTCCTCAATCTCGGCCTGAACGACGAGACGGTCGAGGGGCTGGCAAGCGTCAGCGGCGACGCGCGCTTTGCCTGGGACAGCTATCGCCGCTTCATCCAGATGTACGGCGACGTGGTGCTGGAGATCGACCACGGGCTGTTCGAGGAAGCGCTCGAGATCGCCAAGGAAGACAGCGGGTTCTACGCCGATACCGAGATGGCGGCCGAGGACTGGCAGGCGCTCGTCGGCGAATACAAGCGGATCGTGCGCGCGGAGCTGGGCCGCGAGTTCCCGCAGGATCCGCAGGAACAGCTCTGGGGCGCGATCCGCGCGGTGTTCGACAGCTGGGATTCGGAAAGGGCGAGGGTCTATCGTCGGCTCAACGACATCCCCCACGACCTCGGCACCGCGGTCAATGTGCAGGCGATGGTGTTCGGCAACATGGGCGAGACCAGCGCCACCGGCGTCGCCTTCACCCGCAATCCCTCCACCGGCGAGCGGGCCTATTACGGCGAGTGGCTGGTGAACGCGCAGGGCGAGGACGTGGTCGCCGGCATCCGCACGCCGCAATATCTCACCCGCGCCGCGCGCGAGGAGGCGGGGGCGAAGCCGCTCAGCATGGAAGAGGCCATGCCCGAAGCCTATGGCGAGCTGGCCCGCGTGTTCGACCTGCTTGAAGCGCATTACCGCGACATGCAGGACATCGAGTTCACGGTGGAGCGGGGCAAGCTGTGGATGCTCCAGACCCGCAGCGGCAAGCGCACCGCCCGGGCCGCGCTGAAGCTGGCGGTGGATATGGTGGGCGAGGGGCTGATCGACGAGAAGGAAGCGATCCGCCGCGTCGATCCGATGGCGCTCGACCAGCTGCTGCACCCGACGCTCGACCCCAGGGCGGAGCGGGACGTGCTGACGAGCGGACTGCCCGCGTCGCCCGGCGCGGCTTCGGGCAGGATCGTGCTCGATGCCGACACCGCCGAGCAATGGGCCTCGCGCGGCGAAAAGGTCATACTCGTGCGGGTCGAAACCAGTCCCGAAGACATCCATGGGATGCACGCGGCGCAAGGAATCCTGACCGCGCGCGGCGGCATGACCAGCCACGCCGCCGTGGTGGCGCGCGGCATGGGGCGGCCGTGCGTATCGGGTGCCTCGGCGATCAGCATCCGCCGCGACCAGCGCGCGCTTACCATCGGCAACCGCGAGCTGCGCGAGGGCGATGTCATCACAATCGACGGTTCCAACGGGCAGGTGATGGCGGGCGAGGTCGCGACCATCGAACCGGAGATGGCGGGCGATTTCGGCACGCTGATGGAGTGGGCCGACCGCTACCGCCGGATGAAGGTTCGCACCAATGCCGAGACCGAGGCCGACTGCCGCATGGCGATCGGCTTCGGCGCGGAAGGTATCGGCCTTTGCCGCACCGAGCACATGTTCTTCGAGGCGGGCCGGATCAGCGCGGTCCGGCAGATGATCCTCGCCGACGACGAGAAGGGCCGCCGCGCCGCGCTCGCCAAGCTGCTGCCCGAACAGCGCGGGGACTTTGCCGCGATCTTCCGCGTGATGGCGGGTCTGCCGGTGACGATCCGCCTGCTCGATCCGCCGCTCCACGAGTTCCTGCCGCATGACGAGGGCGACTTCGTCGATCTTGCCGAGGCGACCGGGCGCGGCATCGATCATCTGAAGCGCCGGGCGGCGGAACTGCACGAGTTCAACCCGATGCTGGGCCATCGCGGCTGCCGGCTCGGGATCACCTTCCCCGAGATCTACGAGATGCAGGCGCGCGCCATCTTCGAGGCGGCGGTGAGCCTGGAAACCGCGCCGATCCCCGAGATCATGATCCCGCTGGTGGCCACGAAGCGCGAGCTGGAGTTGCTGAAGGCGCTGGTCGATCGCACGGCGGAGGCGGTGTTTGCGGAGACCGGCAAGCGTGTGGATTACCTTGTCGGCACCATGATCGAACTACCGCGCGCGGCGCTGATGGCGGGCGAGATCGCTGGCGAGGCGGAGTTCTTCAGCTTCGGCACCAATGACCTCACGCAGACGACGCTGGGCGTCAGCCGCGACGATGCGGGACGTTTCCTGACCGCCTATGTCGATAAGGGCATCTTCGCCCGCGACCCCTTCGTCAGCCTCGACATCGAGGGCGTGGGGCAACTCGTCGAACTGGCGGCGGAACGGGGGAGGGCGGCGCGCACGGGGCTGAAGCTCGGGATCTGCGGCGAACATGGTGGCGACCCCGCCAGCATCGCCTTCTGCGAGACGGTCGGGCTCGACTACGTCAGCGCCTCGCCCTACCGCGTGCCGATCGCCCGACTGGCGGCGGCGCAGGCCAGTATTTGCTAATCTTTCCAGGCGGTTAGGGTGATAATCTCGAACCGTTCCGAGACTTTGCCATCGCTTTCGCGGTGGGCGATGAATGCGATGTTCGCCCGTTCCAGCGCTGCCCTCCCGATCGGCGCGGGGCGGTCCGCCAGTGCTGAGCCGAGCCCCTGATCGCGCAGGTCCGCCACCAGCCCGCCGAGTGTGCGATACCGCACGGTCAGCGTGTGGGCGTCGACCGCCTGGCGGCTGAAGCCGGCGCGCTGGAGCAGGCCCGAGGCGGCGCGGGCATCGACCTGCGGATGGATACGCGCGGCGGGCCGGTCGCCGTCCGCGGCGAGCATCGCGGCTCTCAGAACCGGCAGCGAGCCGCCGCCGACCAGCATGGCGATCAGCAGCCCGCCCGGCCCCAGCGCGTGGCGCAGGTGGATGAGCGCGCCGGGGAGGTCGTTGACGGTGTCGAGCTCCGCCAGGCTGACGATGAGGTCGAAGGGACCGCCCGCGATCGGCGCCTCCAGCGCAAGCGAATCGACCGCAATCACCCCGCTAGCGAGGGGGCGAAGCTTCGCCGCAAGGTCGCTGCCCCATGCACCCGACACCAGCGCGCGGTGCCCGTTCCAGCGGAGGAAGTCGAGGCGCTCGAGGGTGTCCTCGATCATCGCCTCGCGCAGCCAGCGCGCCGCCCCTGCGCGGCCGCCGCGCCGCGCGGCACGTTGCCGCCGCGCCATCAGGCGTTCTCCGTCGAAGATATGAGGAACCTCGGAAGGGGGCATCAGCGCCCCGTGCCCGCCTCCGCCACATGGGGCAAGCCATGAGCGGTGCGGTCATGGCCGCGCTGGAGCCGGTGATCGACTTCATCTTCCCGCCACGCTGCCCCTGCTGCGGCGCGGCGGTGGGGCGCCACGGCGGGCTCTGCACCGAATGCTGGGGCGGGCTGGCGATACCCGCGGAGCCGTGGTGCGCGCTGTGCCAGCGCCCGTTTGGCGACAGCGGACCGGGGGAGGGAGCGGTGTGCGCGCCGTGCCTCGCCCATCCGCCGCGCCACGACGGTATCTTCGCCGCTACGCTCTACACCGAGGTGTCGCGCAAGCTGGTGCTGGCGTTCAAGCATGGCCGGCGGGTTGCGCTTGCCCCCATGCTGGCGCGGCTTATCGCGGCGCGGCTTGGTGCACCGGAACCGGAGCGGGTGATCGTACCGGTGCCGCTCCACCGCTGGCGGCTGTGGGCGCGGGGGTACAACCAGGCGGCGCTGCTCGGGCGGGAGCTGGAACGGCTTGGCCATGGCAGGCTGGTGGTGGACGGGCTGGTACGACGCAGGCGCACACCGAGCCTCGGCGGATTGGGCCGGGCCGAGCGACGCCGTACGCTCAGCGGCGCGGTAGCGGTCGATCCGCGGCGTCTTGCCGATGTCCAGGGCAAGGACATCCTGCTGGTGGACGACGTCGTGACCAGCGGAGCCACTACCGATGCCTGCGTAAGCGTCTTGCGCAAGTCCGGGGCGCGGTGTGTTCGGGTGGCGTGCTTCGCGCGGGTGCTGGACGAGGCGCTCGATGCGGCGTCGAGCCCGAAAAGCGAAACGCCCGGGACCATGACGGCCCCGGGCGCAACGTGACGAATGCATGGCCCCCCTCCAAAGCGGCGGGACCCCCGGAACCACCGCCCGCTGCAGCGGGGCCTTCCCTCATTTTCCCCGCGCGGCCGGGACGATCCGACCCGCCGCACAGAGGCTCCCCGAACCTGCGATCTGGCGTCGCACGCGATCCGCGGCGCATGCCATCGCTGGCCCTGCAGACGTCTTGTCTCGCATGATCGGGCAAACGAAAAGACCGCACGTCGACGCACTGCCATTTTGCGCCGCGACAGTGGTTATCCGGCAACAAATCCGTCAGAGGGAGCGCCATGACCAATAGCTTCATTCCCAAGTTCGACGCGCAGGGCCTGCTGACCGGGGTGGTCGTCGATACCACCGACAATCGCGTGCTGATGGTGGCCTTCATGGATGCCGAGGCGCTGGCGGCGACTCGCGCAACCGGGTTTGCGCATTTCCACTCGCGCTCGCGTGGGCGGCTATGGAAGAAGGGCGAGACCTCGGGCCATGTTCTCGAGGTGGAGGAAATCCTCGTCGATTGCGATCAGGATGCGCTGGTGCTGCGGTGTCGACCACATGGCCCGGCGTGCCACACCGGCGCGCAAACCTGCTTCTTCCGTCGGCTTGAAGGCAACGATCTGGCCCTGCTGGCTTGACGTTTACGTAAACGGCGGCTATGCGGACCGTCATGGCACAGACCGCACAGACGCCCCAGCCCCACGGCAACTCGGGTGCGCTTCTCGACCGCCCGGACAAGCACGCGCGCGAATCGTTCACGATCTCCGACCTCACCGAGGAGTTCGGCTGCACCGCGCGCGCCTTGCGTTTCTACGAGGACGAGGGGTTGATCGCCCCGCAGCGCATCGGTCTCGCCCGGCTCTATTCGAAGCGCGACCGTGCCCGCCTTGCCTGGATCATGCGCGCCAAGAACGTCGGATTCTCGCTGACCGAGATTCGCGAGATGATCGACCTCTACGATCTCGGTGACGGCCGCGTCGAACAGCGCCGCGTCACGGTCGAAAAATGCCGCGCGCACGTTGCCAAGCTCAAGCAGCAGCGCGCCGACATCGACAGCTCGATCAAGGAGCTGACCGATTTCATCGCCCACATCGAAACACTCGACCTCAAGGTCTGACGGAAAGCCGGATATGCCGACCTACACCGCTCCCGCCCGCGAGACCCGCTTCATCGTCAACGAGGTTCTCGATCTCGCGAGCTACGGTAATCTGCCCGGCTTCGAGAGCGCGGCGCCCGACATCATCGACACCGTCATCAACGAGGGCGGCAAGTTCTGCCAGGAAGTGCTCGCGCCGATCAACCGCGCCGGTGACGAGGAAGGCTGCACGCGCCATCCCGATGGCTCGGTGACGACGCCCAAGGGCTTCAAGGAGGCTTACGAGCAGTTCAAGGAGGCGGGCTGGGGCACGATAAGTCACGTCGAGGAGTTTGGTGGGCAGGGCATGCCCCACGTCCTCGGCTTCGCCCTCGAAGAGTTTATCTCCAGCGCGAACCAGTCCTTCGGCATGTATCCCGGCCTTACCACTGGCGCGGTCTCGGCGCTTCTCGCCAAGGGTTCGCCCGAGCAGCAGGCCACGTACCTGCCCAAGATGATCTCGGGCGAATGGTCGGGCACGATGAACCTTACCGAGCCGCAGTGCGGCACCGACCTCGGGCTGATTCGCACCAAGGCCGAACCGCAGGCCGACGGCAGCTATGCCATTACCGGCACCAAGATCTTCATATCTGCCGGCGAGCACGACCTCACCAGCAACATCATCCACCTCGTCCTCGCCAAGCTTCCCGGCGCACCCGATTCGACCAAGGGCATCTCGCTGTTCGTGGTGCCCAAGTTCCTCGTGAATGAGGATGGCTCCATCGGCGAGCGGAACGCCGTCGTCTGCGGGTCCATCGAGGAAAAGATGGGCATTCATGGCAATTCGACCTGCCTTCTTAACTACGACGGCGCGAAGGGCTGGCTTGTTGGCGAGGAAAACAAGGGCCTCGCCGCCATGTTCATCATGATGAACGCGGCGCGCCTCGGCGTCGGCGTGCAGGGACTTTCGCAGGCGGAGGTCGCGTACCAGAATGCGGTCGCCTATGCCAAGGACCGCCGCCAGGGCCGCGCGCTGACCGGTCCCGCCGATACCGACGCCAAGGCCGACCCGATCATCGTTCACCCCGACGTGCGCCGGATGCTGATGGACGCGAAGGCCTTCACCGAGGGGATGCGGGCACTGTGCCTGTGGGGCGCGCTGCTCGTCGACCTGAGCCATAAGGCTGCGACCGAGGAAGACCGTGAGGAGGCCGATGCGATGATCGGCCTGCTGACCCCGGTCATCAAGGGCTATGGCACCGACAAGGGCTTCGATGTCACGGTCAACATGCAGCAGGTCTTCGGCGGCCACGGCTACATCCGCGAATGGGGCATGGAGCAGTTCGTACGCGACGCCCGCATCGCCCAGATCTACGAAGGCACCAACGGCATCCAGGCGATGGATCTGTGCGGCCGCAAGCTCGGCCAGGCCGGCGGGAAGGCAATCCAGGCCTTTTTCAAGGCTGTCGGCGAGGAATGCGCGGCGGCAAAAGCGGACGCTTCGCTGGCCCCGCTGGCGGAGCGTGTCGAAAAGGCGCTTGGCGAGCAGCAGGCGGCGACGATGTGGTTCATGCAGAACGCGATGGCGAACCCGAACAACCTCGGCGCAGGTGCGCATCACTACATGACCATGATGGGCATCGTGACACTTGGCTTCATGTGGCTCAAGATGGCTCGCGTCGCCCAGGCGAAGCTGGCGAGCGGGACCGATGACAAGGCGTTCTACGAGGCCAAGCTGGTTACCGCGCGCTACTACATCGAGCGTTACCTTCCCGACGTCGGCGCGCTGCGCCGCAAGCTCGAGGCGGGGAGCGAGGCGATGATGGCGCTGGGCGAGGACGCCTTCGCCACCGCGGCCTGACCGCTACGGCTGGTTAGGCCAGCGGCTTCGCCAGAACTACCATTTCGAGTGGCGGGTCGAGCCTGACGGGGAAGGCCCGCCGCTCCCCCGTCAGGCGCCAGCCACGGCGCTGGTAATAGGCGATAAGCTCGGCGCGCTTGTCGATCACGGTCATCTCGATCGCGGTGCAGCCGAACCTATCGCGCGCGTAGGCCTCCGCGGCGGCCATCAGCGTTCGACCGAGCTGCTCGCCCTGTCGCGTCGGTTCGATGCAGAGCAGCCCGAGGTAGGCCAGTTCGCCGCCCTTGTCCGCGACGTTCACGCAGCCAAGCGGCCGATCGTCGTCGAACAGCGCCAGCAGCACCTGCGCCGGATCGGCCACGATGGCCTCCAGCGTCGCGAGATCGGTGCGAGTGTCGAACAGCAGGTCCGCCTCATGCGTCCAGCCAAGCTTCGCGCTATCGCCGCGATAGGCACGCTCGATGACGCGGTGAATAGCCGGGAGGTCTGCGGAGCCCGCCGCCATGATCTGGTTCATCGGCTCAGAGGGTCGCCTCGATCGCGCGGGCGGCGGCGACGGGATCGTCCGCACGGCTGATCGGCCGGCCGATCACCAGCACGCTTGCCCCGTCGTCGCGCGCCTTGCGGGGCGTGACGATGCGCTTCTGGTCGCCGGCGTCGGAACCGGCCGGGCGCAGGCCGGGGACCACGTGGAAGCCATCCTTCCAGCGATCGTGCACCGCCTTCACCTCCTTGCCCGAGCAGACGACCCCATCGAGCCCGGCCTCCCGCGCGAGATCGGTCAGGCGCAGTACCTGTTCGTGGGCGGAACCTTCGACGCCGGTTCGGGCAAGATCGCGGTCGTCCATGCTGGTGAGCGTGGTTACGCCGACGACCCTGGTGTGCTCGCCCGCAGCAGCCTTGGCGTCCTCCATCATCGCGCGCCCGCCGCTGGCATGGACGGTGACGATGGCGGGTTCGAGCACGTGGATCGCCTGCATCGCGCGGGCGACGGTGTTCGGGATGTCGTAGAGCTTGAGGTCGAGGAACACCGGCAGGCCGAGTCCCGACAGCATATGCACCCCGTGCGCGCCATGAGCGCAGAAGAATTCCAGCCCCAGCTTGACCCCGCCGATATGCGCCTTGACCCGGGTTGCCAGTTCCTTGGCCTCGCGCAGCTGCGGCAGGTCGAGCGCGAGATAGACGGGGTTACTCACGGGATCGGTTCGACCGGCGGGGCGAGATCCCGAGGCTTTTTGTCGCGATCCAGCGCGTTCTGCGTGATCCGTGCGTTTGCTGCTTCAAGCGAAGCGATTCGACGCTTGAACCGCCATTTCATCCCTCGATAGATCAAATAGGTGGGAATTGCCCCAAGGAGGAAGAAGACCAAGGCAATGAAGCCCACCGGCCATTCAAAAAGGAAGTTGTCACCATGCGTGCCGGGCCAGAAACGCACCTCGACGGGTGGACCCCAGTTTGTGCCGACAAAAAACAGTATCGCTGTTAGGATCAACACCAAGAGCAGCGTTCTCACGAATTGCATGGGCCGGTTTTCCCCATCTTCCCCTGCGCGATGTGATCCCTGCTAACCATCAGACTTGCGTGCGTCTAGCCGAATACCCGCGCGAACACGGTATCGACGTGCTTGGTGTGATAAGCGAGGTCGAACTTCTCCTCGAGATCCGCCGGGCTGAGCGCCGCCGTAACCTCCGGGTCGGCCTTGAGCAGGTCGAGCAACTGCAGCACCCCGTCCGATTCCCACACCTTCATCGCGTTGCGCTGGACGAGGCGATAGGCCTCGTCGCGGGTCTTGCCGGCCTGGGTCAGCGCCAGCAACACGCGCTGCGAATGAACGAGGCCACCCATCCGGTCGAGATTGGCCTGCATCCGGTCGGGATAGACCAGCAGTTTGTCGATCACCCCCGTCAGCCGCACCAGCGCGAAGTCGAGCGTCACGGTCGCATCCGGTCCAATGAATCGCTCTACGGAAGAGTGCGAGATGTCCCGCTCGTGCCACAGCGCCACGTTCTCGAGCGCGGGCAGTGCATAGGCGCGGATCATGCGCGCTTGGCCGGTGAGGTTCTCGGTGAGGATCGGATTGCGCTTGTGCGGCATCGCGCTCGACCCCTTCTGGCCGGGCGAGAAATACTCCTCCGCCTCCAGCACCTCGGTGCGCTGGAGGTGGCGGATTTCCACGGCGACTCGCTCGATCGAGCCTGCAATCACCGCCAGCGTGGCGAAGAACATGGCGTGGCGATCGCGCGGGATCACCTGCGTGCTGACCGGTTCGACCGCCAGGCCGAGCTTGTCCGCGACATACGCCTCTACCCGTGGATCGATGTTCGCGAATGTCCCGACCGCGCCGGATATCGCGCAGGTGGCGATTTCCGCGCGCGCGGCCCGCAGGCGGGCGCGGCAGCGGTCGAACTCGGCATAGGCCTGGGCGAGCTTGAGCCCGAAGGTGACCGGCTCTGCATGAATACCGTGGCTGCGCCCGATGGTGGGGGTGTAGCGATGCTCCTCGGCACGCTTGCGCAGCGCTTCGAGCAGGCCGTCTAGGTCGTCCAGCAGGATGTCGCTCGCCCGCACCAGCTGCACCGCCAGGGTCGTGTCGAGCACGTCGGAGCTGGTCATGCCCTGATGCATGAAGCGGGCTTCCGGCCCGACCTGCTCGGCCACCCAGTCGAGGAAGGCGATGACATCGTGCTTGAGGACAGCCTCCTTGGCATCGATCGCGGCGACGTCGATGACCGGATCGGTCGCCCACCAGTCCCACAGCGCCTTCGCCGCGCTTTCAGGCACGACGCCGAGATCGGCGAGCTTCTGGGTCGCGTGCGCCTCGATCTCGAACCAGATGCGATAGCGCGCCTCCGGCTCCCACAGCGCGGTCATCTCCGGGCGGGCATAGCGGGGAACCATCGAGCACTCCGGTCGGGAAGGATTGGGAACGGCGCCCGGCTAGGGGCGGGGGCCGAGGTTGGCAAGGTTGCAGAGAAACTTGTGTCGCGGCCAGCGTGAGATATTGTAGGCGCAAGTTCGGTTCGGGGGTCAATTACGTGCGTTCCAGTTGTTTCGTCGTCGCCGTGACCGCGGTTGGCTTCAATGTCGCCTCGCCCGCGGTGGCCGGCGACACGGTACTTTACGCTGCTCCGGCCGCCTGGGTCGTGCCAGCTGACTTCGCCGCAGCCCGGGCGAAGGGCGAATCGGTCGTCCTGATCGACCAGCAGTCGCGGCTGGAGGGCGGCAAGGCGACGATATTCTCCGACATCGCTTACCGGATCGACAGCCCCGAGTCGCTGACCAAGGGGGGCACGATCCAGCTCGGCTGGCTTCCCGACAAGGGCGACCTGACCGTCCACCGCATCGAGATCCATCGCGGCGGCGAGACTATCGACCTGGTCAAGCAGGGCGTGCAATATACCGTGCTCCGGCGCGAGAAGGCGCTAGAAAAGCGAAGCCTCGACGGGGCACTCACCGCGACGCTGGCCGTGCCGGGGCTGAAGGTTGGTGACATCGTGCGCTTCAGCCAGACCATCACCAATCGCGACCAGGCGCTCGGCGATGCGATGCAGTTCGCCTCGGCGCTTATGGCGGAGCCGATGAAGGTCGGCTTCGCGCGCGTGGCCGTCTCCTGGCCCATGGACGCGGTAATGAAGTGGCGGGCAGGAAGCGGCGTGGCCTTGCCCGCGCCGGTCGCGGCGGGCGGCTACAAGACGCTTACCCTGCCACTGCCGCTCCCCAAGCGGCCCGATCCGCCGCAGGACGCGCCGACGCGCTACACCATGCCCGCGCTGCTGCAGGTCACCAGCTTCGCCGACTGGCATGACGTCTCACGCCGCATGGCACCGCATTTCGCGACCGAGGGGACCATTGCGCCCGGCAGCCCGCTCGCCAGGCAGGTCGCGGCTATCGCCGCCCGCTCCACCGACCCGAAGGCGCGCATGGCCGCCGCGCTCCAGGTGGTGCAGGAGGAGGTCGCCTATATGCTGAACGGCATGGACGGGGGCAATTACCTGCCCCAGTCGCCTGCCGAGACGTGGACGAACCGCTTCGGGGACTGCAAGGCAAAGTCGTTCCTGCTGCTGGCGATGCTGCGCGAGATGGGGATCGAGAGCGAGGCCGTGCTGGTCAACAGCAAGGCCGGCGACGCTGTGCCGATGCTGCTCCCGATGGCGAGCGATTTCGATCACATGATCGTACGCGCCGTAATCGACGGCAAGCCATATTGGCTGGACGGCACCGACCTTGGCGCCCGGATCGACACGCTGGACGAGGTTCCGCCCTTCGCCCACGCTTTGCCGCTGCGCATGGCTGGCGCCGACCTCATGCCGATGGAGCAGCGCTGGCCCACCGTGAAGGATCGGGTGACCACTGTCACCTATGATTACCGCGCCGGTCTCGACATGCCTGTCCTCTACGATGCGAAAGTGCAGTATCGCGGCCAGCTCGGCGCCGCCGTGCGCGCCCAGCTCGAGGAGAAGAACCCGCAGGCGCGGCTCGATTTCGCGGCGAAGGTGATGAAGGACAATGTCGGCGAGGGGCTGGTTTATGCCGAAACCATCGCCTTCGATCCGGTGAGCGGTGTGGGCACGGTCACTGCGAAAGGCCTGCTCGACAGCGGGTTCGCCTTCGAGCGCGGGCGCGGCAAGCTCGAGATCGGCCTGCCCACCACCGGGCTTGAATTTGCGCCCGACCGCGCCCGTGCGACGTGGCAGGCAATTCCCTACGCGGTGAAGGGCCCGTTCGGTTGGCTGATGGACGTAACTGTGATGCTCCCCGCCGACCCGGGCAAGATCGAGCTGGGCGGATTGGCCAGTTACGAAGGCGAGGTCGCCGGAATTCGCGTCCGCCGCAGCGCGACGCTGGCAGACGGCAAGCTTCGCATTCTCGACGACATGGTCCGTGTCCCGGCCGAGATCCCGGTCGCAGACTTCGCGAAACAACGTGCCGAGGCGGGCCGCCTCAAGGCAGGCGACCCCGTTCTGCGGACCGACGCCTCGCCGGTGCGCTACTGGACGCTCGATGCGGCAACTGCGCGCAAGCGGATCGCCATGCTCGAGCCGGCCTATGCCGCAATCATCGCGATCGATCCCAGGGAGGCGTGGCGCTGGGCGGCGCGGGCGAAACTGCTCCAGATGGGACCGGACAGAAAGCGTGCCCTCGCGGACTACGACAAGGTGATCTCGCTGGAGCCCGATGCAGAGGCCTATGCAAACCGTTCGCAGCTGCGGAAGGAGCTGGGTGATCTTGCCGACGCACTTGCCGACGCGCGCGAGGCCTATGCCCTCGAAGCGACCGTCGGATATGCGCGCTCAATCGCCGACATTCTGGCGCAGCAGGGCAAGGCAGAGGAAGCGCTCGCGCTGCTCGACAATTTCGACCTGACCGGTGACGAAGGCATGTCGTTGCGGCTCGCCCGCGCCGACATCATGGGCGAGGGCGGGCGCAAGGACGACGGCTGGGCGCTGCTCGAAGAGGCTGAGGCCGAACGGCCCGGCGATGCCGAGGTGCTCAACGCCAAGTGCTGGTTCATGGGCAACTGGTCCTATCGCCTCGATGCAGCGTCCGAAGTCTGCGACCGGGCGGTCAAGGCCGGGTCGTACAGCGCGGCCGTGCTCGACAGCCGTGCGCTGGTCCACTACCGGCTTGGAAACCGTCAGGATGCGGGGGCCGACCTCCAGGCTGCGCTGACGGCGAACCCCGACCAAACCACCAGCCTTTACCTGCGCGGGCTCATCGCGCTCGACGAGGGCAGGAGCGCGGAAGGCGAGCGGGACATATCCGCCGCGAACCGGCTCTACGGCGGGATCGGCGCTTTCTTCGCCCGCTTCGGGCTCAAGCGCGGCGGCTGACCCCGGCTGATCCTGTTTAGCGCGCCCGGGGTCAGATCAGCCCCTTGGCGCGCAGGCTGACGTGGCTGTCACCGGCTACGATCACGTGGTCGTGAACCACGATCCCGAGGTGACGACCCGCCTCCGCGATCCGGGTAGTGATCGCGATGTCTGCGCGGCTCGGCTCGGGCGTGCCGCTTGGGTGGTTGTGAACCAGGATCAGCGCCGTCGCCCCGATGTCCAGCCCCTTGCGGATTACCTCGCGCGGGTGAATAGCGGCCTCGTCGATCGTGCCGTCCTGGGCAAGGAAGTCGAGGATGAGCTGATTGCGGGTGTTGAGATAGAGGACGCGTACCCGCTCGTGATTGAGGTTGCCCATATCGATCGCGAGATAGTCGAGCAGCGCCTGCCAGCTCGAGAGTACGGGGCGGTCCATGACCTTTCCGCGCGCCATGCGCCGTGCCGCCAGCGCCACGCTCTTGAGTGCGGCGGCACCCGCTTCCCCGACACCTTTGGTCTCCTGAAGCGCCTCCGGATCCGCTTCCAGCACGGCTGCGAAGGAGCCGTACCGCGCGATCAACGCCTTCGCCGCAGGCTTGGTGTCACCTTGGCGGACACCGGCGAAGAGAAGAAACTCCAGTAGCTCGTAATCCGCCAGGGCCTCAGGACCCCCGGTGAGCAGACGCTCTCGCAGCCTCGAACGATGCCCCGCGCCCACTTGCGCCGCCCGCTTTTCGTCCCTGTCCGGCAACCATCTTCCCCGCGCGGCGTTGTCGCGAAAATGCATTGCCTTCCAACGGGTCGGCGCGCAAGCGGGGATCAATGACCGGGGCGGAGCCAGAACTCGATGCTGACATCCCGGCGACGGCCACGGGCCGTTGGCGGAGAAAGCGCGTACTGCTTCCGGCCGGGATAGGGCTGGTGCTTGCAGCGGCCCTGGGCACGGCGTGGTTTTCGCGCGAGCGGATCGCCGGCAATGTCGTCGACGGGCAGCTGCGCCGCTACGACCTGCCCGCGACTTACCAAATCGATCGCATCACTCCGCAGCGGCAGGTCTTACGGAACCTCGTCGTCGGCGATCCGGCGCGGCCTGACCTGACGGTCGAGCGGGTCGAGGTACGCCTGCGCTATCGCTTCGGAACGCCGGAGATCGGGCGCGTGGTGCTGGTCAATCCGCGCCTCTATGGTCGGGTGATCGGCGGGAAGCTGTCGTTCGGCAGCCTCGACAAGGTGATCTATCGCGAAACCGGTCGGCCACCGGGCTTGCCGGACCTGTATCTGGACATTCGCGACGGCCGCGCGCTCCTGCGCACGCCCTACGGTCCGCTTGGTACCAAGCTGGCCGGGGCGGGACGATTGAGAGACGGTTTTGCGGGGAATCTTGCAGCGGCCGCACCCGGTCTCACCGTGGATGGCTGCGGGGCGGCTGGCGTAACGCTGTTTGGCACGATCACGACCAGGGCTGGGGAGCCGACGTTTGCCGGCCCTACGCGCCTGCGGTCGCTCACATGTCCGGCTTCGCGCATCGCAGTGGGGCCAACTGCGGCGGATGTGGAACTGACCGGCGCCAAGGCGCTAGACGCGGTGCGCGGCCGGGTGGCGGTGGATGCGGGATCGCTGCGCTATGGCAGCTATGGTGCCAACGGGGCCGAACTCACACTGCGCGGAAACTGGAAGGATGGCCTCCTCGACCTCCGCCAAAACATTGCCTTGCGCGGTGTCGCGACACCCCAGGCGGGCGCGGCGCTGGTCACGCTGACCGGCACGTTTCGCGCGCAGGACGGGCTCGACAAGCTCGACATTCGCGGTGACCTGGAGGGGAACGGAATGCGGCCCGGCCCCGCTTTCGCCGGCGTGCTTCGCATACTCGCGAACTCGGGGGAGGGTACGCTGATCGCACCGCTGGCCGAGCGGTTCGCGGGTGCCCTTGCCCGACAATCCCGCGGTAGCACACTCACCGCAGACATGATGCTTCGGCGCGACAAGGGGGTGACGACGGTGATCGTCCCGCAGGCCGAGCTCTCCGGCGGCAGCCGCGCGCGAATCCTCTCGCTATCGCGCGTTGAAGCCCTCTTCGACGGCCGGGGCGCGCCGCGGATCGCGGGCAATCTCGCGACGGGCGGCCCGGACATGCCCGCGATCACCGGGCGGATGGAAGGCAGGAGCGCGGCGGGAACCGTGTTCCGCCTCGCCATGGAACCTTATGCCGCCGGCAATGCCTCTCTCTCGATCCCGCAACTGAGCCTCGTGCAGGGTCCGGACGGCGCACTGGGCTTTGCCGGCAGCATCCGCGCGAGTGGCCCCCTGCCGGGCGGCTTCGCCGACGGGCTTTCCGTGCCGGTGAGTGGTCGCTGGGCACCGGGCGGTGCTTTGTCACTGTGGCGCCGCTGCGTCGAAGTCGGCTTCGACCGCCTGCAATTCGCAAAGTTGAGTCTGGAGGGGCAGGACCTTCGCCTGTGTCCCAGTGCCGGGCGCGCGATCGTGGAAAGCGGCTCGCACGGCTTGCGGATCGCCGCGGGGACGCCGAGTCTCGATCTGGCGGGTACTTTGGGGAAGACCCCGATCCGCCTGTCGAGTGGGCCGATCGGGTTCGCCTATCCCGGCGTGGTCGCGGCGAAGAGCGTGGGCGTGGCGCTCGGTCCCGCGGATACGGCGAGTCGCTTCACCATTTCCAATGTCATCGCAAGTCTCGGCGGGCAGGATATCTCGGGCCGTTTCGAGGGCGCCGACGTCCGGCTCGCGCGCGTCCCGCTCGACCTGCGCGAAGCAAGCGGAAACTGGCGCTATGCCGCGGGTATGCTGTCACTTGCAGACGCCGATTTCCGTCTTGTCGATCGCTCGGCGGACGCTCGGTTCGAGCCACTGGTGGCGCGCGGCGGCACGCTCACACTGCGCGACAACGTGATCGATGCCGAGGCGGCCTTGCGCCACCCCGCGACAGGTCGCGTCGTGACGAACGTGGACGTGGAGCACAATCTCGACACGGGGCGTGGGCATGCCGATCTCTCCGTCCCGGGTGTGCTGTTCGACGGCGACCTGCAGCCCGAGAATCTCTCGCGGCGGGCGCTCGGCGTGGTCGCTAATGCGCGCGGCACGATAACCGGTACAGGCCGGATCGATTGGAACGGCGACGGAGTGACCAGCACCGGCGAATTTTCCTCCGACAGGCTCGACTTCGCGGCCGCTTTCGGCCCCGTCAAAGGCGCGCGTGGGACGGTGCGGTTCACCGATCTTCTTGGCCTCACCACTGCGCCCGGTCAGACCCTGCAGGTTGCCTCGGTCAACCCCGGCATCGAGGTCAACGACGGCGAGTTCACATTCCGGCTCGAAGGCGGCAAGTTGCTTGCCGTGGAGGGCGGGAGCTGGCCTTTCATGGGCGGGCGTCTGGTCCTGAAGCGGGTCGATCTCAACTTCGGCGTGAAGGAAGCGCGGCGTTACGTGTTCGAGATCGTCGGTCTCGACGCCGCCGCCTTCGTGACCCGGTTCGAACTGCCGAACATTGCCGCCACCGGCCGGTTCGACGGAACGGTGCCAATCGTGTTCGACGAGAACGGCAACGGGCGGATCGAGGGCGGCTTCCTGATCTCCCGCGCTCCGGGCGGGAACGTCAGCTATGTGGGAGACCTGACCTACAAGGACCTCTCCCCGATGGCGAATTTCGCCTTCGACGCGCTGCGCAGCCTCGATTACGAGAAGATGGACATCGCGATGAACGGCTCCCTGACGGGCGAGATCGTCACGAACGTCCGCTTCGACGGCGTGAAGCAGGGCGAGGGTGCCAAGCGCAACATCGTCACCAGGGCGCTCGCGAACCTGCCGATCCAGTTCAAGATCAATATCCGCGCGCCGTTCTACCAGCTCATCACCAGCTTCAAGTCGCTGCGCGATCCGGCGGCGGTGCGCGATCCGCGCGACATCGGCCTGCTGTCCGACGACGGCACTCGCCTCATCCGCCGCGAGGTCAGGGGCGAGGACGTGAAGCCCAAAGTCGATCCCAAGGACATCATTACCGCCGACAAACCGGCCGTTCAGAACTAGGAAAGCGAGGAAATGCCAATGTCAGCCCATGAAAGAAGGAGCGTCTGTCAGCCATCGCGCCTGGTGCCCGCAGCGGGCCTGTTGCTTGCGCTCGGCGGGTGCGTGACGGTGAAGGCGCCGGACAAGCCGATAGTGATCGAGCTCAACGTGAACATCCGCCAGGAGGTGATCTACCGCCTCGCGGCCGACGCGAAGAACACGGTCGAGGAAAACCGCGATATTTTTTAAGAGGGCATGATGATGAAAACGACCACCAAGCTGATCGCTGCCGCGCTGGCGCTGGCCGGGGTGGCGACGCCCGCCGTGGCGCAGCGCGACCCGGCCTATGCCGCCGCCCGTGCGAGCGGAAAGGTGGGCGAGAAGATCGACGGCTATCTCGGCATCGTCGGTTCCGGCGACCCCGCGTTGCAGGCGATCGTCAACGACATCAACATCAAGCGCCGCGCGGTCTATTCGGAACGCGCCAAGGCCGCGAACGCCACGCTCGACGAGTATGCGCTGACCGCCGGCTGCCAGGCGATCCTGGCGACCGCTCCCGGCGAGAAATACCAGGCCCCCGATGGCAGCTGGCAGACCCGCGGAAGCGGCGCGCTGCAGCGGGATGCACGCTGCCCGTAAGGCGGTTGGCGGGCCGACCGAAACCCCCGGTTGACTTGGCCATGCCCCCCGCCTAAGGGGGCGGCGCCCTCGGCGGGCACCTCCAGCGCGTGCCGCGCGTTTCCCTTTCACGGAGATTGGCATGAGCGACGAGACGTCCGCACGGGAACCCATCGGCGAGGATGCGCGAATCGACGCGCTCGAGGAGCGGCTGAAGGCCGCGCGCGAGCGGGAAGAGCAGCGCACCAGATCGCAGGCAACCGGCTCCGACGCGAATTACCGCAGCGGCAACCGGGCACTGGCGGATCTGCTCGGCGGGGTTCTCGGCGGCCTGGTGCTCGGCTGGCTGTTCGACTGGCTGGCGGGGACCTTGCCCTGGGGACTGCTGGTCGGCCTGGCCCTCGGGATCGTGGTCGCCTTCAGGAACATCATCCGTTCTGCGAACCAGCGGCCGGACCAGTAGCGCGGATCACCTCGCGTCGCTGGTCGCACCGCGCACCAGGATACAGGGATTACCTCGAACGTGGCAGCCGAAGCCAAGGTCGACCCGATGTACCAGTTCACGATCAAGCCGATCGCCGAACTGAATATCGCGGGCTACGACGTTTCCTTCACCAATTCCGCGATGTGGATGCTCATCACCACTGTGGTGCTGACGCTGTTCGTCGCCGGTGGTCTGAAGCGCCAGATGGTCCCCGGGCGCTGGCAGATGATGGTGGAGACCTTTACCGGCTTCATCGACGACATGCTGGAAGCGAACATCGGCAAGGCAGGGCGCAAATATGTGCCTTACGTCTTCAGCCTGTTCATGTTCATACTCTTCGCCAACATTCTGGGCCTGCTGCCGCTGGGCATTGTCGGCGTGCATCCCTTCACCTTCACCAGCCACTTTACCGTAACCGGTATCCTCGCGGTGCTGAGCTTCTCGATCGTGCTGATCGTGGGCTTCTGGCGGCACGGCCTCCATTTCTTCAGCCTGTTCGTGCCCCACGGCACGCCGCTGCCGATGATCCCGGTGATCGCGCCGATCGAGTTCATCTCGTTCATGGTGCGCCCCTTCAGCCTCGGCCTGCGACTGTTCGTCGCCATGATGGCGGGGCACGTGCTGCTCGAGGTGCTGTCGAGCTTCGTGATCGACGGAACCAATGCCGGTGCCGGTTTCGGGCTGCTCGTGGGTCTGCCCAGCTTCCTCCTGATGATCGGCATCTGCGCGCTCGAGCTGCTCGTTGCCGGCATCCAGGCCTATGTCTTCGCGCTGTTGACGTCGCTGTACATCAACGACGCCGAGAACCTTCACTAAGTCCGTTTCACACACATCTGAATTTCAAAGGAGTTTATCATGGACGTTGAAGCCGCAAAGCTGATCGGTGCCGGTCTTGCTGCCATCGGTGCCGGCATGGCCGCCATTGGCGTGGGTAACGTGTTCGGCTCGTTCCTCGAGAGCGCGCTGCGCAACCCCGGCGCTGCCGACGGCCAGCAGGGCCGCCTCTTCATCGGCTTCGCCGCTGCCGAGCTTCTCGGCCTGCTGGCGTTCGTCGTGTCGATGATCCTGATCTTCGTCGCCTAAGATACCTGAGACCGTGATCGCCGGCGCGGCCCGCAAGGGCCTCTGTCGGCGGCACAGCCAAAGAGCGCGCGATGCCACAGATAGCCCAGCTTGCCGACACCTACGCCAGCCAGATCTTCTGGTTGCTGGTGTTCTTCGGCTTCACCTTCTTCGTCGTCGGCAAGGGCATGGTGCCCAAGGTGCTGGCGACCGTCGAGGCGCGCGATTCGCAGATCGCCGCCGACCTCGCTGCCGCGCAGGCCGCGCGGAACGAGGCGGACCGGCAGGAAGAGGCGTGGCGTCAGCGCGAGAACGAGAACCGTGCCAATGCCCAGGCGGTGCTCGCAAAGGCGAAGGCGGACGCCGCGGCCAAGACCGAGCAGCGTCTCGCTAAAGCGCAGACCAAGATCGATGCCAAGCTGGCCGAGGCGGAGGGTCGCATCGCCGCCGCGCGCACCGCGGCCATGGGCGAAATCGAGACCGTCGCCGCAGAGGCCGCGCAGGACATCGTCCAGCGGCTCGCCGGCGTAAAGGTCACCAAGCCTTCCGCCGCGAAGGCCGTGAAGGAGGCCCTTGCCCATGGCTGACCACCTCCCCGAAGTGATCGCGACCGACGAAAGCCAGATCGTCGCCGGGACCGAGCATGGCGGCGCGCCGACTCATGCCGAGCCGGAGCTGTTCGGCCTCGCCCCGTTCCAGATCGTCGCCCTGGCGATGCTGGTTCTGGTACTGGTTATGCTGTGGAAGCGCGTGCCGGGCATGATTACCCGCGGGCTCGACGGCAAGATCGCGGCGATCAAGCAGCAGCTCGACGAGGCCAAGCAGCTTCGTGCCGAGGCCGAGGCGCTGCGCACCGAGTATGCCGCCAAGATCGCCGGTGCCGAAAAGGACGCCGCCGCGATGCTCGCCAATGCTAGGACCGAGGCGGATGACATCCTGGCCAAGGCGGAAGCCGACGGCAAGGCGATGGTCGCTCGCCGCGAGCGCATGGCGGAGGACAAGATCGCCGCCGCCGAGCGTGAGGCGGTCGAGAGCGTCCGCAACAGCGCGGTGGCCGCTGCCACCGCCGCCAGCCGCAAGCTCATCGCCGATAAGCATGGCGAGGATGCGGATCGGGTGCTGGCCGACAAGGTGATCGCCGGGCTCTGAGCCCGCCGCGTCAACGAGTCTCAAGAGGCCGCGGCTTTCCTGCTGACGCAGGGGCCGCGGCTCTTTTTTCGCCTAGAAGCTGTCCTTGGCCGCGCGCAGGCGGGCGAAGGTTTCTGCCGGGCTCGCGCCGCCCCACCGGTCGCGCATTTCGTCACTGTCCGCGCGCAGGAAGGGGTTGGTCCCCAACTCGCGCTCTAGCGTCGTCGGCACGGTGGGCTCGCCCGCGGCGCGCTTGCGGTCGATGTCGGCGGCATATTGGCGGAGCATGGCATTGTCCGGGTCGGCATGAAGCGCGAATTTCGCGTTCGACTGCGTGTATTCATGCGCGCAGTAGAGGACGGTTCCGGGAGGCAGAGCCTTGATCCGGCTGAGGCTGTCCCAGAACTGCTGCGGTTCCCCTTCGAACATCCGCCCGCACCCCAAAGCGAAGACGCTGTCGCCGACGAAGGCAACGCCAGCATCCGCCAGATGATAGGCGATATGGCCATTGGTGTGGCCGGAGACGTCGATCACCCGTGCCAACCACTCACCCAGCGCCACCGTGTCGCCATTGCCGACGACACGGTCGATTGGACCGAGTTTGCTGACCTCTGCCGGGGCGACGACGGTCGCACCCGTCGCATCGACGATGGCCTGGTTTCCGCCGGCATGGTCGGGATGCCAGTGCGTGTTCCAGATCTGGGTGATCGTCCAGCCCTTGGCTTCTGCCTGACGCAGGTATTCCGCGCCATCGGGCGTGTCGATCGCCGCGGTTTCGCCGCTCGCCGGGTCATGGACGAGGAAGCCATAGTTGTCGGACAGGCAGGGAAACTGGTGGATCTGCAGCATGGGGACACCTTAGCGCGGACCGGCCCATGTAGGAAAGGCCCGCCTTCCCGATAAGGGGAGGGCGGGCCTTTCTATCTTGCCTGGGCGGTCATGGGAGTGAATCCCATGACGTCGAACGGGCCCTTCCCGCCGGCCGGCCTTGGGGCCGCGTCCGGGAGCAGGCTTCCGGACGCGATCCTGCGGATTACTCGCCCTTCTTCTTCAGCGCTTCGCCGAGGATGTCGCCCAGCGAGGCACCCGAATCGGACGAACCGAACTGGGCCACCGCTTCCTTCTCCTCGGCGATCTGGCGCGCCTTGACGGAGAAGTTGGGCTTCTTCGAACGGTCGAAGCCGATAACCATGGCGTCCAGCTTCGCGCCGACCTGGAAGCGGTCGGGGCGCTGCTCGTCGCGGTCGCGGCCGAGGTCGCTGCGCTTGATGAAGCCGGTCGCGCCGTCTTCGCCGACCTGCACCTCGAGGCCGCCATCGCGGACTTCGAGAACGGTGACGGTGACGACGTCGTTCTTCTTGAGGCCGCTTGCCGAGGCAGCGGCACCGGCCGCGGTCGGCGCGCCCTTCTCGAGCTGCTTCATGCCGAGGCTGATGCGCTCCTTCTCGACATCGACATCGAGCACGATCGCCTCGACCTCTTCACCCTTGCGGTGCAGCGCCAGCGCATCCTCGCCCGAGATGCCCCAGGCGATGTCCGACATGTGAACCATGCCGTCCACGTCGCCGTCGAGGCCTATGAACAGGCCGAACTCGGTCGCGTTCTTGACCTCGCCGGTGACCTTGGTGCCGACCGGGTGCTTCTGCGCGAAGTCTTCCCACGGATTGCCCTGCGCCTGCTTCAGGCCAAGGCTGATGCGGCGCTTGTCGCTGTCGACCTCCAGCACCATCACTTCGACTTCCTGCGAAGTCGAGACGATCTTGCCGGGGTGCACGTTCTTCTTGGTCCAGCTCATCTCGGACACGTGGACGAGGCCCTCGATGCCCGGCTCGATCTCGACGAAGGCGCCGTATTCGGTGATATTGGTGACCTGGCCGGTCAGCTTGGAACCGACCGGGTACTTGGCGATCACGCCATCCCACGGATCGCTTTCCAGCTGCTTCATGCCGAGGCTGATGCGCTGGGTATCTTCGTTGATGCGGATGATCTGGACCTTCACGGTCTGGCCGATCTCGATCACTTCCGAGGGGTGGTTGACGCGCTTGTAGCTCATGTCGGTGACGTGAAGCAGGCCGTCGATGCCGCCGAGGTCCACGAAGGCACCGTAGTCGGTGATGTTCTTGACCACGCCGTCGATCACCTGGCCCTCGGCCAGCTTGTCGATCAGCTCGCTGCGCTGCTCGGCGCGGGTTTCCTCGAGCACCGCGCGGCGCGAGACGACGATGTTGCCGCGGCGGCGATCCATCTTCAGCACCATGAAGGGCTGCGGCATGTCCATCAGCGGGGCGACGTCGCGCACGGGGCGGATGTCGACCTGCGAGCCGGGGAGGAATGCCACGGCGCCATCGAGATCGACGGTGAAGCCGCCCTTGACCCGGCCGAAGATGCGGCCCTCGACGCGCTTGCCTTCGCCGAACTCGCTTTCCAGCTTGTCCCAGGCGGCTTCGCGGCGGGCGCGGTCGCGCGACAGCATGGCTTCGCCGTCGGCGTTCTCGACGCGGTCGACATAGACCTCGACCTCGTCGCCCACCGTGGGCGCCTTGTCGTCGTCGCCGCGTTCGAATTCCTTGATGTCGATCCGGCCTTCGCTCTTGAGGCCGACGTCGATGATGACCATGCCGTTCTCGACGGCGGTCACGGTGCCCTTGACCACGCGGCCTTCGAAGCCGCCGTCGGCGGCACCGCCGAGCTGTTCGTTGAGGAGCGCCTCGAAATCGGCGCGGGTGGGGTTGGCAGTGGATGCCATGTCAGTTTCCTTCACATTTGCTACCGGCCACCGGTTTTACCGGGGTCTTTTCTCCATCGGGGCGGGATTGCCCCCCTCCCGGGCAGGGAGAGAACCGATGGGCCAAGAGGGCCGTATCTCCGCGAGGCCGCATGCCATCGCGAAGGTCTCGTCGAGCGGATGCTGTCGGGGACGGGCGCGCTCATAGCGATTTCGCGGCGAAAAGCAAGCTGGATGGCCGAAGCGAATGCGCCGGAAGTCTACACGAAGTCGACACCAAAACCCATCGTTTGCGGCGACCCGTCTTGCGCTCTGCGTAACGGTGCGCGGTCCAAGCTGTGGCGCGGAGAGGGCGGGCACGCTTCATTGCCAGGCTCATTGCTGCAGAATAACCAAATAGGCAAGAAAAATATTGGCTACGAACCATCTTGAAATCGAGCATGGCGCATTGCCACGTCGCATCGCGCGTAGCGTGCGCCGTATTGGTGCATGATCCCGGCATCGTGCACAAAGCCGGCCTTCTCGTAAAGGTGGATCGCAGCCTCGCAGCTGTGGTTGGTGAGGAGGTAGAGCCTCTCCGCGCCAAGCTCCTGCGCCCGCGCGATCATCGCGGCGAGCAGGAATTCCCCCGCCTTCAGCCCGCGCGCGCTTTCGGTGACGCCCATCTTGGTCAGCTCGAAGGCGCCGGGCCCGGTCTTCTGCAAGGCGCATGTGCCGACAATGCCCAATCCCTCCGCCTCGACGAACAGGATCGCGCCGCCGGGATCGACGATGCGCGTGCGGGGGTTCTCAAGCACCTCGCGGTCGGTGGGCTCGAGCGTGAACATCGCCGCGATCCACTCGGCATTGATGTCGTGGAAGAGCTGCGCGAGGCTGTCGTCGAACTCACGCAAAGACAGCGCGGGGCGGTTCATCGCTTCGCCTCGACCGCGACGATGGCAGCGGCGAGCGCCTGCTCGCGCGTCATGTCGGTGGTGTCGAGGATGATGGCATCGTCGGCGGGCTTGAGCGGCGCATCGGCGCGGTTGCTGTCGCGCTCGTCGCGTCGGAGGATGTCGGCCTCGATGTCCTCCAGAGCAACCGCCAGCCCGCGTCCGCGCATCTCCTTCCAACGCCGCTCCGCCCGCGCATGGGCGCTGGCGGTGACGAACAGCTTCACATCGGCGTCGGGAGCGATTACCGTGCCGATATCGCGCCCGTCGAGCACCGCGCCGCCGGGCCGGGTGGCGAAGGCACGCTGCCGCTCGAACAGCGCCTTGCGAACCGAAGTATGGACCGAAACGCGGCTCGCCAGTCCGCCGGTGTCCTCACTACGGAGGTGCGGGTCGGAAAGCAGGGCGTCGGGAAAGCTCGTCGCCGCCAGCGCATCGCCCGCATCGTCAGGGTCGCCGCCGTCGAGAAACACCTGCCGCCCGACCGCGCGGTAGAGCAGCCCGGTGTCGAGGAAAGGCAGCCCGAAATGCTCGGCGAGCGCGGCGGCGATGGTGCCCTTGCCGCTGGCGGTGGGGCCGTCGACGGCGATGATCACCGCGCCGCGCCTTCGAGCAACGCCGTGAAATTGGGAAAGCTAGTCGCGATCGGGCTCGTGTCATCGACCTCCACGCCGTCCCGACTGGCCAGCCCCGCCACCGCCATGCTCATGGCGATGCGGTGGTCGAGGTGGGTGGTGATGGGCTCGGTACTCCCTGGCAGCGGTTCGCCGCCGGTGCCGTCGATGATGAGGCCGTCCTCGGTTTCCTGAACCCGCGCGCCCACCAGCGTCAGCGCGGCGGCCATGGCGGCGATGCGGTCGCTTTCCTTGACGCGCAGCTCCTCCAGCCCGCGCGTGACTGTGCGGCCCTGCGCAACGGCGGCGGCGACGAAGAGCACAGGGAACTCGTCGATCATCGAGGGGGCGAGGGCGGGGTCGACCTCGATCCCGGTCAGCGGCGCATGGCGCACGCGCAGATCCGCGACCGGCTCGCCGCCCACCTCGCGCCCGTCCAGTTCCTCGATTCTCGCGCCCATCTGTCGCAGCACGGCGAACAGACCGGCGCGCGTCGGGTTGAGCCCGACGTTCTCGATCACGAGGTCGCTTCCCGGCACGATACTGGCGGCCACGGCGAAGAAAGCGGCGCTGGAGGGGTCGCCGGGCACATCGATGGTCTGCGGGCGCAATTCGGGCTGGCCGTGAATGCGGATGACGCGCGCACCGTCCTCTTCGCCGATCTCCAGCACCGCGCCGAAGCCTGCCAGCATCCGCTCGGTGTGATCGCGGGTCGGGACGGGTTCGATGACGGTGGTGATGCCGGGGGTGTTCAGGCCCGCCAGCAGCACCGCGCTCTTCACCTGCGCGCTGGCTACGGGCAAGCGGTAGGTGATGGGGATGGCAGGCTCGATTCCCGTCATCGTCAGCGGCAGCGTGTCGCCGGGCGAGGACTGAAACGCGGCGCCCATCTGCGCCAGCGGCTCGATCACCCGGCCCATCGGGCGGCGCGACAGGCTGGCGTCGCCGGTGAAGGTGGCAGTGATCGCCTGGCTGGCGATAAGGCCCATGAGGAGCCGCGTGGAGGTGCCCGAATTGCCCATCTCCAGCGCGGCGCTTGGCGGGAGGAAGCCGCCGGTGCCGACCCCGTCGACAACCCAGTCCTCGCCGTCCCGCCCGATCACCGCGCCCATCTGGCGCAGCGCGGCGGCGGTGGCGAGCACGTCCTCTCCCTCCAGCAGCCCCGAAATGGTTGTCCGGCCCACGGCCAGCGCGCCGAACATCAGCGAGCGGTGGCTGATCGACTTGTCGCCGGGGACACGGATGCGGCCCTTGAGGGGGGCCGAGGGGAAGAAGCGGCGCGGGGCAGGGGTCTCGCTGATCATGCGGCGCGGGTCTTTGACAGCGGGGGTGGCTTCTGGCAAGGCGCGCGCCGCTGTTGAGTCCGGTCTTGCCGGTTCCCATCAATACCCCGTGAAATTCATGCCCCCGGGATTACCTCGCGGGCAGCATTGCCTGAGGAAACACATGGTCAAACCCGAATGGGGCACCAAGCGCACCTGCCCCAAGTGCGGCACGCGCTTTTACGATCTTGGCAAGGAAGACCCGGTCGCCTGCATCGAATGCGGCGAAACCTGGACGCCCGAGCCGGTGCTGAAGTCCAAGCAGCCGATTCCCTACGAGGAAGAGAAGAAGAAGAAGGACGTCGATGCCGACAGCGATCTGGGCGGCGATGACGACGATCTCGACGATATCGAGGACGATGACGCGACCGCCGACGCGGACGTGGACCTCGACACCGACGACGATCTCGGCATCAGCAAGGATGACGACGATTCCGATCACGAGAGCTGATTTTCTCGCCTAACGATCACACATGCCCGTTCGTGTCGAGCGAAGTCGAGACACGTTCGCGGCGGTGTGAGGGTATCTCGACTACGGACTGCGTCCTCCGCTCGATACGAACGGACCGGGTTTGTCGCGATTGAAAAACCCTCTTGAGTTTTCGGGGCGTGCCTTTTAGGGGGCGCGCCTCGCTGGCAACCTCCCCAAGGGTTGCCGGGTAATGGATACGGGGCCTTAGCTCAGCTGGGAGAGCGCCTGCATGGCATGCAGGAGGTCAGCGGTTCGATCCCGCTAGGCTCCACCATTTCGCCGTCTTTTCGCCCGTGGCGGGCTGCAAATGGCGGTTCCGAGCGCTTCCGGTGCTCACGGCCATTGAGGCCGCTGCGCGCCGGGTCACTCGCAACCACCATTTTCGCCTGCGCTGCGAGACAAAATACGGCAAAATGGATTTGAAATAAGTCGGGCATCGGATTGACGCTCGCAACGCTGGCCGACGAGGTTTCGTCCGCCGGCGTTTTTCGCGTTTCGGACATTTCGTCCGGCAGTTGAGGTTTTGGAGCGCAGCAATGTTCGACAATCTGTCCGACCGGCTCGGCAATGTCTTCGATCGGCTGCGCGGCCGTGGCGCGCTGTCGGAAGCCGATGTCCGTGAGGCGATGCGCGAGATCCGCATCGCGCTGCTCGAGGCCGATGTCGCGCTGCCCGTCGTCCGCCGGTTCATCGACGCCGTCACCGAGAAGGCCGTGGGTTCGGACGTGCTGCGCTCGGTCACGCCGGGGCAGATGGTCGTCAAGATCGTCAACGACGAGCTTGCCGACATGCTCGGCGGCGAGGCGCCGGAAGGCCTGAACCTCGCCGCCAAGCCGCCGGTCGTGGTGATGATGGTCGGCCTCCAGGGCTCGGGCAAGACCACCACTACCGCCAAGCTCGGCAAACTCCTCAAGGAGAAGCAGAGCAAGAAGGCCATGATGGCCTCACTCGACGTCAACCGCCCGGCCGCGCAGGAGCAGCTGGCGGTGCTGGGCGAGCAGACCGGCGTCGCCACCCTTCCCATCGTCAAGGGGCAGCAGCCGGTCGATATCGCCCGCCGCGCGATCGAGGCCGCGCGCCTGCAGAACGCCGACGTGCTGCTGCTCGACACCGCCGGCCGCCTTCACGTCGACGAGGCGCTGATGGCGGAGATGAAGGCGGTCGCCTCCGTCAGCGCGCCGACCGAGGTGCTGCTGGTGGTCGACAGCCTGACCGGCCAGGACGCCGTGAATGTCGCGCAGTCTTTCAGCGGCGAGGTTCCGCTGACCGGCGTGATCCTCACCCGCATGGACGGCGATGCGCGCGGCGGCGCTGCGCTGTCGATGCGCTACGTCACCGGCAAGCCTATCAAGTTCGCGGGTACCGGCGAGAAGCTCGACGCGATCGAGGCCTTCGATCCCAAGCGCGTTGCCGGCCGCATCCTCGGCATGGGCGACGTCGTCAGCCTGGTCGAGCGCGCCGCCGAGACCATCAAGGTCGAGGACGCCGAGGCGCTCGCGAAGAAGATGATGAAGGGGCAGTTCGACCTGAACGACCTTCGCACCCAGCTTCGCCAGATGCAGAACATGGGCGGCCTCGGGATGCTCGCCGGGATGTTGCCGGGCATGAAGAAAGCCAGGCAGGCGATGGCGGCGAGCGGGATGGACGACAAGCTGCTCGTCCACATGGACGCGATCATCGGCTCGATGACGCCGAAGGAACGCGCGCGCCCCGAGCTGCTCAACGCCAAGCGCAAGAAGCGCGTCGCGGCGGGATCCGGCACCGAGGTGCAGGACGTCAACAGGCTGCTCAAGATGCACCAGGAAATGAGCCGCGCCATGAAGCAGATCAGGAAGATGGGCGGATTGAAGGGCCTCGGCGCCATGTTCGGTGGCGGCGGCGGTGGCGGCGGTGGCGCCTTGGGCGGAATGGGCGGAGGCGGCGGTGCGCCACCCTCGCTTCCCGGTCTCGGCGGCTCCGGCGGCGCGCTCCCGCCCGGGCTTCAGGATTTGATGAAGAACAAGTGATTTCAGTTATCTGTTTTGGAAAGGTAAAGTAAAATGGCAGTTTCGATCCGTCTTTCGCGCGGTGGCGCCAAGAAGCGTCCCTATTACCGCATCGTCGTCGCCGACAGCCGCGCCAGCCGCGACGGCAAGTATCTCGAGCAGATCGGCACCTATAACCCTCTGCTTCCCAAGGACAGCGGCGAGCGCGTGAAGCTGAACGAGGACCGCGCCCGCTACTGGCTAGGCGTCGGCGCGCAGGCGACCGACCGCGTCGCCCGCTTCCTCGACGCAGCCGGCGTGAAGGAACGCGCGGCGCGCAACAATCCGAAGAAGGCGGAGCCGGGCGAAAAGGCCAAGGAACGCGCCGAGGAGAAGGCGAGCAAGGCCGCCGAGGCCGAGGAAGCCAGGAAGGCTGCCGAGGAAGAGGCCAAGGCTGCCGTTGCGGCTCCGGCTGACGAGCCCGCCGTCGAGGAGGCTGCTGCCGAGGAAGCTGCCCCCGCCGAGGAAGCTCCGGCCGAGGAGGTTGCTACCGAGGACGCAACCGCTGCCGAAACCACCCAAGAGCAGGCCGAGGGCTGATGCCAACGCACCCCTCCCCTTCAGGGGAGGGGCCGGGGGTGGGGGCTGTGCCGCCGCGCTCCGATAAGCCCCAACCCGACCCCTCCCCTTCCGGGGAGGGGCTTGAAAGGCTTGTCCCTCTCGCTGCCGTAACCGGCGCGCATGGGGTGACGGGCGAGGTCCGTCTCAAGCTGCTGGGCGAGGGGTTCGCCGCGCTGAAGCCGCACAAGCGCTTCAACGACGGCACGCTGTCGCTCCAGAAGCTGCGCGACGACGGGAAGGGCGGCGCGATCGCTCGCTTTGCCGAAGTGTCCGACCGCACCGCCGCCGAAAAGCTGCGCGGCACCGTGCTGAGCGTCCCGCGCTCTGCCCTCCCGCCGCTGGCCGAGGGCGAATTCTACCATTCCGACCTGCTCGACCTCCCCGTCGTCACCGGTGCGGGCGAGGTTGTCGGCCGCGTCTGCGCCGTCGAGAATTTCGGCGCGACCGATATCGTCGAGATCGAGACGCCCGACGGCAAGACATTCATGGTCCCGCTGATCCCCGCCGCCGTGCATGAATGGGATGCCGAGAGGCTGGTGCTTGCCGAGGACTTTCGGCCTTAGTATATACATTGCGTATATACAGGAGCGTGTCGTGGGCAAGGAATATACAGGGAAGAGTTTCAAGTCGGGCAATTCGGTCGCGATCCGCATTCCCGCCGCGCTGGGCGTCGAGCCCGACCGCGAGTGGACCATCACCGAGGAGGACGGCGAATTGCGCCTCAAGGCGAAACCCGAGCGGCGCAAGACCACCGACGTCAGCGGTTTTTGGGGTAAGGCGCCCTGGCTGAAACCGATCCCGCGCGAACTGCGGGAGTTCGATGAGCGCCCGAGCACGATCGCGGCGCGCGAGGCTGCAACGCGCGCGGAATGATCCGGTACCTGCTCGATACCGACATCGTCATCTACGCGCTGACCGGCCAGTTCCCGCAGATGCGGCCGCGGTTTGAATCGCGCGCGCCCGGCGATGTGGCCGTGTCGGCCGTCACCTTCGCCGAACTCGCCTTGGGAACGGCCAACGGCAAGCCGCCGACCGATGATGCGCTGAAAGCTTTCGCCGCGCTCTATTCCGTCGTCCCCTTCGACGAGGCCGCCGCCCGCGTCTATGCCACGCTGCCGTTCCGCCGCGCTCGTTTCGACCGGCTGCTTGCCGCCCATGCGCTCAGTATCGGTGCCGTGGTGGTGTCTAACAACGAAGCCGATTTCGCCGACGTTCCCGGACTCGCAATCGAGAATTGGACGCTGGGAGACTGATGGGTCCTGACCCTAACGCCGAAGCGGTTTCTGACGCGCCAGTGTGTTGCGGATCGCCGTCGCGGCGACGCCGGCCTGACCCATCGCGTGGCTGATCTGGTCTAGCCCCTTTACTACGTCGCCCGCTGCGAACAGACCGGGGACGGTTGTCTCGAGGTGGTCGTCCGTCAGGATGCAGCCGTCCTTGCTGAGCTTCGCTCCCGCTTTTTCGGCCAGGCCCGACCGGATCACCGAACCCAGCGCCGGGTAGATGCTGTCGAACGCCATCCGCCCCTCGACCGTGTCGAAGGCGATCTGGCCGTTCTCCAAAGCATAGCCGCCACACGGTCCGGCGATCCGGCGAATACCCGCATCCTCCAGCGCCGCGACGTCTTCCTGCGCCAGCACGTGTTCGCCCTCGGGCGCGATCAGGGTGATATCGACAGTGTAGGTCCGCACGAACTGGGCCTCGGCGGTGCCGCGCGCGCCCGTGCCGATGACCCCGACGCGCTTGTCAGTCACTTCGTAGCCATCGCAGACGGGGCAGTAGCGGATGAGACCGCGGGCTACTGCCTGGTCGTGAAGCTGGTCGTCGATCCCTTCCGGCCGGTTATTGACGACGCCGGTCGCGAGCAGGACCGTGCGCGACCGAAACTCCTCGTCTCCGCAGCAGACGCGAAACGTCCCGTCCTCGTCCAACGCCAGGTGCGTGACCCGCTTGGGCTCGCGCAAGGCGCCGTATTTCGCCGCCTGCTCGCGCATCCGTTCGAGCAGGTCGTTGCCGTTGATTCCGTCGGGAAAGCCCGCGTGGTTGTGGCTGGTGGGGATCCAGCTCGCCCGGCTGGTGCCGCAGTCGAACAGCCGGATCCTGAGATAATAGCGCGCGAGATAGATCGCGGCGGTCAGCCCCGCTGGCCCGGCGCCCACGATGATGCAGTCGTCGATCTCGTTGCTTGCCATTCGGACGTGCCCTCCGCATTGGCGAAACGATGAGTTTTGCCGCCACCATCCTAACGCTTTACCCCGAGATGTTTCCCGGAGCGCTCGGCGTGTCGCTGGCGGGCCGGGCGCTGGAGCGGGGAGACTGGCGTTGCGAGGCGGTGCAGATCCGCGACTTCGCGACCGACAGGCACCGCACGGTTGACGACACGCCCGCAGGGGGCGGGGCGGGGATGGTGCTCAAGCCCGATGTGCTGGCGGCTGCGCTGGACCATGTAATCCTCCCCATCGCAGATGGGGAGGGGGACCACGAAGTGGTGGAGGGGTTGCCCTTCCTGCAAAGACAACCCCTCCACCAGCCTGCGGCTGGTCCCCCTCCCCGGCGAGCCGGGGAGGAAAGGAGACCCATCCTCGCCATGACACCGCGTGGCCGCCCCATCACCCAGCAGCGCATTCGCGAGATCGCCGCGGGGCCGGGCATAGTGCTGATCTGCGGCCGGTTCGAAGGCTTCGACGAGCGGTTTTTCGAGGCCCGGCCCGAGGTCGAGGAGGTCAGTCTCGCCGACATCGTGCTCTCGGGCGGAGAGCCGGCGGCGCTGGCCATACTCGACGCTTGCATTCGCCTCCTTCCCGGCGTAATGGGCGCGCCCGATAGCGGGCACGAGGAATCGTTCGAGAACGGCCTCCTCGAATATCCGCAATTCACCCGACCTCAGGAATGGGAAGGGCGCACGATCCCTGAAGTGCTGCGATCGGGGGATCATGCGAAGATCGCGGCGTGGCGCAGGCAACGCAGCGAGCACGACACACGGTTACGCAGGCCGGACCTTTGGGAGCGTCACACGGGCGCTCGGGTCCAGTCTGCCTCTGGCGCGCGGCATGAAGACCAGGACCCAATGCAATGAACCTGATCCAGCAACTCGAGGCGGAAGCCATCGAGAACCTCGGCAAGGACATCCCCGATTTCCGCGCCGGCGACACCGTCCGCGTCGGCGTGAAGGTCGTCGAAGGCACGCGCGAGCGCGTCCAGAACTTCGAAGGCGTGGTGATCGCGCGCTCGAACCGTTCGATCAACAGCAATTTCACCGTCCGCAAGATGAGCTTCGGCGAGGGCGTCGAGCGTGTCTTCCCGCTCTATTCGCCGATCGTGGACAGCATCACCGTGGTCCGCCGCGGCGTGGTGCGTCGCGCGAAGCTCTATTACCTGCGCGGCCGGACCGGCAAGAGCGCCCGCATCGCCGAGCGCCGCGAGAATACGACGAAGGCGTAAGCGCGCTTCGCATTCGCGAAACAAAGAGAGGGCGGCGTTCCGGTGAGGAGCGCCGCCCTTAGCGTTTCCGGGTCCGATGCGACCGGCGGCCCGGAAAGGGGTAACCCGTGGCTGCAGGATGACGGGCGGCCCTTAAGGCCGGGTGGGCAAGCGCGCTTAACTCCAAATTGACCATAAGGGGCGGGGCGGGCAAAGCCGGGGCGCGACACATGACCGGGAGAGACATGCCTTGCGACACATCCTGCTCGCCGCCGTGGCCACGCTGGCTGCCTTCCAGCCCCTCAGCGCGCAGGAGGCAAAGCAAGTGACCCCGCTGAGCTTCGAGCGAGTCTTCGCCAGCCCCAGCCTCTCCGGTCAGGCTCCGCGCGGGGTGAAGCTGTCGCCAGACGGCAGGTGGCTCACCGTCCTGCGCAGCCGGGAGGCCGACAAGGACCGATACGACCTGTGGGGCTACGAGCGCGACACCGGCCAGTGGCGGATGCTGGTCGACAGCGAGAAGGTCGGCAGCGGCGCAACGCTCTCTGAAGCGGAGAAGATGCAGCGCGAGCGCCAGCGCATCGGCAAGCTCAAGGGGATCGTCACCTACAGCTGGGCACCCGACGGTTCTGCGATCCTGGTACCCATCGACGGCGACCTTTACCTCGCGCGGCTCGACGGCAGTGTCCAGCGGCTGACCAGCACGCCTGAGGGCGAGCTGAACCCGGCGCTGTCGGACACCGGCAAATATCTCTCCTTCGTGCGCGACGGTCGGGTCTGGGTCGGCGCGGTCGGCGGGGCCGAGGCGCGCCCGATCACGCCCGAAGGCGAGCCGGAGACGGTCGGCTGGGGCGTCGCCGAATTCGTCGCGCAGGAGGAGCTGGATCGCATCGAGGGCTACTGGTGGTCGCCGGACGACCGCCGCATCGCCGTCCAGCGCACGGACGAGGCGCCGGTCGGGATCGTCACCCGCACCGCGATCGGCGCGGATACCACTACCGTCACCCAGCAGCGTTATCCCGCGGCAGGCACCGACAATGCGATCGTCCAGCTGTTCCTGATGGATCCCGACGGCGGTAACCGGGTCGAGGTCGATCTCGGCACGGACAAGGACTTCTACCTCGGCCGGGTGGACTGGGCGGCGAATGGCAGGACGCTCTACGTCCAGCGCCTCAGCCGCGCACAGGACCGGCTCGACGTGCTCACTGCCGACCCCGCCACGGGCAAGACTCGCGTGCTCTTCACCGAGCGCGCGGCAGAGGGCCACTGGATCAACCTCACTAACAACTACAAGTGGCTCAAGGACGGCAGCCTTGTGTGGTGGTCGGAACGCGATGGTTTCAGGCATCTGTACCGCTGGCAGAAGGGCAAGTGGACCCAGCTGACCAAAGGTAGCTGGGCCGTCACCAGCCTCGCCGGAGTGGACGAGACTGCACGGCGCATCTTCTTCGACGGAATGAAGGACGATCCGCTCGCCCAGCAGACCTACGTGATCGGACTCGACAAGCCAGGCACGCCGCGCCGGCTCACGGATCTCGCCTTCGTGAACGATACCACCATGGACAAGTCGGCCCGGGTGCTGCGCATCACACGCTCGAATGCAACCCAGCCGCCGCAGAGCTATCTCGCCGACACCGACGGCAAGCGGCTCACCTGGGTGAGCGAGAACGTGGTCGCGGTCGACCACCCTTATGCGCCCTACCTCGCCGCCCAGCGGCCCGAGGAGTTCGGCACGCTCAAGGCGGCGGACGGCCAGACGCTCCACTGGCGCATGGTCAAGCCGGTTATGGCGCCGGGCAAGCGCTACCCGGTGTTCTTCCAGCATTACGGCGGCCCGCACGTGCAATTCGTCAGCAGGGCATGGTCGAACCCGCTCGAACAGGCCATCGTGGCGAAAGGCTACATCCTCTTCGAAATCGACAACCGAGGCAGCGCCAACCGCGGCGTTGCCTTCGAGAAACCGATCTATCATGCGATGGGCGGGGTCGAGGTGGAAGACCAGAAGGTCGGCGGGGAGTTCCTCAAGAACCTGCCCTTCGTCGATCCGAACAAGATCGCGCTCTATGGCTGGTCCTACGGCGGTTATCTGACGCTCAAGCAGCTCCAGGCCGACCCTGGTTTCTATGCCGCGGGCATCGCCGGGGCGCCGGTAACCAAGTGGGAGCTTTACGATACCGCCTATACCGAACGCTACATGGGCGATCCGCGCAAGGTGCAAGCCGCCTATGACAAGGCGAGCGCACTGGAGGACGCGGGGAAGATCGCGGACCCGCTGCTGCTGATCCACGGGATGAGCGACGACAATGTCGTGTTCTCGAACTCCACCGCGCTCGCCAGCAAGCTCCAGCACGAGGGCGTGCCGTTCGAGATGATGTTCTACCCCGGCGAGACCCATGGGGTCGGTGGACCGCAGATCAGCCCGCACCTGTGGCACACGATCATGCGCTTCCTTGAACGGCACGGGGTGACACCGCCGGAGTAGGCTTTCGCACTTGCGAAACGGCGGCGGGGGGCTATCTCCGCCGCTCGCGAATTCAGGAGGCGAGTGAAGTGGGCTATCGTGTTGCCGTGGTCGGCGCGACCGGGAATGTCGGGCGCGAGATGATGATGGTGCTCGCCGAGCGCGAGTTTCCCTGCGACGAGGTGGCCGCGGTTGCCTCCAGTCGCTCGCAGGGCACGGAAGTCGAATTCGGCGATACGGGGCGGATGCTCAAGTGTCAGAACATCGAGCATTTCGATTTTGCCGGCTGGGACATCGCGCTGTTCGCCGCCGGCTCCGGCCCGGCAAAGGAATACGCGCCCAAGGCCGCCGCGGCGGGCTGCGTGGTGATCGACAACAGCTCGCTCTACCGCATGGACCCGGACGTGCCGCTGATCGTGCCCGAGGTCAACCCGCAGGCGATCCACGAATATTCCAAGCGCAACATCATCGCCAACCCCAATTGCTCGACCGCGCAGCTGGTCGTGGCGCTGAAGCCGCTCCACGATGCGGCGACCATCAGGCGCGTGGTGGTCAGCACCTATCAGTCGGTGTCGGGCGCGGGCAAGCAGGGCATGGACGAGCTGTTCGAGCAGAGCCGCGCGATCTTCGTTGGCGACCCGCTGGAGCCGAAGAAGTTCACCAAGCAGATCGCCTTCAACGTGATCCCGCACATCGACGTCTTCCTCGACGATGGTTCCACCAAGGAAGAGTGGAAGATGGTCGTCGAGACCAAGAAGATCCTCGACCCGAAGATCAAGCTGACCGCCACCTGCGTGCGCGTGCCGGTGTTCGTCGGCCATTCGGAGGCCGTCAGCATCGAGTTCGAGCGCGAGCTGGGCGCGGAGGCGGCGATGGACATCCTGCGCGAGGCACCGGGCATCATGCTCGTCGACAAGCGCGAGGACGGCGGATACGTCACCCCGATAGAGGCAGCGGGCGACAGCGCGACCTATGTCAGCCGCGTACGCGACGATCCGACGGTCGAGAACGGGCTGAACCTGTGGTGTGTCTCCGACAATCTGCGTAAGGGTGCGGCGCTGAATGCGGTGCAAATCGCGGAGCTGCTCGGTCGGGAATGCCTGAAGAAGGGCTGACAGCGATCCGCGCGGGGAGAGAATGGAGATGAGCGCCAGAACACCTGCCATCACCTGTCTGGCGTCCGCAGCCGCCCTGCTTGCCGGCTGCGGCTCCAGCGACAAGGCCGGGCTGTCGGCAGTGACGAAGGAAGACCGCCCGTTCGAAGTCCAAGGCGACGTCGGCGCCATGAAAGTCGAGAAGGGCGCGGCCCAGGCTGGAGCGACCGTGGCGCTGATGCCTGACGGCCTCCTGATCTCGCAGGCGACGAAGGGTTCTGCCGTTACGCTTGCCAAATTCGGCGATGCGCAGGACACGGTGATCGCCGGCCTCTCGCGCACGCTCGGTAAGCCTGCCGAGAGCGACAACGCCGAATGCAGCGCGGGCAAGATGCATTTCGCCGATTTCGGATCGATCAAGGCGAATTTCGTCGACGGGAAGTTCGTCGGCTGGTTCGCGGAGCGCGGCAAGGGTCTGCGTACCGGCGACGGCGTGAGCCCGGACTGGAGCTGGCGGCAGCTCCAGCGCGTCGGCGCCACGAAGGTCGCGGGCAGTACGCTCGACGGCGAGTTCATGCTCGACGGCTCGGGCCGCGAGGGCGGCGGCATGGGCGGGTTCGCCGACAGCGGAGACAATGTCCGCTCGCTCTACGGCGGGGTGAACTGCTTTTTCCGCTAATCGGCAACCACGGCAGGCGGCGGACTTCCCGCTCCGTTGCGCCGCATCAGTAACGTCAGCGGCACCGCGGCAAGGCACAGCCAGCCCATCAGGTAGAAATCGTCGATATAGGCGACCATGGCGGATTGCCGCGTCACCTCGGCATCCAGCACCGACAAAGCGACGTCGCCCAGCCGCTGGTAGCGGTCGATGGTGCTGTAATCGATCAGGCTGCCCACGCCGCCGGTGACGTGCCCCGCCAGCCCCTCGTGCACCGTCTGGAGGTTGCGCGTCAGCAGGACGGTCGAGAGGGAAATCCCGATCGAGGCGCCGAGCGAGCGCAACAGGTTGAGCAGGCTCGACCCCTCGGTCCGCAATTGGGGGGGCAGGGTGGCGAAGGCGCTGATGTTGAGCGGTATGAACACCAGCCCCATGCCGAGCCCCTGAAGCGTGCCGGTCGCCACGACATGGAACTGATCGACGCTCAGGGACCAGTGCGCCATGATCCACAGGCTGAGGCTCATCAGCAGGAAGCCGAACACGATCACGGGCCGCGCGTCGATACCGCGCCGGATCGCGAGGCCCGCCAATTGCATCGAGATCAGGACGCCGACACCGCGCGGCATCAGCACCAGCCCGGTATCGATGACGCCATAGCCGAACAGGTGCTGCAACATCGGGGGCAGCAGGGCCATCGGGGCAAACATCACCACGCCCATGACCAGCATGATGCCGAGGGCAATGGAAAAATTGCGATCTGCGAACAGCCGTGTCGAGAACAGCGGCGCTCGCGCGGTCGCGAGGTGGATCACGCCCATCCATGCCGCCCCCGCGGCCATCCCGGCGTAGATCCAGATCTCGACCGACTCGAACCAGTCCTCCTGCTGCCCGCGGTCGAGAAACAGCTGGAAGCTCGCCAGCGCGAGACCGATCAGGACGAAGCCCGCAATGTCGAAACGGCGCCGGCTGATTTCGCGCTGGGGAAGCTCTGCCATCAGGATCGCGAGGCTGAGGACGCCGACCGGCAGGTTGACGTAGAACACCCACCGCCAGTCCCAGTTCTCGGTCAACCAGCCGCCCAGCACCGGACCGAGGATCGGACCGATCATCACGCCCATGCCCCAGATGGCCATCATCTGCGGCTGTTTGCTGGGGCGCGTGGTATCGAGCATGAAGCTCTGGCTGAGCGGGGCGATGAACGCACCGGCAACGCCCTGGAAGGCGCGGAACAGCACCATTTCGGTCAGGTTCTGCGCCATGCCGCAGAGCATGGAGGCGAAGATGAAGCTTGCCACCGAGCCGATGAACAGCCGTCGCGCGCCGATCCGGTCGCTCAGCCAGCCGGTGATCGGCATCGCGACCGCGCTGGCGATGATGTAGCTCGTCAGCACCCAGGTGACGGTGTCGGCCGTCGCTCCCAGCGAAGACTGCATATGCGGGATCACGACATTGGCGATGGTGGTGTCGAGAACCTGCAGCAGCGATGCCGCCATGATCCCGACGATCAGCAATGGGTGGTTGCGCGTCGGCAGGTGCGCGACGTCGGGCGGTGCGGCTCCTGCGGCCGGCGATGCCGTTGCGCCGCGCTGTGCGGCGGCAGTGGCCATGCTACTTGCCCTTGTCGTCGGTGAAGACCGTCACCTTGGTCGATAGCCCGGCGATCAGCGTGCGCGGGCTCTTGCCGTCGATGGCGATCCGCACCGGCACGCGCTGGGTCACCTTGACCCAGTTGCCGGTGGCGTTCTGCGCGGGGAGGACGGCAAACTCGCTTCCGGTGCCCGCGCCGATCGAGGCGACGTGACCCGCCAGCTTCACGCCGGGATAGGCATCGAAACGGATTTCGGCCTTCTGTCCGATGCGCATGTCGGCAAGGTCGGTCTCCTTGAAATTGGCCTCGATATAACTCGTGCCGTCGCCAACCAGGGTGACGATGGGGAGGCCCTGCACGATCTGCTGGCCGGGCTGGAGCCGGTCGGCCTCCGCAATGCGTCCCGCGATCGGGGCTCGGACCTCGGTACGACGCAGGTTGAGCTGTGCCACCGCGCGCGCTGCCTGCGCCTGCGCTACCTGCGGATTGACGCCGGGGACGGCGCTGCCGCTGGCCAGCTTCGCGCGCGCCGCGGCCTGCTTGGCCTGCGCCATGCGCAGTTCCTCGCGCGCCTGGTTGACGCTGTGGAGCGCGGCGTCGTGGTCGGCCTTCGTCAGGAAGCCGCGCCTGAACAGCGCGTCCTTGCGCGCGAAGTCCGCCTCGGCATAGCCGATATCTTCACGCGCGGCGGAGCTTGCCGCGCCCGAGAGATCGGCGGAACTGCTGAGCGCGACGACATTCGCCTGCGCGCTGGCAATCGCCGCATCGGCCTGCGCGATGCTGAGGCGATAGGGTTCGGGATCGATGCGGAACAGGAGCTGCCCGGCCTTTACCTCGTCACCCTCCTTCACCAGCACCTGGGCGATATCGCCGCCGACCTGCGCGCTGATCGAAACCTTGTCCTGCTTCACATAGGCGTTGTCGGTGGAAACCTTGCCCTGCTGGCTCATCCAGTACCAGGTTCCACCGCCGAGCAGCGCAAGCGGCACGGCCAGCATCAGCGCGAGGCGGCCCAGCCGGCGATTCGGCCTGGCGGGCGCGGTTTCGGCCTCGATCGGCGCTGCGTTTTCCATGCCGATCGGGGTGTCGGCGTCAGCCATTGGCGGCCTCCTGTAGGCTGTCGCGATCCGCGCCGAGGTTTTCCGCCACTACCCCGAGAAGTCGCATCAGTTCCTGTCGTTCGCGCGCAGCGAGACCGGCCATCATGTCCTCGACAAGCGCATTCACGCGGGCGCGTACCTTCTCCACGATCTCACGGCTCTTTTCGGTGAGGTGCAGCAGTCGCGCGCGCCGGTCGGACGGGTCGGCGACACGGTCGATCCAGCCCGCCTCCTCCATGCGGTCGACGATGCGGGTGACGGTGATCGGTTCGACCTCCAGCCGCTCGGCATAGAAGGCCTGGTTATTGTCGGGAAACTTGTCGAGGCTCAGAAGCAGCCGTGCCTGCACCGCGGTCAGGCCAAGGGCGCGGACACGCTCGTCGAAGGCGCGGCGCAGCAGGCGCGAACTGTCGTTGAGAAGGTAGCCGATGTTGGGTTCCATGCGTGGGCATATAATAAGCATACTTATTATTGCAAGCGCGGTTGGCATTCCTCCGGTTGTGACGCTAGGCAACGGCATGACCATGATCGTGCAGAGCTGTTTCCGATTTCGCTCGACCTGCAGCGCTTTCGCGATCGGGCTGACCTGCGCGAAGACAGACGGTAACGCGGTCGATGGCGCTTCCCTCCAGGGTCACACACTGGCAATCCGCCACGTGGGACCGAAGGGGTCGGCGAGGTGGTAACGACCATGACCGGCGGCTGTCAGTGCGGCCGCGTGCGCTACGAAGCGGATCTGGTTAGTGACGACGCCTACTGGTGCCATTGCCGGATGTGCCAGCGCGCGACCGGTGGAATCGCCGCCGCCTTCGTGCAGGCGCCGGAGGGCGCGGTGCGCTGGCTGTCGGAGCCGGACTGGTACGAAAGCTCTCCCATTGCCCATCGTCCGTTCTGTTCGCGCTGCGGCACGCCGCTGGGCTTCGCCTTTCTCGACGGCAAGGGCGGGATCGACCTGACGGTGGGCAGCTTCGACGACCCGTCGCGTTTTCGCCCGGTCCTGCACGCAGGTGCCGAAAGCCTGCACGAGGCGTGGCTCGACACGCGCGATCTCCCGCGCCACTACACCGCCACCACCCCGAGCGTTGCAGACCGCTATGCCGCGGAGGGGCTGGAGGTGCCCGAATGACCGAAACCTTCCGGGGCTTCGACGGCGCACCGCTGGCACTTCACCGGTATGGCGAGGGGCGTCCCCTCCTGCTGCTCCACGGGCTGTTTTCCGACGCGCGAATGAACTGGATCAAGTTCGGCCATGCCGAGACCATCGCGGCGCAGGGGTACGAGGTCATCATGCCCGACCTGCGCGCCCACGGGGCGAGTGCCGCGCCCCACGCCGCCGCCGCCTACCCGCCCGACGTGCTGGTGCGGGACCTCGCGGCGCTGGTGGATCACCTCGCGCTCGAGCGCTTCGATCTGGGCGGTTTCTCGCTGGGCGCGCGCACCGTGCTGCATGGCGTGGCGAAGGGGGTCGTGGGGCCCGAGCGGCTGATCGTCGGCGGGATGGGTACCGACGGGCTCACGAACGGCTCGCGCCGGGCGGCCCATTTCGCGCGGGTGATCGACGAGTTCGAGGCGATCCCGAAGTCCGACCCGGCCTGGTACGCCGTCCAGTTCCTGAAGTCGCAGAAGATCGACCGCGTGGCCGCCCGCCACCTCATCGGCAGCTTCACCGACCTTCCGCACGACCTGCTCGAGCGCGTGACCATGCCGACGCTGGTGGTCTGCGGCGCGGAAGATCACGACAACGGCTCCGCCCCCGACCTTGCCGCGCGGCTTCCGAACGCGACCTACGCCGAGGTTCCCGGCACCCACATGGGCAGCGTCACCCGGCGTGAGCTGGGCCGCGCGATTGCCCGCTGGCTTGGCCCGGGCTAGGCGCGGCGCATGGCGGCGGTGCGCGAGATGCGGACGATCGGCTGGCGCGAGCTCGTCCACCTGCCCGATCTCGGCCTGCGCGGCATTCCCGCCAAGGTCGATACCGGCGCGCGGACCAGCTCGCTCCACGCCACCATCCTCGACGAATACGAGCGCGACGGGGAGCTGTTCGTCCGCTTCGCCGTCGATTTCGAGCGCCAGCGCGTCCGCCAGGTGTGCGAGGCAGTGCACATCGACTGGCGCGGCATCACCAGCTCCAATGGCGAGACGCAGCGGCGGCGCATCATCAAGACCCCGCTCACGATCGGCGGCCTGCGCT
>JAJYQP010000056.1 GCA_021794525.1 Pseudomonadota bacterium | reverse complement strand
TCAGCATTGCTTGCGTTGGTCCTGAGGCGAGACACGCTCGTGCGGCGGTCGCGCAAAATGCGACAGCCTTGCCCAATCTCTGGCGGCCAAGGCTTCCTTCTTCGCCCGTGACCACTTTTTCACGACCAGCTCGCTGGAAAGTGCCTCGTACCGCGTGGCAAACTCCTGCGCCCAGATCAGCGATACCGGCCGTCTGCCAGCGGTGAAAGAGCAATGGCCACCGTGCTGATGTTCGGCGAAGCGTCGCTCGAGATCATCCGTATGCCCGGTGTAATACTTCCCGTCGGCGCATTTCAGAATGTAGCACCAGAAGGGCATCGGCGGGTCCGGAGCTGGCGTGTCTCGACTTCGCTCGACACGAACGGATGTTGGTGTGAGCCTATCTTGCCGTTCGCCTCGAGCGAAGTCGAGAGGCCTTCAGCGCTTGCTCCACGCCCCTCAGCCCAGCGCTTCCTTCACCCGCCCGCTCGCCTTGCTCATGTCGAGGGTGGTGGCGTGGCGGACCTTCAGTTCGGCCATGACGCGGCCCATGTCCTTGACGCTGGTAGCGCCGAGTTCCGCCTTGATCGCGGCAATGGCGGCGCGGGTTTCTTCCTCGCTCATCTGCTGGGGCAGAAACTCCTCGATCACCGCGAGTTCGCCCTTTTCCTGTTCCGCGAGTTCGGTGCGGCCGCCGCTTTCGAACATCTCGATCGATTCGCGGCGCTGCTTGGCCATCTTCATCAGCACCTCGACGATCATCGCGTCGTCCTCGGGCTTCTGGCTCGAGGTCCGAAGCTCGATGTCACGGTCCTTGATCTTGGCGCCGATCAGGCGGAGCGCGTGGGTGCGGGCCTTGTCGCCCGCCTTCATGGCGGCGACGGTTTCGGACTTGATGCTATCGCGGATCATGGGGTCATTCTCGGGAATCTGTGGACGGTTGGCCGCCCACATACGCCTGCGGGCCGCAAATCCAAGCCTGACGGTTGACGCGGGGGGAGGGCGTCTCTAGCGGCAGCGACTTAGCACACATCGCCGAAACCCACGTAACGGAGCGCCCATGGCCCGATCCGCCTCTTCGCACGCGCAACCTTCGAACGCGACGGGCGTATTGGTGTTCGCGGATGGCACGGTCATCCGGGGGCAGGGATTCGGCCATGTCGGCGAGGCGGTTGGGGAGTTGTGCTTCAACACCGCCATGACCGGCTACCAGGAGGTGATGACCGACCCCTCCTATGACGCGCAGGTGGTCTGCTTCACCTTCCCGCATATCGGCAATGTCGGCGCCAATCCGGAAGACGTGGAGAGCCGCGGGCTGGGTGCGGTCGGTTGCGTGGTGCGCGAGCCGATCACGCCGCATTCCAATTTCCGCGCGCTGGTGGAATTCGGCGACTGGCTGAAGGGGCAGGGCAAGATCGGCCTTGCCGGGGTCGATACCCGCGCGCTGACCCGCAAGGTCCGGCTGGAAGGCGCGCCCAATGTGGCGATCGCGCATGATCCCAAGGGCAAGTTCGACCTGAAGGCGCTGCGCAGGCAGGCGCAGGAATGGAGCGGGCTAGAGGGGCTGGACCTGGTGCCGCGAGTGACGCGCGCCGAAAAAGAGCAATGGGGTGGTGGTCCGTGGACGCTCGGCAAAGGCTACGCGCGGGCAGCGTGGACCTCTCCCCTCCCGCTTGCGGGAGGGGCCGGGGGAGGGGCTGTATCCGACCTCACGTTTACGGACACGCCCTCCCCTAACCCCTCCCGCAAGCGGGAGGGGAATTCGCTTCCCCACGTCGTCGCCATCGATTACGGCGCGAAGGACAACATCTTCCGCAATCTCGCCAGGGCGGGCGCGAAGGTGACGGTGGTGCCTGCGCGCACAAGCCTCGCGGACATCATGGCGCTGAAGCCCGACGGGGTGTTCCTTTCGAACGGGCCGGGCGATCCGGCGGCGACTGGCAAATACGCGGTGCCGGTCATCAAGGGGCTGCTTGAGGCTGACGTGCCGCTGTTCGGCATCTGCCTCGGCCACCAGATGCTCGGCCTCGCCGCCGGTGCCAAGACCGCCAAGATGCACCAGGGCCACCGCGGCGCCAACCACCCCGTCCAGCGCGTCGGCAAGAGCTGGGGCGACAGCGAGGGACTGGTCGAGATTACAGCCATGAACCACGGCTTCGCGGTCGATAACCGCACCCTGCCGCCGGGCGTGGAGGAAACCCACGTCTCGCTCTTCGACGGGACCAATTGCGGCATCGCCATCACCGGCAAGCGCGCCTTCGGCGTCCAGTACCACCCCGAAGCCAGCCCGGGCCCGCAGGACAGCTTCTACCTGTTCGAGAAATTCGTGGGGATGTTGGGTTGAATTTGAATCATCACGATAGGCAACTGCTGATCGAGCTTCGAAGCGGAAATCACGTCAAAGCCAATCCCGGAAACGTCACTAGCATTTTGCAGTCAAAATTTCCCGACATTCCTCCGACGGACATCCTCGCAAGTTATCGTCGCCTCATGGCCGAAGGTGTAGCGCGCGACGTCACAGATTCCTCGCGGCCGGGGGCATTGCTCCTCCGAATAACGGATGCCGGTATGGCGCAGGCGGATCAGCTTATCGAAGCCGATCGAAAGCCTAGCTGGAAAGAGAGGTTCGTTTCCCTGCCTGTCGGCAAAGGAATTTGGGACTTAGTGAAAATCGGGCTGGGTTTTGCTCTTGGCCTTCTGACACACAAATTGACGACGGGATGACCGATGCCCAAACGTACTGACATCTCCTCGATCCTCGTCATCGGCGCCGGGCCCATCATCATCGGGCAGGCGTGCGAGTTCGATTATTCGGGCACGCAGGCGATCAAGGCGTTGAAGGAGGAGGGCTACCGCGTGGTCCTCGTCAACTCCAACCCCGCCACGATCATGACCGATCCGGAGATGGCCGACGCCACCTATGTCGAGCCGATCACGCCCGAGATCGTCGCCACGATCATCGCCAAGGAGCGGCCCGACGCGCTGTTGCCGACGATGGGCGGGCAGACGGCGCTCAACTGCGCGCTGAAGCTGGAAGAAATGGGCGTGCTCGCCGAATACGGGGTCCAGATGATCGGCGCCAAGGCCGATGCCATCGACAAGGCGGAGAACCGCCAGCGCTTCCGCGAGGCGATGGACAAGATCGGGTTGGAGAGCGCTCGCAGTGGCGTTGCAAACACGGTGCAGGAAGCGTTCGAGGTGCTTGAGCGCACCGGGCTACCCGCCATCATCCGCCCCAGTTTCACCCTGGGCGGCACCGGCGGCGGCATCGCTTATAACAAGGCGGAGTTCGAGGCGATCGTCCGCTCCGGCCTCGATGCCAGCCCCACCACAGAGGTGCTGATCGAGGAATCTCTGCTCGGCTGGAAGGAATACGAGATGGAAGTCGTGCGCGACCGCGCCGACAACGCCATCATCATCTGCTCGATCGAGAACGTCGACCCGATGGGCGTCCACACCGGGGATAGTATCACCGTCGCCCCCGCGCTGACGCTGACCGACAAGGAATACCAGATCATGCGCTCGGCGAGCATCGCCGTGCTGCGTGAAATCGGTGTTGAAACAGGTGGTTCCAACGTCCAGTTCGCAGTCAATCCCAAAGACGGGCGGCTCATCGTCATCGAGATGAACCCGCGCGTCAGCCGCTCCTCGGCGCTGGCGTCGAAGGCGACCGGCTTTCCGATCGCCCGCGTCGCGGCGAAGCTGGCGGTGGGCTACACGCTCGACGAGCTGCGCAACGAGATCACCGGCGCGACCCCGGCGGCCTTCGAGCCGACCATCGACTACGTAGTCACGAAAATCCCGCGGTTCGCTTTCGAAAAGTTCAAGGGCGCCAAGCCCGAGCTTTCCACCGCGATGAAGTCGGTGGGCGAGGTCATGGCGATCGGCCGCTGCTTCACCGAATCGATGCAGAAGGCGCTGCGCGGGCTCGAGACCGGGCTCGACGGCTTCAACCGTGTGCCCGAGCTGGAAGGCGCGCGCCGCGACGTCGTCACCGCGGCCCTCAGCCAGCGCACGCCGGACCGCATCCTCAAGGTCGGCCAGGCCTTCCGCGAGGGCTTCTCGGTCGAGGAGATCCACGCGCTCACCGGATACGACCGCTGGTTCCTGCGCCAGATCGAGGCGATCATCGCCGAGGAAGCGCGGATCGGGGAAGAAGGTCTGCCGACCGATGCCGACGGCCTCAGGCGGCTGAAGGCGATGGGCTTTTCCGACCGGCGGCTGGCCACGCTCGCGGTGCGCAGCGTGGGGGTCGCGGGCGGGCTGGGGGAGACCCAGGCAAAGCGTTCGGGCCTGCTCCACGATACGCTCCGGGCGATGGTCGGTGCCACCAGCGAGCAAGAGGTTCGCCGTCTGCGCCACAAGCTGGGCGTCCTGCCCGTGTTCAAGCGCATCGACAGCTGCGCCGCCGAGTTCGAAGCGATCACCCCCTACATGTATTCGACCTACGAGGCGCCGAGCTTCGGCGAGGCCGAGGATGAGGCGGACCCGAGCGATCGGCGTAAGATCGTGATCCTGGGCGGAGGGCCGAACCGGATCGGGCAGGGCATCGAGTTCGACTACTGCTGCGTCCACGCCTGTTTCGCGCTGTCCGAAGCCGGGTTCGAGACGATCATGGTCAACTGCAACCCGGAGACGGTGAGCACCGACTACGACACCTCCGACCGCCTCTATTTCGAGCCGCTGACCGAGGAGGACGTGCTCGAGATCCTGCGCGTCGAGATGAGCCGCGGCGAGTTGCTGGGCGTGATCGTCCAGCTCGGCGGGCAGACCCCGCTGAAGCTCGCCGCCGCGCTGGAGCGCGAGGGCATCCCGATCCTCGGCACCAGCCCCGACGCCATCGACCTTGCCGAGGACCGCGAGCGCTTCGCCAGGCTGGTGCGCCAGCTTGACCTGAGGCAACCGCAGAACGGCCTCGCGCGCAGCCGCGACGAGGCGGCGGCGGTGGCGCGGACCATCGGCTATCCGGTGCTGCTGCGGCCCAGTTACGTGCTCGGCGGGCGGGCGATGGAGATCGTCGACAGCGAGGCGCAGCTCGACGACTACATCGCGACCGCGGTCAACGTTAGCGGCGACAGCCCGGTGTTGGTCGATCAGTACCTGCGCGACGCGATCGAATGTGACGTCGACGTCATCGCCGATGCCGCGGGCGAGGTGCGGATCGCGGGCGTGATGCAGCATATCGAGGAGGCGGGCGTCCACTCCGGCGACAGTGCCTGCACCCTGCCACCCTACAGCCTGCCGGACGACATCGTTGCCGAGATGGAGCGCCAGGCCGAGGCATTGGCCCGCGCGCTCAAGGTCCAGGGCCTGATGAACGTCCAGTTCGCGGTCAAGGACGGCGAAGTGTATCTGATCGAGGTCAACCCGCGCGCCAGCCGCACCGTGCCCTTCGTCGCCAAGGCGATCGGGCGACCGGTGGCCAAGATCGCCGCGCGGGTGATGGCGGGCGAGCCGCTCGCCTCGTTCGAGCCCTTCGACCTGCGCCCCCGTCACATGGCGGTGAAGGAGGCGGTGTTCCCCTTCGCCCGCTTCCCCGGTGCCGATCCGGTGCTGTCGCCGGAGATGAAATCGACCGGCGAGGTGATGGGCCTCGACGCCGAATTCCCCGCCGCTTTCCTCAAGGCGCAGATCGGTGCCGGAATGGCGCTGCCTCGGTCGGGCCGGCTGTTCGTTTCCGTGAAGGACAGCGATAAGCCCATGATCGTCCCGGCGGTGAAGGCGCTGCTGGACCATGGCTTCACTGCGGTCGCCACCGGGGGAACACAGCGCTACCTTGCAGCGCAGGGGCTCGACGTGAAGCCGGTCAACAAGGTGGCGGAAGGGCGCCCGCACATCGTCGATGCCATCATCGACGGCGAGATCGCGCTCATCTTCAATACCACCGAGGGCTGGCAGTCGTTGCTTGATTCGCAGTCGATCCGCGCTGGTGCGCTCGAAAAGCGGTTGCCCTATTACACCACCGCGGCAGCCAGCCTCGCGGTGGCGCGCGCGATCGTGGAGGTCGATTCGGCGCAGCTTGAAGTGCGAAGCCTGCAAGACTATTATAGCTGAACACGCATTCATCTCTCCCGACATCGCATGCCTTCAAGCCGCTGATGCAGCGACGCGGCGGTGAATTGCCGGGAGCGGGGTCACAAAGGGACGACATGGCGACAATGGACAAGGTGCCGATGCTGGCCGAAGGCTATGAGAAGCTGACGGCTGATCTCAAGGTGCTGCGGGCCGAGCGGCCACGGATTGTCGAGGCGATCGAGGAAGCGCGCGCCCACGGCGATCTGTCGGAGAATGCGGAGTATCACGCCGCCAAGGAGCGCCAGGGCCAGATCGAGGCGCAGATCGCCGAGATCGAGGACAAGGTGACCCGCGCGCAGATCATCGATCCGACCACGCTTTCGGGCGACAAGGTCGTTTTCGGTGCGACCGTCACCCTGCTCGACGAGGATGACAAGCCGGTCCGCTACCAGATCGTCGGCCAGACCGAGGCCGACGCATCCAAGGGCCGCATCAGCTACAACTCGCCCATCGGCCGCGCGCTGATCGGCAAGCAGGTCGATGACGAGGTCGAGGTGACCGTGCCCTCCGGCGACAAGTTCTACCTCGTCCACAAGATCGAGTTCGTCTGACGACACCAGGGGGACAGGAGGATGGTGGGGGTCCCGGCCAGAGCGATTGCAGAGCGCCGGGTCGCCGAACATTTCCTGACCGCAGGCGCCACCGCACCCGATTGTGCGATCGCCTACGCGCCCGAACGCTGGGCGCGGGTGAGGGCGCTCGCCCGCCTTCGCGATCTCGCGGTGATCCACGGCGAGGATGGCGCGCTCTGGCTCGACGAGACCGCCTGGCACGATCGGAAGGGGGCGCGGCGCAAGCACGCTCTTGCTCTGTTGGCCTTGGGCGCGGTCAGCGCGGGAATTGCCGCTCTGACGACACTCAGGGGTTAAATGGCCGCGCTGCGCCGCGCAGAACCGGACTACTCCGGCTGCAGCAGCTTGTGCAGATGGACGATGACGTATTTCATTTCCGCGTCATCGACCGTGCGCTGCGCCGCGCCGCGCCACGCCTCGAGTGCCGCGGCATAGTTCGGGAAGATGCCCACGACCTCGATCGCGTCGAGATCGGCAAACTCGAGCGTCTGCGGGTCCTTGACGCGACCTCCCATGACGAGATGGAGGAGCTGCTTGTCGGTCTGTGCGGTCATGGCGTCCGAAAGATAACTGGGTAGGTTGCGCGCGCGCCCATAGGCAAAGCGGCGCGGCAGGGGAAGCCCGCCGCGCCGCCTGCGCATTCCTATGCTGATTTGCCAGCTAGTGCGAGATGCGACTGCGGAGTTCGTCGATGGTCTTGCTCGCGCGCTTGCTGCTGCGCTTCGCCGCCCCGAGGATGTAATCGGACAGCTCGCTGCCCTCGCGCGCGGCGGTCGATTGCCAAGCGCGGCCGTTCTTGCGGGCCGCGTCGCCGAGGTCCGTCAGCGCGTCCTGCCCCTTGCCTGCCGCATCCTTGCCGGCATCGAGCAGGCTGAGACCATAGGCAAGCGCGGCATCGGCAGCGACGCCGGCCAGCGTGCCCATTCTTGCGCCCGCCTTGCGGCCGGCCCGTCGGCCCGGCCGCGTCAGAGCACCGATCACCAGTGCGCCCGCCGCGACGGCTGCGACCGACTTGAGCGGATTGGCCTTCACGTAATCGAGTGCGCCATCGGCGGCGGCCTTGGCCTGTTCGGCCAGGCCGCGCGCTTCGTTGCGCTGCTCGGCGGCGTCGATCTTGGCCCGCAGATCCTTGCGCTTTTCTGCGTCGGTGCGCGGCTTGTTGGTCATGGTGATCTCCAATGCTAACCCTGTATCTGTGTGAACCCGCGCGCTGGCCCGGCGGTTCCGGTCAATCTGCCGGTTCGTCGTCGCCGCGAAGGGTTTCAAGGATCGGGTTACGCGCGAACCACAACACCAGCGCCGCGACGATCGCGGCGAGCGCACCCTTATTGTCGGAGGCGACTTCAACTGCTTCCTCGTAAACCTCGCTCGCCCCTTCGGCGATCCGGTCGAGCGCGCGCTCTGAGATGCTTTTGGCCGACAGGTCGGCTCGCAGATTGGCAATGTCCCCCTCGACCACCGCGCGGGCTGCGTCGCGCAAGTGCCTGTTGGCGAGCAGACGCTCCCGCGCGCTCATGGCATCGTCTCGTCGAACACGCTGCGGACCTCGCGCAGCTTGCCCCGCAGGCGTGTGATGAAAAGCGCGGCACCGGCCAGCAAAAGGATCGTGACGGCAAGCATGGCCAACCAGGGCCCGATGAGCGGCGTCAATGCCATCACCGCGCCCACGACCAGCGCGATCAGGGCGAGGTGGAGGAATCCGAAGGCAGCCGCGCCGTAGACCAGCGACCATTTGACCCGGTTTCCGGCGAAAACAGCGCGACTTTTCTGGTAGGCGAGCTCGGCCTCCAGATAGGTTTTACCGTCATCGAACAGCGCCTCGATATCCGAGGCGAGCGAACCTTCGCTCGGTCCTGTGGATGTGGGTTCGGCGGACAGCGAGACAGCATCATCCGGCGACGCGGCGCGCCGCCGGACAACGGGATCGATCTCCGCGCTTCCCACCCCCTTGGCTCGGGTTAGCGGCGCGAACCGGAGAACAGGCGCGAAAGCATGAAGCCGAAGACCGCCGCGATACCGACGGCCGCACCGGGGCTCTTACGCACGAAGCTGCGGGCGTCTTCCGAAAGGTCGTCGACGCTCTTCGCATCGAGCTTCACCGCGGCATCCTGCAAGCTGCGCGACGCGGTGCGGGCGTAGTCGCCGTATTTCGCACCCAGCTTCTCGTCGACGACATGGGCGCTGTCGGCAACCGCCTGCCCGAGCGCCGTCAGACCTTCGCTGACCTTCCCCTTGCCCTGGGTGGCGAGGTCCTTGCCCTTCACCCGGGCCTCATCGGCATAGGTCTTGGCGTCGGCCAACAGATCCTGGCTGCGCTGGCCGGCCTGCTCGCGATAGGCGCCGGCGCGTTCGGTCGCCTCGGCCTTGAGCGCGGCTGCGCCCGCCTTGGCCTCGTTCACGGCGGCGTTGAAGCGCGACTTGGCTTCGGTGCGGTGATCGGGCGTGGTGGTGCCGGTCACGGGAGTGAGCGTCTCGGTCATCGGTGTGGTCTCCGTGGAGGATGTCTTGCGGGCCGGGGCCTTGCGCGCCGTTCCGGCGGGCTTGGCGCCGGTCTTCGGAGCGGCGCGCTTGCGGGGCTTGGGGGAAACGAAATCATCGGCCATTCTAGCAACCTTTATCTGGCTTCGTGCGGGGCTGCTCAGTGTCCCTCCCGCATCTCCAACCTCAACGCGGCTTGCACGTCAATGTTCCGCCGCATAGGAGCCGCCCGAACCCTGCGGCACGATCTAGATAGGCGGTGCCTTAGCCCTATACAACACCCAAGTCCGGAGCCGAGTATCCATGACCGCGATCATCGACATCCACGCCCGCGAAATCCTCGACAGCCGCGGCAATCCGACGGTCGAGGTGGATGTGCTGCTCGAAGACGGCAGCTTCGGCCGCGCCGCCGTGCCCTCGGGCGCCAGCACGGGCGCGCACGAGGCGGTGGAACTGCGCGACGGAGACAAGGGCCGCTACCTCGGCAAGGGCGTGCTGAAGGCGGTCGATGCGGTGAATGACGCCATATCCGACGCGATCCTCGGCCTCGACGCCGAAGACCAGCGCGACATCGACCAGGCGATGATCGATCTCGACGGCTCGAGCAACAAGGGCAAGCTCGGCGCCAACGCGATCCTCGGCACCAGCCTCGCGGTCGCCAAGGCTGCGGCCAATGCGCGTGGGCTGCCGCTCTATTCCTACATCGGCGGCGTCAGCGCCCACGTCCTTCCCGTGCCGATGATGAACATCATCAACGGCGGCGAGCACGCCGACAACCCGATCGACATCCAGGAATTCATGGTCATGCCGATCGGCGCCGACAGCCTGGCGGAAGGCGTGCGCTGGGGCGCGGAAATCTTCCACACGCTGAAGAAGGGCCTCCACCAGAAGGGCCTCGCCACCGCGGTCGGCGACGAGGGCGGCTTTGCGCCCGACCTTGCCAGCACCCGCGCCGCTCTCGACTTCATCATGGCCTCGATCGAACAGGCCGGCTTCCGGCCCGGAGAGGACGTCGCGCTCGCACTCGATTGCGCAGCCACCGAGTTCTTCAAGGACGGCAAATATGTCATCTCGGGTGAAGGGCTGATGCTCACCGGCGAGGAAATGGCAGTCTATCTCGACGACCTGTGCCGCGATTACCCGATCCGGTCGATCGAGGACGGGATGAGCGAGGACGATTTCGCCGGCTGGGAGGCGCTGACGCGGCAGCTGGGCGATTCGATCCAGCTCGTCGGGGACGATCTCTTTGTCACCAATCCGGCGCGGCTCACCGACGGGATCGCGAAGGGTCTCGCGAACTCGCTGCTCGTGAAGGTCAACCAGATCGGCACCCTGTCCGAAACGCTCGACGCGGTCAGCATCGCGCAGCGCGCGGGCTATACCGCCGTGATGAGTCATCGGTCGGGCGAGACCGAAGATTCGACCATCGCCGATCTCGCGGTCGCCACCAATTGCGGGCAGATCAAGACCGGTAGCCTCGCGCGCTCGGACCGGCTGGCGAAATACAACCAGCTCATCCGCATCGAGGAGGAGCTGGGCGCCAGCGCGGTCTATGCGGGGAAGGGCTGCTTCGGTCGCCTGGCGCGCTAGGCGGCGGTTTCTTCCTGTTCGACTTCGCGTTCGATCCGGTCGCGGACCGGTTCGACGCGGTCCATCACCTTCTTGTTCCTGGGGCTGAGCAGGTACTGCCAGACGCCCCATGCATTGATGACGAGCAGGACGCCGTTCATCGCCGCGATCGGCAGCGCGTCGGTGGTGAGGCCGGACACGATCCAGGTCGCGGACACGGCGCAGAACAGCACGAAGCCGAAGCCGGTTACGCGCCGTCCGCGGTCCGCCGCCACGAGTGTCGCGGCGAGCATGGTGCCGATGGCCGCGATCCATTCGAGTGGTCCGTTCATATTGCCTCCGTTTGCCCGATTGCAGCGACGCGCCTGGAGCGTTAGCGTTCCAAGCCTGACGGACAGGGGTTCGAGACGTTGCACGATTTTCCGGACAGCCCGGACGCGATGACCTGCGCCTGGCTGGGCGAGGTGCTGGGCTGCCGCGTTCTCGGCATCGGTTGGAACCCCATCGGCACCGGCCAGGTCGGCGACAGCTTCCGTTTGACGGCAAGGGTCGAAGGCGAGGGCAAGGCGAAAACCTATGCCGCCAAGTTCGCGGCCGCCGACGCGACCAGCCGCGGGACCGCCGCGTTGTTCGGGCTCTACGCCAAGGAGGTCGCGTTCTACCGCGACATCGCCCCGCATCTGTCGGCACGCACGCCGCAGGCCCATTTCGCCAGGGTAAGCGGGGATGGCAGGAGCTGTCTCCTGCTGTTCGAAGACCTTGGGCCTGCGCGGCAGGGCGATCAGGTCGCGGGCTGCTCGCTGGCCGATGCGCGCGCGGCCATCTCGCAGGCCGCGATGGTTCATGGGCCAAGCTGGCGGCGCGACGATCTCCTGGGCGCTGACTTCCTGGCGCCGGTGAGTGGCCTCGCGGACATGCTGATCCGGCTCTACGGGCAGGCCCATGCCGTCTTCCGCGACCGCTATGCGGCTGACCTCGATCCCGATCTGATGGCGGTCTGCGACGGGCTGGCGCAGATGGCGCCGCAATGGTTCGGGCGGACGATCGAGCGGACCGCGCTCGTCCATGGCGACTTCCGGCTCGACAACATGCTGTTCGACATTCGCGGCGGGGCGGAGCCGATCGCGATCCTCGACTGGCAGACGGTCTCGGCCGGAAATCCGCTGACCGATCTCGGCTATTTCCTGGGCTGCGGGATCGCGCCGGAGCTGCGCCGCGAACATGAAACGGAGCTGCTCGACCAGTATCGGGACGAGATGCAGCAATTCGGCGTAAATTTCCAAGTTTCCGAGTTCGCGAGCGGCTATCGTATCGGTGCGCTTCACGGGGTCGCAACCGCGGTGTTCAGCGCGGCCTATGTTAAACGGACCGAAAGAGGCGATGCGAATTTCCTGTCGATGGCACGCGGCGCATGTGCGCTTGCACGGGATGCGGAGAGCCTGCGGGCGCTGGCGGAGCTTGGCTGATGCTCACCAGGGGTGACGATTT
>JAJYQP010000017.1 GCA_021794525.1 Pseudomonadota bacterium | reverse complement strand
AGATGACTGGTAGAAACGCTCTGACGCTTGCCCTTTCGCTGGCCCTGGCTGCCTGCGGTGGTGGGGGCGAACCCAAGGGACAGGTCCTGGCCACCGTCGATGGTGAGGAAATCACCGCCACCGACCTTCGTGCCGAGCTGAACGGCGCCACCGCCGCCTCGCCCGAACAGCAGAAGATGATGGAGCGCATGGCGCTGCAGAATATCGTCAATCGCACCATCCTGGCGCAGGCCGCGAAGAAGGAAGGCCTCGACAAGAGCCCCGAATTCGCGGTGATGGAGCGCAAGGCCGAGCAGATGGCCCTGATCGAGATGCTGAACGAGAAATCGCGCAAGGCCGTGCCGCAGCCCTCGGCCGACGAGGTCAACAATTTCGTGTCGAGCAACCCGGTCATGTTCGACCAGCGCAAGACCTTCGTCGTCGATCAGATCGTGGTCCCGCGCGCCGACCAGGCGCTGGCCATGGCGCTTCAGCCGGTGAAGACGCTCGAAGCGGCGCGTGCGGTGCTGGCGCAGCGCAAGGTGCCCTTCAGCGAGGCCGTCGGCGTGATCGACGCGCTGACCATTCCGCCGGAAGCCGCCAAGCAGATCGCGGCACTTCCGCCAGACGAGGTCTTCATCATTCCCAATGGCGGCGGGATGCGCATCAACCACGTGCGGTCTTCGCAGACCAACCCGATCGTTGGCGAGCAGGCGCAGGCGATCGCGCGCGAAATGCTGACTCGCCAGCGCCTCCAGGGCCAGCTCCAGAACCAGGCCGGGAGCCTGATCAAGGCCGGCCAGGCGAAGGTCAAGTATAACCCTGAATACGCCCCGCCGAAGGAAGAAGGCGGCGCCGCCGCGCCCGCTGCGGGCGCATCGGCAGCTCCGGCAAAGGCGAGCTGACCATGGCGCGGGGGACGAGCATCGCGGCTGGTGCGGCCCGGACCGGTGGAGCGGGGCGCCTGCGCCGCAGTGCGATGATCGCGCTGATGGCAGGCGCTTCCTTGCCGGTCGCGGCCCATGCGCAGCAGCAGGTTGGTCCGCCCGCCGCCCAGTCCTCTCCGCGCGGCGGCGTCGCCGCGCCGGAGCGCAATTCGCTGACGATCGGGGTTACCGCGCGGTACGACAGCAACGTCGCCCGAATCGGCGACAATGCCGTGATCAATCCGGTCCAGGCGCAGGGCGAGGACATTCGCATCGGACCCTATGTTGCGATCGACTTCGCGCGCAATCTCGGCCGCCATCAGGTCGGGCTGCAATCGACGCTCGGCTATGATTTCTATGCCAAGAACTCGCAGCTCAACAGCGAGCGGATCTCGGTCGATCCCTATGTCAGCCTCGACCTGCCCGTTTGTGACCTGATGCTGTCGGGTGGCGTCAACCGCCGCCAGAGCGATCTTGGCGACCTCGTCTATTTCGGCGCGCTCGATCCGTCGTTCTCGACCAAGAACCTGGAAACCAACAAGCGGGCCACGGGTCAGGTGACTTGCGGTGACACCTATGGTCTACGCCCGACGTTCACGGCCGAATATCGCGAGGGCGAGAACAGCAACCCGCTGCGCCAGTTCTCCAATTTCCATTCGACGCGGCTGCAGCCGGGCATTTCCTATTCGGGGCCGGCCCTGGGCGAGATCAGCGTCTACGCCGTCCGCACCGAGACCGAGCTGCCGAACCAGATCCTCGCGCCGGGTGTCAACGCGGGCTATCTGCTGCGCGGCGCAGGTGTCAGCTACCGCCGCTCGATCGGCACGCGCCTGACCTTCGATGGATCGGTGTCCTATGTCGACCTGCAGCCGCGCGGATCGGCGCAGTCGCAGGAAGGTCTGAACACTGCGATCAACCTTACTCTTATCGCTGGACCGCGGCTGCAGCTGGTGGCTTTTGCCAACCGCGCCTTCACCAGCTCGCTTAACAGCAATGCCAGCTACGAGATCAACGAGGCCTATGGCCTGACCGCGAACTACGCTGCGAACGACCGGCTGCGGCTCCGCCTGGGCGGCTCGATCTCTCCGCGCAGCTATTTCTACGATGTGACGCCGATCGGGCCGTTCATAACCAGTCAAACGCAGCACGATATCTTCGCCGGCGCGACATACAACTTGAACCGGCGCATGAGCCTGACGTTCGATACGGGCTATCAGAACCGGCGCGCAGATGCTTTCGCTTTCAATTACGACAATTACTACGCGGCGGTGGGGCTGCTGTTCAGAATCTAGGGGTCCTGTACTGATGAACGCTTTTTCGAAACTGGCCGGCGCTTGCGCCGCTTTGGCCACCCTCGTGCTGCCTGCGGCCATTCAAGCGCAGAATGCGGGGACGCCTGCTCCGGCACCCGCACCTGCCGCAGTTGCAGCTGAGCAGGGTCCGGCACTGAAGGACGGCTACATCGTCGGCGTCGGCGACTCGCTCGATGTGGTCCTCGTCGGCGGCGATGAGTACCGCGCCCGGGTGATGGTGCAGGCGGACGGTACGATCGAGCTACCCTACATCAACACGGTGGTCGCCAAGGGCAAGAACCTGCTCCAGCTGGGCCGCGAGATCGCGCAGAAGCTGGAGGCCGGCGGCTATTACGTGAAGCCGGCGATCCAGGTGACCGTCGCCTCGATTGCCAGCAGCTACGTCACCGTGCTGGGCGCGGTCGGCAACCCGGGCCTCATCCCGCTCGACCGCGACTATCGCGCGTCGGAGATCATCGCCCGCGTCGGTGGTATCAAGCCCGGCGGCGCAGAAACCTTCTTCCTCCGCCGCCAGGATGGCAAGGAAATCGAGCTGGCGA
>JAJYQP010000067.1 GCA_021794525.1 Pseudomonadota bacterium | reverse complement strand
CACACGATAGGGGTCCGGCGCCGGCTCCCCCGGCCGCGCCCGCCACGGCAGGTCGCGGGCATGGGCATCGTACCAGTCGAGAAGCAGGCGGGAGATGCTGGCGGGCATGGCGGCGCTATGGCATGAGGCCCGGGCCCATGGAACGCGACAAGACAAAACAGGCGGGGAAGACGCCCACCTCAAGCAGCGCAGCGGTAGGTGCAAGGAAACCCACCTCAAGCAGCGAAGCGGTAGGTGAACGGAAACCCGTCAAGCCTTACCAGCGTCCGCGCGGCGGGGCGGCGAAGCCCATTGCCGAACTCATGCCGCAGATCGGGCGCACCGCCTTCCGCCGCTTCGGCTTCGTCCAGTCCTCGGTCGTCACCCGCTGGCCGGAAATCGTGGGCGAGGCGCACGCCCGCGTCTGCGCGCCCGAGGCGATCCGCTTCCCACCCGGCGAGAAATCGGAAGGCATTCTCGAGCTCGTCGTCACCCCGGCCCACGCCCCGCTGATCCAGCACGTGATCCCCGAGATCATGGAGCGGGTAAATCGCTTCTTCGGCTACCGCGCCGTCGCCCGCGTCAAGCTGCGGCAAGGCGCGGTTAAGCCGCCGCAGGACAGGGAGTGCGCGAAAGCGCCGCCCTCGCTCAAGCCGATACCGATGGAATTGGGTGCCGGTTTGCGCGATATCGGCGATGCAGAGCTGCGCGCGGTGCTCGAATCGCTCGCGCGCGGGCTTGGTGACGACGACAGGAACCGCTAGAGCCACACCGATGAAATCCTTCTTCCGTATCGCTGCGCCGCTCGCCGGTGCCCTTGCCCTCGCCAGCCTCGCGGTCGCCGCCGACGCCGCGCAGACGCGCAAGCGCGCCGCGCCGCCCGCTCGCCCGCAGTCGCAGGGCCCCAACTGGCAGACCACCGTCGAACTGCGCGACAACGGCCACGTGCTCGGCAATCCCGATGCGGCGCAGAAGCTGGTCGAATTCGTCAGCTACACCTGCTCGCACTGCTACGAATTCAGCCGCACCGGCGATGTGGCGATCCGCGCGCTGCTCGTGCCGCAGGGCAATGTCAGCTACGAGATCCGCCACCTGCTGCGCGATCCGGTGGACCTGACCGCCGCGCTCCTCACCAATTGCGGAGAGCCGGAGAAATTCCCCGGCAATCACGAAGCGATCATGGCGAAGCAGCCCGAATGGCTGGAAACCGCGCGCAAGGCGACGCAGGCGCAGCGTACCCGCTGGAACTTCGGCACCAATGCCGCGCGCTGGCGGGCGATCGCCAGCGACCTCGGTTTCTACGATATCCTGGAGGCGCGGGGCTACACCCGTACCGCGCTCGACCGCTGCCTCGCCGACGATGCCAAGGCCAATGCGCTGGCCGCCGCGACCCAGCGCGATGTCGAGACCTTCGACCTCAAGGGCACGCCCAGCTTCGTGCTGAACGGCAAGCTGCTCGACGGGGTCTACAGCTGGGACACGCTGCGCCCGGTGCTGGAGAAGCTGGACTGACATCCGCCCGCCGCGGGCTGCCATCGGCCTGCGGCTGTTCACAACCGCCCCGATGCGCTTTTGCCCCGGCGGGCGCTCGGTTAGCCTTCCCCCCTTACGAGGAGTCGACCGGAACCATGATCAAGCTTTCCCTCAAGAGCGCCCTCTCGCTGGCCGTGGCGGCCCCGCTCGCGCTGGCGCTCGCCGCCTGCGGGGACAAGACCGCGACCGATCCTTCGGCGCAGGCCGCGCCCGTCGCCGCCGTGCCCGCCCCCGCAGGCACCGCCTGGCGCGATACGGTGACCGTGACCGCGGACGGCGGCCACATGGTCGGCAACCCCAACGCGCCGATCAAGCTGGTCGAATACGGCTCGCTCACCTGCCCGACCTGCGCCGCCTTCGCGGTCGAGGGGATGGAGCCGCTGCTGAGCAAATATGTCGACAGCGGCCGCGTCAGTTTCGAGCTCCGGAACTTCGCCGTCCACGGCCCGGTCGATATCGTGCTGGCACAGATGGCGCGCTGCGGCACGAAGGAAGCGGTGATCCCGCTCTCCGACCAGGTGTGGCACAATGTCCAGTCGCTCGTCGGCCCGCTCCAGAGCAACCAGGCCGCGGTCGAACAGGCGATGAGCCTGCCGATGGACCAGCGCTTCAACGCGATGGCGCAGATCGGCGGCTTCTACGATTTCTTCGCCAGCCGCGGCATCAGCGCCGACCAGGCCAAGGCCTGCCTTGCCGACGTTCCCGCACTGGAGGCGCTGGCCAAGCAGACCGACACCTATGCCAATCGCGACGGGGTGAATGGCACGCCGACCTTCGCGCTCAACGGCAACAAGCTCGACGGCGTGAACAGCTGGGCGAGCCTCGAACCCGTGCTCCAGCGCGCCGGCGCCCGGTAGGGACCGGCAAGGGGGCGGGACGACGGCGATGCAGCTCCACCAGCTGAGGTTGAGCGGCTTCAAGAGCTTCGTCGAGCCCGCCACGCTGCGCATCGAACCGGGGCTGACCGGCGTCGTCGGCCCCAATGGCTGCGGCAAGTCCAACCTCCTCGAAGCGATCCGCTGGGTCATGGGCGAGACCAGCGCGAAGTCGCTGCGTTCCGGCGGGATGGAGGACGTGATCTTCGCGGGCACCGCCACCCGCCCGCCGCGCGATTTCGCCGAGGTCGTCCTCAGCGGCGCGGACGGCGCGGGCGAGGAGCTGGAGGTCGTCCGCCGCATCGAGCGCGGCGCGGGCAGTGCCTACCGCGTCAACGGGCGAGACGTGCGCGCCAAGGATGTGGCGCTGACCTTTGCCGATGCGGCCACCGGCGCGCACAGCCCGGCGCTCGTCAGCCAGGGCAAGATCGCGCAGGTCATCGCCGCGAAGCCCGAAGAACGCCGCATGATGCTGGAGGAGGCGGCGGGCATCGCCGGCCTCCACGTCCGCCGTCGCGACGCCGAATCGAAGCTGCGCCAGACCGAGGCCAATCTCGCCCGGCTGGAAGACCTGATGGCCGGGCTCGACAGCCAGATCGCCAGCCTCCGGCGGCAGGCCAAGCAGGCGGAACGCTACACGGCGCTGACCGATCAATTGCGCGGGGTCGAGGCGCGGGTGGTCTTTGCCCGCTGGCGCGATGCGGCTGAGGCCGCGGAGGCCGCCAGGCGCGCCGCCAGCGCCGCCGATGCGCCGGTGATCGAGGCGCAGGCCGCCTCCGCCAACGCCCAGGCCGCCCAGCGCGCCGCCGCCGAGGCTCTGGCAGAAGCGCGCGACGAGCTTGCCGACCGCCGCGACGATGCCAGCGCCCACGGGCACCGAATGGCCGCGCTGACGACCCGGCTCGAGGCGGCCGAGCAGCGCCTCGCCGATCTCGACCGCCAGCGCCGCCGGCTCGAGGAGGATCGCGGCGAGGCCGACCGGCTGACACATGACGCCGCCGAGGCACTGGCGCGGCTGGAGAAGGAGCTCGCTACCGGCACAGCCGCGCTGGAGGAAGCGGAAGGGGCCCGCCCCGCCCTCGTCCGTGCTGTGGAGGCCGCGGAAGGCGCGGGCCGTGCCGCCGAACTCGCGCTCGCCAGGGCCACCGCCGACAATGCCGGGGTCGAAGCCGAATGGCGCGTGGTCGAGGCAGAGATCGCGCAGGCCGTGCAACGCCGCGCCCGGATCGAGGCGGAGGCCAGCCGCATGGCCGAACAGCGCGCCGCCCTGCTGGCGCAGGGTGATGGAGCGGCGGCGGTCAATGCAGCGCGCGCCAAGGCGCAGGCCGCTGCGAATGCGATCGTGCTCGCCCGCGCAAAGCTGGAGGGGATGCAGGCGCGCAAGGCCCAGTTGCAGGCCGCGCGCGACGAGACCGGCTCCGCGCTCGCGTCCACGCGCGCCGAACTCGCCGGGATCGAACGCGAGCACAGCGCGCTCGCCCGCGACCGCGAAGCTCGTGCGAAGGCGGCCGAGAAGCGCGCGGGCCAGCGGCAGGCGCTCGACGCGGTGCGGGCAGCGAAGGGCTATGAACGCGCGCTCGCGGCGGTGCTGGGGCGCGACGGCAAGGCGCTCCTCGGCGCGGCGGGCGGGGCCGAAGGGCGGTTCTGGACCGGAGCCGATGCCCCCGCGCGGGTCGAGCACAGTCTCGCTGACTATGTCATTGATTTACCTTGTGAATTAGCTGCACGCCTGGCGCTGGTCCATGTCGCCGACGTGGACGATGATCGCGATCTTGCTCCCGGCGAATGGCTGGTGACCCGCGAGGGCGCGCTGCGGCGCTGGGACGGCTTCGTCGCGCGCAGTCTCGGCGATTCGGGGGGCGCGGCGGAAGCGGCGCGGCTGGAGGCGGAGAACCGCTTCCGCGACCTCGACGCCCAGCTGCCGCCGCTGCGCGAGGCGGTGGCCAGCGCCGAGGCCGCGCAGGCGGCAGCGGCGGAGGAACTCGGCCAGCTCCAGCGCGATCTCGTCGGCGCAGAACGGGCGGTGGCCGAAGCCGCCGACGCCGAACGCGCCGCGCTGCGAGCCCTCGACCAGGCGGAGGCAGCACGCGAGCGGACCGTCGGACGGCTCGCCGAACTCGACCGCCAGACCGCCGAACACGCCGACGCGCTGGCGCTGGCGCGCCGCGATGCCGAGGCGGCGGAGGCCAAGCGCAGCGCTCTCCCCGATCCCGAGGCGGGCCGAGCCGCGCTCGAAACCGCGCGCGCCCGGAACGAGGCGGCCCGCTCCGCACTGCAAGGCGCGATGGCCGCGCTCGCCGCGCACGACCAGGCGTTGGCGGTTGCGCGCGAGCGGGCCAACGCCCAGCGCGCCGATATTGCCGGCTGGCAGGGGCGCAGCGGCGATGCCGCCAAGCGTCTGGCGGAAATGGCCCGGAGATTGGCGGAAATCGAGGAAGAACGCGCGGTCGTCGCCGCGAGGCCGGAGGGGCTGCTACGCGAGATCGAGCAGGGCGACCAGGTCCGCACTCGCATCGCGACGGCGCTTGAGGAGGCCGAGGCGGAGGCGAAAACAGCGCAGGACCGCGCGACCGAGGCGGAACGCGCCGCCGCCGCCGCGACCGAGGCGCTGGCCGAGGCGCGCGAGACCCGCGCCGGGCTCGCCGCCCGCGCCGAGAACGAGGATGCGCGCAGGCTCGAGATGGCGCGGCTCTCCGGCGAGCGCTTTCAGTGCCCGCCGCCGCTGCTTCCCGAACGCTTCGGTTTCGCCGCCGACGGCGTCTCCGGCGCCGAAGCCGAGAACGAGGAGATGGAGCGTCTTGCCGCCGCGCGCGAACGTATCGGCCCGGTCAATCTCGTCGCGGCCGAGGAACTCGCCCGGATCGAGGCCGAGCATGGCAGCAGCGCCGCCGAACAGGCCGAGCTGACCGAGGCTGTCCACCGGCTCCGCGGCTCGATCGGCAACCTCAACCGCGAGGGGCGCGAGCGGCTGCGCGAGGCTTTCGAGCAGGTCGACGGGCACTTCCGCCGCCTGTTCACCCGGCTGTTCGAAGGCGGGCAGGCGCATCTCGCGCTGATCGACAGCGACGATCCGCTCGACGCGGGGCTCGAGATCTTCGCCCAGCCGCCCGGCAAGCGTCTCCAGTCGCTGACGCTGCTGTCCGGCGGCGAGCAGGCGCTAACCGCGGTCGCGCTGATCTTCGCGCTATTCCTGACCAATCCCGCGCCGATCTGCGTGCTGGACGAGGTCGACGCCCCGCTCGACGACGCCAATATCGAGCGGTTCTGCGACCTGCTGGATACCATGGTCGCCGATACCGCCACCCGCTACCTCATCGTCACGCACAATGCCGTGACCATGAGCCGGATGCATCGCCTGTTCGGCGTGACCATGGTGGAGAAAGGCGTCAGCCGCCTCGTCAGCGTCGATCTCGGCGCGGCGGAGGAACTGCTGGCTGCGGAGTAGCGCACTGGCTCGCGCCGGTCGAATTGCCAGCATCGGCCCGATCCGCTATGGCCCTGCCCATAACGACAAGGTCGCCTTCTCATCCATCGTCCGAGGGGGACCGATCATGGACCATGCCGTTTTCCGCATCACTGCGCTTGCCTGCGCGACCGCTCTGGCCACATCCGTCGCTGCACCCGCCCAGGCCGGCGTCACCGTCACCAACGGGTTTCACGACAGCAACACGCCATTCAATTTCGTCCTGAACCCCGGCGAGTATTTCACCCTCGACTTCGGCGCCGCCTCCTTCGCCTCGATCAGGCTGGAGAATCTTGAAACAGGTCAGGTGATATCGAGCTTCTACGTGGAAATCTCGCCCGGGGTTTTCGATGTCGCCAACGGAATCGACGACACGGTTCTGACGTGCGCCATCGTAACCGGTGGCAACTGCACCGCCAGCGATTTTGGACCGGTACAGATTCAACTGAGCGAAAGCGGCGGCCTGATCTCCGGGAATTACACCTTCGGCCCGCAATACTACGATTGCTTCGGACCGGGCGCCGTGCCCGTGGATGGGCAGGAGTGCGGACGCGATTTCAGCTTCCTGCCGCGCATGCTGTTCGACCTCACTTTCAACGACATCGACACGCGCCTTCCCTACACGCTCAGCGTCTCCACCGGCCCATTCCCGGCCGGTGTGCCGGAGCCAGCCACCTGGGCGATGCTCATCCTGGGGCTCGGCGTGGTGGGCGCGGCCCAGCGCAAGCGCGCGGCAGTGCGCTACGCGATGGGCTGACGGCGGCTCAGTCCTCGAGCGCGTTCGCGAGCTGGTCGCGGATGCGCTTGAGGCGGGGCAGCAGCTCGGGGTTCGCGCCGTCTGACCGTGGCTCATTGGCGAACATGACCGGGGCCGCGTCGCCCGCAGGTCCCTTGCCCGCCAGCGCCGCACGCGCGCCCTTCAACGTGTAGCCTTCGCGGTTCACCAGCCCGTCGATCCGTTTGATCAGCGCGATGTCGTCGGGTCGATAGAGCCGGCGGCCGCCCGATCGCTTGACCGGCTTCAGCTGGGGAAACTGCTCCTCCCAGTACCGCAGCACATGGGTCTTGATGCCGAGCGCCGCGCTTACCTCGCCGATGGTGCGGAACGCGCCTGCGGCCTTGCCGTCATCGAAAAGGGTTTCCACCATTGTCAGCCCTTCGCGATCCGGTCCTTGAGCAGCTGGCTGGCCCGGAACGTCAGCACCCGCCGCGGGGTGATAGGGACTTCCACCCCGGTCTTGGGATTGCGGCCGATGCGTTCGTTCTTGTCGCGCAGGACGAAGCTGCCGAAGCCCGAAATCTTGACATTTTCGCCCTTGGCGAGCGCCGCGCAGATCTTGTCCAATATGCTTTCGACCATGGCGAGCGATTCGGCCCGACTGAGGCCCAGCTTCCGGTTGATCGTTTCCGCCAGATCGGCGCGTGTCAGGGTTCCCACCGAACGCATATCGTCCGCCTCTCCTCAATCACGCGACCCCCCAATGTGCTTACGCCCGCCATCCTTGAATCGCAATTAGTTGCGCGGCGGTTTTCGACGGATGGTTACATCCGTGCGAGGGCCGCGCCCCAGGTGAAGCCGCCGCCCATCGCCTCCAGCATGACCAGATCGCCCGGCTTGATGCGTCCGTCGCGCACCGCGGCGTCGAGCGCAAGCGGCACCGAGGCGGCGGAGGTGTTGGCGTGGCGGTCGACCGTGACCACCACGCGTTCCGGCGCGATGCCGAGCTTGCGGGCGGTGGCGTCGAGGATGCGGGCGTTGGCCTGGTGCGGCACGATCCAGTCGAGATCGCCGGCAGCAAGCCCGGCGTCCGCCAGAACCTCGTTCAGCACCTCGGACAGGTTGACGACGGCATGGCGAAACACCTCGCGCCCCTTCATCCGCAGCTTGCCGACCGTGCCGGTGGTGCCGGGCCCGCCATCGACGAACAGCAGGTCCTTGTGCGCGCCATCGGCGTGGAGGCGGCTGGCGAGGATGCCGGGGCCGCTCTCGGCCACATCCTCGGAGCAGAGCACGACCGCGCCAGCGCCGTCACCGAACAGCACGCAGGTGCCGCGGTCCTCCCAGTCGAGCAGGCGGCTGAACACCTCCGCCCCGATCACCAGCGCCTTCGTTCCCGTGCCGGTGCGCAGCAGCGCATCGGCGGTAGTGAGCGCATAGAGAAAGCCCGAGCACACCGCCGCCACATCGAAAGCGACCCCGCCCGGCTTGCAGCCGAGCAGCGCCTGGACCTGGGTGGCGGAGGAGGGAAAGGTGTGATCGGGCGTAGCGGTGGCGAGGACGATCAGATCGATGTCCTCCGCCGCGATTCCCGCCGCCGCAAGCGCCTCTCGCGCGGCCGCCGCGGCGAGCGTTGCGGTAGTTTCGCCCTCACCAGCGATATGGCGTTGGCGGATGCCAGTGCGCTCGACGATCCATTCGTCGCTGGTTTCGACCTCGGCGGCGAGCTCGGCATTGGTCATCACGCGGGCCGGCAGGGCCGAGCCGGTTCCCCTGATGAGCGAGCGGATCACTTGGCGGCGCTCATGGTCGCGCGCTCGTTGCGGCCGGGTCCGCGAAGGCGCTCCTCGCCGAGTTCGGCAAGGTCCTGCTTGATACGGTCGGTGATGTCATCTTCCAGCAGCCGCGCAGCGACCTCGACGGCGTTGGCGACACCCTTGGCGCTGGCGCTGCCGTGGCTTTTCACCACCACGCCGTTGAGGCCGAGGAAGACCGCGCCATTGTGATTGTTCGGGTCGAGGTGGTGACGTAGCAGCTCGGTCGCAGGCCGCGAGACGAGGAAACCGACCTTGGAGCGCAGGCTGGAGGCGAAGGCGTTGCGCAGCAAATCGGTCACGAACCGCGCCGCACCTTCGATCGCCTTCAGCGCGATATTGCCGGAAAAGCCGTCGGTCACGATGACGTCGGAGGTGCCGCGGTTGATCTTGTCGGCCTCGACGAAGCCGGCGAAGTCCATCTCGAGGCCCGTCGCTGCCTTCAGCACGGCAGCGGCTTCCTGCAGCTCGTCGGTGCCCTTGGTCTCCTCGGTGCCGATATTGAGCAAGCGAACGCTCGGCCGCGCCTTCTCGTTGACGATCCGCGCATAGGCCGCCCCCATGATCGCGAACTGGACGAGGTTGCGGGCATCGCATTCGCGGTTGGCGCCGAGGTCGAGCATGACCACGTCCTGCTCGCCGAGCGTCGGCAGCAGGGCGGCGAGCGCGGGGCGGTCGATGCCGGGCATGGTGCGGAGCGCCAGCTTGCTCATCGCCATCAGCGCGCCGGTGTTGCCGGCGCTGACGGCTGCGCCGGCCTTGCCCATCTTCACGGCGTTGACGGCAAGGCCCATGCTGGTGGTCCTGGCGCGGCGGATCGCGCGAGAGGGCTTCTCGTCACCCGCGACGACATCCTCGCAGTGCAGGATTTCGGACGCGCCGCCGAGGCCGGGGTGGTTGGCGAGCGCGGCTTCGATGCGCGGCTGGTCGCCGACCAGGAGGAACTTGAACTTGTCGTGGCGGCGGCGGGCCAGCGCCGCGCCTTCGACCATCACGCGCACGCCTTCATCCCCGCCCATCGCGTCGACGGCGATACGCGGCAGGCTCATTGCGCTCTCCGGTCAGGTGTTGTGCCGAGGGTCAGAGACCGACGGCGATGACTTCGCGTCCGTTGTAATAGCCGCAGTGGCCGCACAGGTTGTGCGGGCGCTTCAGCTCGCCGCAGTTCGAGCATTCGTGATAGGCCTCGACCTTCAGCGAATCATGGCTGCGACGCATGCCGCGACGGCTGGGCGATACTTTCCTCTTGGGGACGGCCATGGCGGCACCTGTTCCTACGTCAATTTCTACAAGTTTTCGGTGGCCGCCCTAGGGGAAGGTCCGGCAGCGCACAAGTGCGCGTGGCCCGAGCATCCCATCGAGGTCGGCGAAGACGCGGGCCTATAGCGGGATTCCCCCGGATTGCAACCCGGTGAAAACGCGCGCGGCGGCGATTGTCCGCGGCCCTCCCTACCGGTAGCGGATCGGAACCTTTCGGGTGGGAGATAGACCATGACCATCGTGCTTCCGGTAACGCTGTGCGCCGCTTCTGCGGCAGCGATCATCAACATCTGGCTGTCCATTCGCGTCGGACGGCTCCGGATCGCACACAAGGTTTCCATCGGTGACGATGCGGGCGGTCCGCTGACGGCGCGCATGCGCGCGCAGTTGAATTTCGTCGAAAATACGGCCTTTGTGCTCGTCCTGATCGCCGCCATCGAGCTGGCGGGCGCGGGCGGTCAATGGCTCGCGTGGATCTCGGGGCTCTACATGCTGGGCCGGGTGGCCCACGGCCTCGGCATGGACGGCGGCGCGCTCGGCAGGGGGCGGTCGGTCGGGACGGTAGTCACGATGCTGACCCAGCTTGGCCTCGCCGTGGTGGCGGTCATGGCGGCGACGGGGAGGATGTAGGCCTCAGCCCAGCGCGTAGTCGCTCACGAAGGCGTTGGTCTGCCGCTCGCGCCCGAAGGTGCTCGTCGGGCCATGGCCGGGGATGAAAGTGACGTCGTTCCCCAGCGGCCAGAGCTTCTGCGTGATCGCATCGATCAAATCCTGGTGATTGCCCATCGGGAAATCGGTGCGGCCGATGCTGCCCTGGAACAGCACGTCGCCGACGATGGCGAACTTGCTCGGCCGGTGGAAGAAGACCACGTGGCCCGGCGTGTGGCCGGGACAGTGGATGACCTCCAGCGTCAGCTCGCCGACGGTCACGGTGTCGCCGTCCTGCAGCCAGCGGTCCGGCTCGAACACTTGGCCGTTGACGCCGTACTTGCGACCGTCCTCGTCCAGCCGGCTGATCCAGAACCGGTCGGCCTCGTGCGGGCCCTCGATAGGCACGCCGAGCTCCTTCGCGAGGATGCCGGTCTCCCCGCAATGGTCGATATGGCCGTGGGTGACGAGCAGCTTCTCGATCGTGACGCCGGTCTGCGCGATCGCGGCGCGCAGCTTGGGCAGGTCGCCGCCGGGATCGACCAGCGCGCCCGTCATCGTCTTCGTGCACCAGATCAGCGAACAGTTCTGCTGGAGCGGGGTCACGGGCACGATGCCCGCCTTCATCGGCGGCTGGGTGGCGGGTTCGGTCATGGCGCGAGAAATGGCGGCTCGACGCCGCGCTGGCAATGGCGCAAACGGGCGGTATGACAGAGCTGACGATCCGGCGCGCAGGCCCCGTCGATATCCCCGCCATCGCCGCGCTGCTGGCCGACGATTTCGTCGCCGCGAGCCGCGAGGGCGCGCCACTTTCCGCCTACGAACGCGGCTTCGCGGCGGTGGACGCCGATCCCAACCAGCTCCTCGCCGTGGCGGAACTGGACGGCGAAGTGGTGGCGACGATGCAAATCTCCTTCATTCCGGGCCTGTCGCGCGGCGGGAGCTGGCGCGGCCATGTCGAGGCGGTTCGCGTGGCAAGCGACCGCCGCGGGCAAAAGATCGGCGAGGCGATGATGGCCTGGGCGGAAGCGCGCTGCCGCGAACGCGGCTGCGTGGTGTGCGAGCTTACCAGCGACAACCGCCGCGATGCCGCCCATCGCTTCTACGAAAGGCTCGGCTACACGGCGAGCCACAAGGGCTTCAAGAAGATGCTCGGGTAATCAGCCGCTAAAGCCGCCCGCCCTTCCACACCACGCGCCCGATGACCTCGACGTCCTCTCGCGGGAGTTCGAGCGGGGCATAGGCGTCATTAGCGCTGATGAGGGCGATGGTGCCCGCGGCGCTGGCACGGACCTGCTTGACGTGGAGCGCGTCGCCGATGCGGACCACGAACACCCCCTCGCCGCTGCGCTTGTTGCGGTCGACGAAGATCTCGTCGCCGCTGCGCAGGAGCGGCTCCATGCTGTCGCCTTCCACCCGGATCGCGGACAGGTCTGCACCCTCCAGCCCCATCTCGCGCAGCCAGCGGCGCGTAAAGCGGAACTGATCGTAGGAAATTTCCTGCGCACCGACCGCGCCCGGTCCAGCCGATGCATCCAGCGGCAGTCGCGGAATGTCCACCCAGTCATCGTCGAACGCGGCGCGGCGTTGCGATCGGCTATTCATCCGGCTGTCGTCGAAACGCCTCGTCTCGATCACCCTCGTCGAAATACCGAGGAACTCGGCGATCTTCCGCAAATCAGGCTCATCGAGATGGCGGGGACTGCCGCGCGTGACATACTGCTGGAGATATGCGGGGTTGCGCCCGATCAGGCGCGACAATTCGGCGAGGCTCGAACGCCTGTCACGCGCCATGGCCTGCAGGCGCCCGCGGGCGTGTTGCTCATCCCTGGAAATGTTTTCGTCCATGGCAAATCCTATACGCGTAGGATTTTTCCTAGACAAGTAGGAAATTAAATGGAACGTTTGGCGAACATTGATTCGTCATCCAGCCCGGGGAGCCCCATGTTGATCAGGTCCGTCGAAAAGTTCTTGCGCCGTCACGAAATGGCCGCCTCGCAATTCGGTCGCCACGCCGCCCATGATCCGCGCCTTGTCACCGATCTGCGCGCCGGGCGGGAAGTCCGCCCGCCGCTCGATGGACGTATCCGCGGCTTCATGGCGGGCTACGACCTGGCGCGGGGGACGGCGCATGT
>JAJYQP010000112.1:2500-47623 GCA_021794525.1 Pseudomonadota bacterium | reverse complement strand
GACTGGAGTGGGCTGCCCTTCGGGCGACGCGCTCTATCCGCTGGCGCGGACCGGGCCTGTCGTCCCGGCTCATCCGGGTGACGATCAGGAGCGGGGATGTTGAGCGGGAGTTTCGAAGGACGCGCTCTGTCCCGCGCTACGCGCTCCTGAGGGCGCGGCGTCGTCCTGCTGACCCGCTGGCGCTCTCGCCTCTCTCCTTGCCGGATGAGCGTCGGCCGCGCGCTCGCTTCGCCGGCGGCGCTGCTCTTCGAAGCAACAGCCTTGGCTCACTCGGCTTGCCGGCACGTCACCCGTCAGCGTCGCGCCGTGCGAGGGCGCCGTTCCTGTGATCCGCTGCGCGTCTCCGGGAGCGCCTGACCGGCGCTGTGCTGTCTTTGGGGGAACGCCAAGGGTTTCGCCCTCTCGTTCCCAAACCGGAAATAGTCGCCCCCGTGTGGCGGGCTGCGCCCGCTGCCCCGCGCCAGGGCGACGATTTACCGGTTTTCCCTCCCCCACCCATCCTCGCCGAAGGCAGGCCGCATGCCGCGCGCATGCGGCTTCGCCGGGAAGGAGAACGGTCATGGACCTCTGTTTGCGCTATCGCGAGTGCGGAGCGGAGTGCCGCGAGGATTGGCTACGGATGCTGGCCTGCGACAACGGGCTCCCGCTTGCGGAGGTGTGGCGCGCGGCGGATCGATTCGGCGAGCGTGAGGACTTTAGGCGGTTGATCGACTTTTGTGAGGGCGTCGGCTTCGAGAGGTCACGGCGTTGACGCGCAGCATAGCGAACCAGCGCCAACAATCGGACACTTTTGTCTATGATTTATTCTGGCCTGTGCTAACTAATCGTCGCCCAAAAAAGGACCTGGTTCGAGTCCTCATTTCCAAGCAATTGCCGTTGACGGTATATTTGGCGGAATTGCGGTATCCGATGATGCCGCTATTATAGCCTTATCAATTGGTTACTTAAAGATCACAGTCCCTCTTCTGGCATCATTTCATTGAAAAAAGTCGGAACTTCAAGAGTTTACGGGCTATTGAAAAATTCAGCCCACCCTTTTGTCCACCACCAGCGGTACCACGAGAGCCTGAACGACGTGACGTCTGCAGATGCTTACTTCGGCGGGGGCCGAGACCATCATCAAACAGCGAGAAAGGATCGAGCGACAGACCGTCGAACATCGGCGCTTGCAGCACCGCAAGCTCGCCGCCTGACATCAACCCCCGGACGAAGCCGACACTCCGCTAGTTTACACCGCGAGTTGCGCCAAATGTTCTGACGACGGACACTTGCCGGTGCATGCTCTTGGTGCGTTCGGTCTCCTGTTGCGAGAAAATACTCGCGCAGTCGGTGGGCATTCTAGGCCCCTCGCATCAGCATTTTCGTCAGCGTGTGGCTCACTGGCGCAAGGCGGGCGGCCTGAAGGCCAACCCGGCGGGCCAGACGTCTGGGGCGTCGTTCGTCGGTGTAGAGGCCGACGATGACATTCGTCGTCGCGTAAAGCGGCCAGGTCGCGGCGCGGTGGCCTGCCTGGTAGCGATGAAGGACCCCCAGATTGCCGAGGTCGCTACCCTTTTGACAGGCCGACGCGGCAAGGTGGGCAAGCCGCTCGGTTCCGGCCAGGCCGAGATTGAAGCCATGCGCAGTAACGGGATGCATGCCCACGGCCGCATCGCCGGCCAGCGCGGCGCGCTGGGTGACGAAGCGGTGGGCATAGGTCGTGGTGAGCGGAAAAAGATGCAGTGGCGTCAGCATCCGCATATCGCCAAAACGCCGGGCGAAGCGGCGGGTCAGTTCCGCGCTCGTCGCATCTTCATCCAGCTCGGCAAGCCGCTGCGCCTGCCCGTCCGCAAGCGTGACGACCGCCGAAGCCTGACCCTCACACAGGGGCAGCAAGGCCAGCGTCTGCCCGTGGTCGAACCATTCGGTGGCGACGTGTCCGTGATCGCGCTCGATCGCCACGCGCCCGACGAGCATCGACTTGCCCAGCCGGTTCATCCGGGCAGAAATGCCGAGTTGCCCGCGAATGGCCGAGAAGCGCGAATCCGCAGCGACGAGGAGCGAGGCGGCTCGGTCGCTGCCATCGTCCAGCCATATGCGTGCCTCGTTCTCGCAGGTGGCGACCCGCGCGACGCTGATTCCACTGATCAGCTCGATGGAGGGGAGCTGGCGCGCCGCCGCGAACAGGGCGCGGCGGATGTCGCAATTGGACACCAGCGAACCGAGCTGCCGCGTGCCCGATCTGCCCGGAGCGAAGGACAAGGCCAGCGGCGATGCGCCGTTGTACACGCGCGCTTCGGCCAGCGGGTGGATGGCGTCTGCGGCGATCCGATCCCACGCGCCGAGCCGTTTCAGCGCCGCTATCGTGGCATGCGTCAGGGCAATCTCGCGTCCGTCGAAGGCGGGTTCGGCAAGCTCGTCCTCAGCCTGCCGTTCCACCAGTGTGACAGCGATGCCCGCCTTGGCGAGCCCGATGGCGAGCGCGAGCCCGACCGGGCCTGCGCCGACGATCAGCACGGATTGGGTCATGGGTGCATATCCTTGTCTTGAAACGGAGTTAGCGCACGGTCAGCTCCAGCGGGCTAAGCCGGGCCAGCCGTGCGGCGTCGAAGGGGCGGGCATCGGCGGGCAGGTCGCCCAATGTGGGTCGATCCGGCCCGGCAATCGCACGTTGCAGGGCATAGGTTCCGCGAAAGCCTCGCCGGGAAAGGTCGCGGGCAATGTCGAGGATATCTTCCTCCCCCAGAAGATCAGAATGGATGGTGCTGCGCACTTCGACCGGAATCCGATTCTGTCCGCACAGCAGGTCGAGCGAGCGGGCAAACCGCGTGAAGACGGCCGCCCCGGTGACCGTGCGGAATTTGTGCCGGGGGGCCTTGTAGTCGAGCGCCACACGGTCGAGCAGGTCGCTCTCGACCAGGCGCGCGATTACGTCCGGCCTCAGGCCGTTGGTGTCGAGCTTGATCGCGTAACCCAGCGCTTTCACCCTGGCCATGAACGCGACAAGGCCGGGCCAGATGGTGGCCTCCCCGCCGGAAAAGACCACGCCTTCGAGCAGGCCCTTGCGCTTGCGCAGGAATGCCAGCGCCTGATCTTCGCCGATCGCGCCCCTGCTGGTGACGATCTGCGGGTTGTGGCAATAGAGGCAGCGCATATTGCACCCGGCGACCCACAATATGCAGGCGATGCGGCCCGGATAATCGAGCATGGTGAAGGGCGTGATCGCGTGGAATGGAAGCGCGGCCCGCCTCGCACCCGCTCTTTCGTCCTGCGCCTTGGCAGACCGCGCCATCTTCGCCTCACTCTATCCCGGCGAAGAGATTGGCGACCGTAGCCGCATCCTCGGTGAAATGTCGCCGCGCACGATGTTCACCCTGCTTGCCCTTGTTGAAGCTGTCGACCGGGCGGAAATAGCCCATCACCCGGGTCCAGACCTTGGTCCGCTCTCCGCAGGTGGGGCATTCGGGCTGTTCGCCATCGAGGTAGCCATGCGTGCCGCAGACCGAAAAGACCGGGGTCAGCGTGACATAGGGCAGGCGGTAGTTGGTCAGCACCTTCCTGAGGAAAGACCGCGCGGCATCCGCGCTCGACAGCTTTTCGCTCATATAGAGGTGCAGCACCGTGCCGCCGGTATATTTGCACTGCAGATCGTTCTGCAGGTCCAGCGCCTCGAACGGATCGTCGGTCAGATCGACCGGGATCTGCGAGGAATTGGTGTAGTAGATATTCTCTCCGCTGCCCGCCTGGATGATATCGGGGAAGCGCTTGAGATCCTCCTTGGCGAAGCGATAGGTCGTGCCTTCGGCGGGCGTGGCTTCGAGGTTGTAGAGATTGCCGGTACGCTCCTGATAGCCAACCAGTCGCTGGCGCATATGCTCCAGGATATCGAGCGACATGGCGATGCCGCGTTCATCGGCGAGGTCGGACGCATCGCCGGTGAAATTGCGCACCATCTCGTTCATCCCGTTGACCCCGATGGTCGAGAAATGGTTGCGCAGGAACGGGAGGTAACGCGCGGTGTAGGGATAGAGCCCGCGATCATACATCTGCTGCACGAAGGCGCGTTTCTTTTCCAGCGTCGAACTGGCGAGATCCATCAGCCGGTCGAGTTCGTCCATAAGGCTGGGCAGATCGCCTTTGAAGCGATAACCGAGCGCGGCCATGTTGATCGTCACCACGCCCAACGATCCGGTCATCTCCGCCGAGCCGAACAGCCCGTTGCCGCGCTTGAGCAGTTCGCGCAGGTCGAGTTGCAGGCGGCAGCACATCGACCGGACCGCGCCGGGGGCATAGGCGTCCGGGTTGCGCTTCCGCTCGTCCGTTTCCGGGTCCACGATGAACTGGCTGCCAATGAAATTCTGGAAATAGGACGAGCCGACCTTGGCCGCATTGTCGAAGATGGCGGTGGCGACCTTGCTGTCCCAGTCGAAATCCTCGGTGATGTTGACCGTGGGGATGGGGAAGGTGAAGGGCTGGCCCCTGGAATCGCCCTCGGTCATTACCTCGTAATATGCGGTGTCGATCATCTCCATCTCGGGCGCGAAATGGGCAAAACGCAGATCGTCGAGCGTGCGGATACCCATGTCGCGTGCCTGCGCACGGGCGAGCAGGGCATCGTCTTCGGCGCCTTCGAACAGATGCCGGTCGCGATAGGTGGGATAAAGATTGCGCAGATCTTCGGGCACGACGATGTCGAGCGTGATGTTGGTGAAGGGGGACTGGCCCCATCGCGCGGGCACGTTGAGATTGTAGACGAACTGGCGAATTGCCTTCTTGACCTCGGCAAAGCTCAGCCCGTCATAAAACACATAGGGCGCGAGATATGTGTCGAAGCTGGAGAAGGCCTGCGCGCCTGCCCATTCCGATTGCAGGATGCCGAGGAAATTGCTCATCTGCCCCAGCGCCTCGCGAAAATGGCGCGGCGGGCGCGAGGATACGCGGCCCGGCACGCCGTTGAACCCATCGTTCAGCAGCGCGCGCAGCGACCAGCCCGCGCAATAGCCGGTCAGGCAGTCGAGATCGTGAATGTGGATGTCGGCCTGGCGGTGAGCATTGCCTTCTGCAGGCGAGTAGATTGCGTCGAGCCAGAAATTGGCGATGACCTTGCCCGCGACATTGCTGACCAGGCCCGCATGGGAATAGCCGACATTGGCATTGGCCTTGATGCGCCAGTCTGCACCCGAGATATACTCGCCGACTGTTTCCGAACAGTCGATCGACCGCCCGGAAAATAGCGTGTCGAGGGGGGAACCGGACGCCGGGACCGACGCGCCCCCCAGAGCGGTGCTGTTCATCGGAAACTGCTTGGCGGTCATGGTCATGGCGAACTCCCCTGATTGCGAGTTGCCCGCGATCCAAACGAAGCAAACTCAACATATGGTATGATGCTGCTGCACATATACCCTCATGTGGTGCGATTGATTTGACAAATATCAAGGACAGAAAATCTTTTTCGATTAGCTGCCATCGTGTGCTCTCCTGTCCGCCGGCGCCATCGAGTGGGACGGGTGAGCATCATCATTCCGGCAGGTGGAGACAGAGCATTGCATGAGCTTGCACCGGTTGCGGCCATGGAAAAGCGCCGGTCGAATGGTAGGACACTGGCGACCGCACTGCTCGATGCGCTGAAGGATCGCGGTGCGCGGCAGATCTTCGGCCTGCCCGGCGATTTCGTCCTGCCGTTCTTCCGGACAGTGCTGGAAAGCGGAATCCTGCCGCTCTACACGCTCAGCCACGAACCTTCGGTGGGCTATGCTGCCGATGCCGCGGCGCGACTGGGCAGCACATTGGGCGTGGCGGTCGTCACCTATGGAGCGGGCGCGCTCAACATGGTCAACGCGGTTGCCCAGGCCTATGCCGAAAAATCGCCGGTGGTTGTCATTTCGGGCGGTCCGGGGGCGGAAGAAGCCCGGATGGGGCTGGGCCTCCATCACCAGGTCAAATCGCTCACTTCGCAATTGGCGATCTTTCGCGAGGTGACCTGCGCGCAGGCGATTCTGAACGATCCCGACACCGCGCCATCGGAAATTGCGAGAGTGCTCGACACCGCGCTCAGCCTGTCGCGCCCGGTTTATCTGGAGATACCGCGCGATCTGGTGGACCGGCCGTGCCGCCGCGTGCCGTGCATGGCACTGCCGCAAGCCGATGTGGCGGCGGCCCAGGCCTGTGCCCGCGAAATTCTCGAACGGCTGCGCGTCGCAAAGCGCCCGGCGATCCTGATCGGCGTGGAGGCCCGCCGCTATGGATTGGAAGGCAAGCTCGCGGCGCTGTGCCGGGTGCTGGGCGCGCCGGTGGCGACCACCTTCATGGGGCGCGGCCTATTTGCGGGGGAGATCCTGCCGTTGCTAGGAACCTATCTGGGTTCGGCGGGCGAGCCGAGCGTTGCGCAGGCGATCGAGGGGGCCGATTGCCTGCTGATGATGGGTGTAATCCTTAGCGACACCAATTTTGGCGTGTCTTATCGCAATATCGATCTGCGTGTATCGATCCGGGCCTTCGATGGCGCGGTGGCGTTCTCGCACCACAATTACCCCGGCATCCCGCTGGAAGCACTGGTCGATGCGCTAGCCGAATTTGCCGAGCCGATCGGAAGCGCTTCTGCCGCACCTTCGCCACGTTATGCCTCAGGGTTGCCGGGTGACGACACGCCCATCGAGCCATCCGATGTGGCGACCGCGCTGAACGATCTGTTCGCCGTTTCCGGCGTGATGCCTATGGCTGCCGATGTCGGCGACAGTCTGTTTGTCGGGCTGGAGGTGTGCGACACCGATCTGGTCGCACCGGGCTATTACGCGTCGATGGGCATGGGGGTCCCCGCCGGGCTGGCGATATGCGCCGCAACCGGGCGCAGGCCGGTCGTGCTGGTAGGCGACGGCGCGTTCCAGATGACCGGTTGGGAATTGGGCAATTGCCGCAAGCATGGCTGGGCACCGATTGTGTTCGTCCTCAACAATCGCAGCTGGGAGATGCTGCGCTGTTTCCAGCCGGGCCAGCCCTATCACGATCTCGACGACTGGCATTTCGCGCAGATTGCCGCGCCGCTGGGCGGGAAGGGCGTGCGCGTCCAAACGCGGGCGCAGCTGAAGGAGGCGCTGGTCGCCGCGTATGAGGATGGCAGCAGCTTCCAGCTGATCGAAGTCATGCTACCGCGCGGAAAGACCTCCCGCTCGCTGCACCGCTATTCCTCGGCGATGCGGCAGCTATCGGTGCTGAAGGACGAGTGATGGCGCGTCCGGGTCAGGGCCAGGATCAAGGGTAGATCAGGAACCGCCGCCAGCGATCCGGATCGATCCTTTCGAACCCGGTACGGTCGTGAAGACGGCCCGATCGGTTGGCCCAGAATTCCATCCGCGCGGGCTCCAGTCTGAAACCCGACCAGAAGGGCGGGCGGTGAACCTCTCCCGCGGCAAAGCGGGCTGCCGTTCGCGCTATCCGGCCCACCAGTTCGGTGCGGCTTGCGAGTTCTTCCGACTGGCGCGAGGCCCAGGCCCCGATCCTGCTTTCGATCGGGCGTGTGGCGAAATAGCTGTCCGCCTCGCCGTCGTCGACCTGCGTCACCGCCCCCTCGATCCGCACCTGCCGACCCAGCGGTGCCCAGTAGAAGCACAGCGATGCCAGGGGATTGGCCTTCAGTTCCCCTGCCTTGCGGCTGGACAGATTTGTATAGACCACGAACCCCGCCGGGCCGAATGCCTTGCACAGAACCATTCTGTTGGACGGCTTGCCGCTGGGTGACGCGGTCGCCAGATTGACGGCGGAGGCATCGGAAATATCGGCATGGTCCTGCGCCTCGCGATACCAGGCGGCGAAGGTCGCGAAGGGATCGGCGGCGTCCTTAGTCATCCTCACAGCGATCCGCTCCCCGTTTGGCGCCACTCGGCGAGCCGAGCCTTTGCCCGGCCCAGTTCCATGCGTGCGACGGAGCGCAGGTGGACCTCGTCGGGACCGTCCGCGATCCGCAGGGCGCGCATACCGGCATAAACTTCGGCGAGCCCGAAATCGTCCGACAGACCGCCCGCACCATGCGCCTGGATGGCGTGATCGACCACGCGCAGCGCGGTGCGCGGCGCGGCGATTTTGATCATGGCGATTTCCATCCGCGCGGCCTTGATGTCGGTCCTGTCCATCATGTCGGCAGCCTTGAGGCACAAAAGGCGCGTCATCTCGATGTCGAGCCGGGCTTCGCCCAGGCGCTGCTCCCAGATCGACTGGTCCGACAGGCGCTTGCCGAAGGCGATGCGCGCCTGCAGCCGCTCGGACATCTTGTCGATTGCCCGTTCCGCTGCGCCGATCGCCCGCATGCAATGGTGGATACGCCCCGGACCCAACCGGCCCTGCGCGATCTCGAAGCCGTGCCCTTCGCCCAGGATCATATTGTCCACTGGCACCCGCACATTGCGCAGCACCACTTCGCCATGGCCGTGAGGGGCGCCATCGAAGCCGAGGACCGGAAGCATCCGCACGATCTCCACCCCGGGCGTGTCGAGCGGGACCAGCACCTGCGATTGCTGCCGGTGCCGCTCGGCATCGGGATCGGTCTTGCCCATCACTATCGCCAGCGCGCAGCGCGGGTCGCCAACGCCCGAAGACCACCATTTGCGCCCGTTGATAACATATGCGTCATCCTCGCGCCGGATCGAGGTCTGGATATTCGTCGCATCGGAGGAAGCGACGTCGGGTTCGGTCATCAGGAATGCCGAACGGATCGCACCATCCATCAGCGGCCTGAGCCAGCGGGCCTTCTGGTCAGGCGTGCCATAGCGGTGCAGAACCTCCATGTTGCCGGTATCGGGAGCCGAACAGTTGAACGCCTCGGACGCGAAGCTTACCCGTCCCATTTCCTCGGCGCACAGCGCATATTCGAGATTAGTCAGCCCCGCGCCGCGAAAATCTTCGGTATCGTGTTTGGATGGGGGCAGGAACAGGTTCCACAGCCCTTCCTGATAGGCGCGTGCCTTCAGTTCCTCGATCACCGAAGGGATCTGCCACCGGGCTGCGCCTTCCTGCCGGGCGTGGGTGTGATAGGTGTCCTCGGCACGATAGACGTGGTCCTGCATGAAGGCTCGCACACGGTCGCGCCATGCGATCTGCTTGGGTGAGAGTGTGAAATCCATCCTTTTCTCCTGCGAATCCGCTGTTTGCCATCGGCCCCGGGGGGCTGGTGCCGAACCCGCTTCGGCCTGGGGCAAATAACTCCGCCTGCCGCATTCATTCGCCCGCGCGAGGGCGCAGCATCATGGGGGCATAGGCGAGCACGAACAGCGCGAAGGCGGCGATCCACAGCCCTCCGGCAAGATGCAACAGCGACTGGTAATGCGCCGAGACGAGCGAGGCTGCCACACGGGCCAGCACGGCGAGATGGAGCGCCAGATAGCTCGCACGCGTCGCCGGCCCGGCATGAAGCACGCGGCCGGTGTGACCCAGCGTGGCGCGGGTCATCACCGCCAGGATCATGCCTGCCAGCGCGCCCACACACAGCGCGTGGACGCCCGCGCTTGCCGGGATCGATGCGCCGAGCCCGGTCGCGCCGAGCAGCAGCAGGCCGAGCGGTATCCAGATATAGGCGAGATGGAGCACCAGCACGATCGGCGAGGCGAGCGTGCGCCATCCCCGCCACCGCGCGAGGCGGACCAGCTGGATGCTTCCCGCAAACACCAGCGCCGCACCGGCCGAGGGCACGTCGCCGGCCAGCGTCCATGCCGCCAGCGCGATGGCGGTTGCCAGCACCACCGCGATATCAAACCGGGTCGGTTGCGAGGGAAGGCCGCCGGTCACACTTTCGCGCTGCATCCAGTTGCGGGTGAAGGAGGGGACGATCCGCCCGCCGATCAGCGAAACCAGCGTCACGGCTAGCGTGATACCCGCGCGGTGGCCGATGTCGTAGTCGATCAGGCCTGCCGATCCGGCGTAATCCATCAAATCGGCAATACCGAACAGGGCGATCACAAGCACCACGGGCAGATTGCGGTTCTTCGCCAGCACGATCTCGCGCAGGATAAGTGCGGCGAGGGCGAGGTAGAACCCGCCATCGACCAGCGCGAGCAGGGCGAGCGGCAGGCCGGGCACGGCGAATGGCAGGGCGCGGGCGAGAAGCCACCACAATGCCAGCGCGGCCAGCGGCGCTCCTGCGATCGGCAGGCGGCCGGTCCAGTTCGGAACCGCGGTCAGCGCGAAACCCGCTATGGCCGCGCCGACAAAGCCGAACAGCATTTCGTGGCGATGCCAGGCCAGCGGATCGAGCGCTCCGATCTGCGGCGCGCCGACAGTAAGGGCCCACAGCCAGATCGCGATGGCGATGGCGGCCCAGATGCCCGCGCCCAGAAAGAACGGCCGATATCCGCCGCGCAGCACCGGCGGGGCCTGTTCCATTCGGCGACGGCGCAATTCGAGGCGGTCGCGATTGTCGAGCGTTCCGCCCATCATCTTTCTTCGGCCAGGAAATCGACCCGGCCGGTGTCGAGATGGTAATAGGCCCCGACCACCCGCAAAGCGCCGCGCCGCTGCGGTTCGAGCAAGGCCGGCGAAGCTTCCTCCCGTAACTCGCGGACAACCTTTCGCACGTTGCAAAGGGCGGCTGCATCGACGAGGTTGGGCGCCCACGGACCGGCTTCCAACACCGTCGACAGGAGCGACTGCAGCACCTTGCTTGCATTGCCCGTGAATTGGCGTTGTTGTTCCCGCGTAGGTGGCATCTTCAAGGAAACGGCGATTGCCTTCTTCCAAGTGCTCCAGCGCCTTGGCGGCAGTGGATTGAATTCCTGTTCCGTCATTCTCGGGAACCTAACTGATCGCCGAGAACGATCTTTGACAAAGATCAATTATACTGACAATCTAGAAGCTATTCGGGGGACATGAATCAATTCAATCTTACGCTCGCCGCGTTGATTGCTGCAGTGCTCCTCCCATCGGCAGCACACGCCGAAATCGATGCAGATTTGGACATCACGCCCTATGCCGATATCCGCTACCGGCTCGAACTGGTCGATCAGGACGGGTTGCCGCAAGACGCCACTGCCTCGACTCTGCGCGTAAAGGCGGGCGTTAAACTTGGCGAATGGAATGGATTCAGCACGCTCGTCGAAGGCGAAGCCATTACCCGCCTGGGCCCCGAGGATTACAACGACACGGTAAACGGGCGGACGCAGTTTCCCGTTGTGGCCGACCCAAGCGATGTCCTGCTCAATCAGGCTTATCTTCGCTGGAAGCAAGCTTCGGTGATTGAGGCAACAATCGGACGGCAGGCTGTCAATCTCGACAACCAGCGCTGGGTCGGCTCGGTCGGCTGGCGGCAGAATGACCAGACGCTCGACGCGGCACACCTTTCGCTCAAGCCGACCAAGGGCCTGACCGCCGACTACCTCTATGCATGGCGGGTGAACCGTGTCTTCGGGCCAGATTCGCCACAGGGAATTTGGCGCGACAACGACATTCACGGCCTGCGCATCGGATATGATATTGCGAATATCGGTACCCTATCGGCTTACGGGTATTGGCTCGATATACCTGCTGCCCCGGCCAGCAGTTCGCAGACCTATGGCGTGCGGCTTGTCGGCAATCAGGCGCTGGGCGATAGCAAGCTGGTTTATACTGTCGAATATGCCCGACAGTCCGACCAGGCGAACAATCCGCGCGATTTTGCGCTGGATTATGTGCTGGTCGAACCCGGATTCTCTTATCGCGGGGCCAGCATCAAGCTCGGTTACGAACGGCTCGAGGGCGACGGCGCAGCGGCGCTGCAGACGCCGCTGGCGACGCTCCATGCCTTCAACGGCTGGGCTGACAAGTTCCTGGCCACGCCGCCGAATGGATTGCGCGACCTCTATGCTGATCTATCCTATCGCTTTGGCGACGGGCCGTTCAAGGGCTTGCTGCTGCGCGGGATGTGGCACGATTTCGAATCCACCGCGGGTTCGGTCGACTACGGTAGCGAATGGGACGCACTGGCCAGCTACCCGCTCGACAAGAGGTTAACTCTGATGGCAAAGTTCGCGCATTACGATGCCGACGGCTTTGCCACCGATACCACCAAGGCGTGGTTTTCGCTCGAGGCGAAGTTCTAGGTTCAGGTGCTGCCGGTAATTCTGTCAGCGGGAGAGCGGGAATAGCTGCACACCTTGCCATCCGGGTCGAGCATCACGGCGAGCATCGCCACCCCGCATTCCTGCAATCGCTTCGCATCGGCTACCCATTCCCGCGATGTTCGCGGTCGTGAAACGGTCTCGGCAGATCGTAGATCGGGTCTGAAACCTGCGGATCGCTACGCAGTTCGACCAGCCCTGCCACATGATCCAACCCGGCGACGACATAAGTCGGGCCGAGAGGGCTGGCATCGGCATTGCGCACAGCGGCGCGGATCGCGGCTTCCTCTTTATCGGATACTTCGAGGCGGGTGGTTGGTGGTGTGCTCATACCTGTTTCCTCCCGACCTCGGCCTCGGCCTGAAGCAGGTCAGGGCGGGCATAGGCTTCCAGCGCCGCACGGTCATTGATCTGCACGCGCGCGCCGCAAACGGAGACCCCGTGCTGCGCCAGCGAGGACAAGGCCCGGGACAGGTTTTCGGGGGTCATGCCCAGCAAGGATGCGAGCAGCCGCTTTCCCGCCGGTAGTTCGAACCTCGCCTGTCCACTCCCCCGCGCGTCCTGCTGCAGCAAGTAATTGCCGAGCCGTTCGGCGGACTGGCGCAGCTTCATATCGGCCAGCGCACGGACAAGATCGCGGTAAGCAAGTGCCAGCTCCCTCATGGTCGCCTGCATCAGTGCGGTATCCTGCCGGATTACCTCGCGGATCAGCGCGGCCGGTACGAGTAGGATACGCGAAGGCTCGATCGTCCGTGCGGTCATCAGGTACGGCTGGTCGCTGACCACGGCAGCGAGAATGAAGCTGGTGACAGGCTCTACGATTCGCATCGTTGTATCTCGTCCGCCGCCGCTGGCCGATAACTCGATCAGGCCATCGACCAGTACGTGAAGGAAATCCGCGTATTGTCCCGCCTCGAACAGCGTCAGGCGCGGTGGAAAAGCTTGGAGGAATGAACCGGCGAACACCCGCTCACGCTTCGCGTCGTCCATCTCGCGAAACAGGGGCAGGCGAGCAATTTCAGGCTTTTCACCAATTCTCACGATGCCGTTCATCCCACATCACTGCACGACGTATCTAGCCTGGTGATTGACATTTATCAAATCGTGGATTGATCTATTTCTTCTCTGTTTGCCATACAGATCAGGCCAATTTTCGATTTTTAGCCCCCGCATTAATCTGATTGATCAACGTCAAAGAAAGGCGGGCGGAACAACTCGATGCCATCCCTGGAAACCTCAGGGTTCAAGGAACTTGTCATGTCACCTCGGGAAATCGCCAGCGCTGGAGAACAGAACCGCGCCTTGGGACTGAGCACCTTCGCTTTTACAATCTGCTTTGCTGTATGGACGATCTTCGCGATCATCGGAATTGAGATCAAGGAAGAGCTTGGGCTAAGCGATACGCAGTTCGGTCTGCTGGTGGGAACCCCGATCCTAACCGGGTCGCTAACGCGGCTGTTCCTTGGTATCTGGACCGACCAGTATGGCGGGCGAATCGTGTTCCCACTGACGATGCTCGCCTCCGCAGCTGCCACCTTTCTTCTCTCCTACGCAACGAGCTATCTGATCATGCTGCTCGCGGCTCTCGGCTTGGGCGTTGCGGGCGGCACGTTCGCCGTGGGTGTCGCATACGTCTCCAAATGGTACCCTCAGGAAAAACAGGGCTCTGCGCTCGGGTTCTTCGGGATGGGCAATGTCGGCGCTGCGCTGACGAAGTTCGTTGCCCCCTGGGTCATGGTCGCGCTCGGCTGGCAGGCCGTCGCGCAGATCTGGGCTGGGGTCGCAGCGGTCGTCGCCGTAGTCTTCTACCTTTTTGCCAAGGACGATCCTGAATTCGCCGCGCGCAAGGTCAGCGGCACCAAGCCGATGACGTTAAAGGAGCAGCTTGAGCCGCTCAAGAACGAGCAGGTCTGGCGTTTCTCCCTCTACTACTTTTTCGTTTTCGGGGCCTTCGTCGCGCTTGCGCTGTGGCTACCGAAATACATGGTCGGGCTCTACGGCCTTGACGTTAAGACCGCCGGCATGCTGGCCGCGGTATTCTCGCTCTCGGCCAGTATCTTCCGCGCCTATGGCGGCATCCTTTCGGACCGATATGGCGCACGCAAGGTGATGTACGCCACCTTTGGCGTTTCGCTCATCCTGCTGTTCATGTTGTCCTACCCGGCAACCGACTACGTAATCCATGGCATGAAGGGCGACATTGTCTTCTCGACGTCGATGAGCCTCGTACCGTTCGTAATCACGATCTTTGTGCTCGGCTTCTTCATGTCGCTGGGCAAGGCCGCGGTCTACAAGCACATCCCTGTCTACTATCCAGGCCATGTCGGCTCGGTCGGCGGCCTCGTCGGCCTGGTCGGCGGATTGGGCGGCTTCATTCTGCCCATCGTGTTCGGTGCGGTAAGCGACCTGACCGGCATCTGGACCAGCTGCTTCATGGTGCTGTTCGCGCTGGTTGCGGTCGCTCTTGGTTGGATGCACTTCGCGATCCGCCAGATGGAGCAAAAGGCCGCTGGCATCGACATCCGCTCGCTGCCCGAGTTTCCCGAGATGGCGGAGATCCACGACGAGGCCAAAGGCGGTGTCGCCACTCCTTCGAAGGTGCTCACTGAATGGGCGCCAGAGGATCCAGCATTCTGGGAAAGCTCTGGCGAACACGTCGCTCGACGCAACCTCTACATTTCCATCCCGGCTCTGTTGCTCGCCTTCTCGGTGTGGATGGTCTGGTCAATGGTTGTCGCCAAGCTCCCCGCAATCGGTTTCGACTACACGACAAACCAGTTGTTCTGGCTTGCCGCTCTACCAGGCCTTTCAGGCGCTACGCTGCGGATATTCTACAGCTTCATGGTGCCCATTTTCGGTGGCAGGCTGTGGACCACGCTTTCGACGTCCTCGCTTCTGATTCCCGCATTCGGGATCGGATATGCGGTCCAGAACCCGAATACGCCCTATGTTATCTTCCTGGTGCTGGCGCTGCTGTGCGGTCTTGGCGGGGGCAATTTCGCATCCTCCATGGCCAATATCAGCTTCTTCTTCCCCAAAGCGCAGAAGGGTAATGCGCTCGCGCTCAATGCCGGCCTCGGAAACCTGGGTGTCTCGGTTATGCAGTTCGCTGTGCCGCTAGTCATCGCCGCCGGAGTTTTCGGTGCGCTCGGGGGCGCGGCACAGCAAACCACAGAAGGTGGTCAGCTGTGGCTGCAGAATGCCGGCTTCATCTGGGTGCCGTTCATCATGGTATCGGCCGTGCTTGCCTGGTTTGGCATGAACGATATCGCCGATGCCAAGGCCAGTTTTGCCGAACAGGCGGTTATCTTCCAACGGAAGCATAACTGGCTGATGTGCTGGCTCTACACCGGCACTTTTGGCAGTTTCATTGGTTTCTCGGCCGGCCTGCCGCTGCTGGCCAAGCACCAGTTCCCGGATGTTGACGTGCTCAAGTTCGTGTTCCTCGGGCCACTGGTAGGCGCGCTCAGCCGTGCTGCGACCGGCTGGATCTCGGATCGCTGGGGTGGCGGCCGCGTCACCTTCTGGGTGTTCCTGGGAATGATGCTGGCGGTGGTAGGCATCGTCTACTTCATCGAAGCAGCGAACTGGTGGGGCTTCCTCGGAATGTTCATCGCCATGTTCTTCCTGACCGGTGTTGGCAATGCCTCGACCTTCCAGATGATCCCGATCATCATGCGTCAGGAGGTGCCGCGGCTGATGCCCGATCTCGACGCCGCCCAGCGTAACCGGCAGGCAGAGAAGGAATCGGCGGCGATCGTCGGCTTTACCTCGGCAATCGCCGCCTATGGCGCCTTCTTCATCCCGAAGAGCTTTGGCACCTCCATCGAGGCAACCGGATCACCGCTGACGGCCTTGTGGGGCTTCCTGATCTTCTACGGCAGCTGCGCTGCACTGACCTGGTGGGCTTACACCCGGCGGGGCGGCCTGCTTCACGATATCGAACGCGGCAAAGCACCCGCACCCGTTTCCTATCCTCTCACCATGAAGGAGGCTTGAGATGAGCCAGCTTCTAGACCGCCTCACTTTCTTCAAGCAGGCCAAGCAACCCTTCTCGGATGGGCACGGCATCACCACCAACCAGAATCGTGACTGGGAGGACGGCTATCGCAAGCGCTGGCAGCACGACAAGGTTGTCCGTTCGACTCATGGCGTGAATTGCACCGGGTCCTGCTCGTGGAAGATCTACGTCAAGGGTGGGATCATCACCTGGGAAACGCAGCAGACCGACTATCCGCGCACCCGGCCGGATTTGCCCAACCACGAACCGCGTGGTTGCCCGCGCGGTGCCAGCTACAGCTGGTACATCTATTCGGCGCAGCGGCTGAAATATCCGATGGTGCGCTCGCGACTGCTCAAGCTTTGGCGCGAGGCCCGCGCTGTGCGTACCCCGGTTGCAGCCTGGGCCTCTATCGTCGAAGATCCGGCCAGGCGAAAGAGCTACACGGCCATCCGCGGACATGGGGGTTTTGTCCGTTCGACGTGGGACGAGGTCAACGAGATTATCGCCTCGGCCAATGCATATACGGCAAAGACCTGGGGGCCCGACCGGGTGATCGGTTTCAGCCCGATCCCGGCGATGTCGATGGTCAGCTATGCTGCCGGTTCGCGCTATCTCTCGCTGCTCGGCGGAACCTGCCTGTCGTTCTACGACTGGTATTGTGACCTGCCTCCCGCGAGCCCCATGACCTGGGGCGAACAGACCGACGTTCCCGAAAGCGCCGACTGGTACAATGCCGGCTTTCTGATGATGTGGGGCAGCAATGTTCCCCAGACGCGCACTCCGGATGCGCACTTCATGACCGAGGCCCGCTATCGCGGGACCAAGGTCGCTGTGGTCAGCCCCGACTATGCCGAAGCGACCAAATTCGCCGATCTGTGGCTAAACCCCAAGCAAGGCACCGACGCGGCGCTTGCGATGGCGATGGGGCACGTGATCCTGCGGGAATTCCACCTCGACCGACAAGCCGAGTATTTCGAGGATTACTGCCGCAAGTATTCAGATTTCCCCATGCTTGTGCGGCTAGTGCCCAAGGACGGCGGCTATGTGCCCGATCGGCTGTTGCGCGCATCCGATTTCGAGGGAGCCCTAGGCGAAGAAAACAATCCCGAATGGAAGACCGTCGCGATTGACGAAACCAGCGGGGCGCCGGTCGCACCGCTGGGATCTGCGGGCTTCCGCTGGGGAGAAAAGGGCAAATGGAACCTTGAGGAAAAGGACGGCAAGGGAAGTGATACCCTGCTGCGGATGACCGCGATCATGGACGGCCACCACGACGAGGTGGTCGAAGTCGGCTTCCCCTATTTCGGCAATCGCGAACACGACCATTTTGAAGGCACCGACCATCCCGACGTGCTGAACCGTCGCGTCCCCGTACGCGAACTGGATCTGGCAGATGGCAAGGCCCTGGTCGCCACTGTGTTCGACCTGTTCTGTGCCAACTACGGGCTCGATCGCGGCCTTGGCGGCAAGCACGTCACTCGGGATTATGCCGAGAATGTGCCTTACACACCGGCCTGGGCAGAAAAGATCACAGGTATCCCGGCCGAACAAATTATTACCGTCGCGCGCGAATTTGCCGCGAATGCAGAGAAGACCAACGGCAAGTCGATGGTGATCCTCGGGGCCGGCGTCAATCACTGGTACCACATGGACATGAACTACCGTGGCATCATCAATCTGTTGGTAATGTGCGGCTGCGTGGGCCAGTCGGGTGGCGGCTGGTCACACTACGTTGGGCAAGAGAAGCTGCGCCCGCAAACCGGGTGGCTGCCGCTGGCCTTTGCGCTCGATTGGGGGCGCCCGCCGCGACAGATGAATTCGACCAGTTTCTTCTATGCCCACACCGATCAGTGGCGTTACGAGACGCTTGGTGTAGAGGAAATCCTTTCTCCCACAGCGCCCGATGGCGACTGGGACGCAAGCCTGATCGACTACAACGCGCGAGCTGAACGAATGGGCTGGCTACCCAGCGCCCCGCAGCTCAAGACCAACCCGCTTGAGGTCGGTCGCAGAGTCAAAGCGGAGGGCGTCGACGCCAAGGACTATGTTTCGGGCGCGCTGCAATCGGGCGAGCTCGAAATGTCCTGCTTTGACCCCGACGATCCGGCGAACTGGCCGCGCAATCTGTTTGTTTGGCGCTCGAACCTGCTTGGATCGTCTGGCAAGGGCCACGAGTATTTCCTGAAGCACCTGCTCGGCACGGCACACGGCGTGCAAGGCAAGGATCTCGGTGAGATGGGCCATCAGAAGCCCAAGGAAGTAAAGTGGCATGACGATGCGCCCAGGGGCAAGCTCGATCTGCTGGTCACTCTCGACTTCCGCATGTCGACCACCTGCGTTTATTCGGACATCGTTTTGCCGACAGCGAGCTGGTACGAAAAGGACGACCTTAACACCTCTGACATGCATCCCTTCATCCACCCGCTGTCGGCGGCGGTCGATCCTGTGTGGGAGTCGCGCAGCGACTGGGACATTTACAAGGGCATCGCGAAGAAGTTCTCGGAAGTGGCGCCAGAGGTGCTTGGCGTCGAGCAGGACGTGGTGCTGGTGCCGATCCAGCATGACACCGCGAACGAAATCGCCCAGCCCTTCGATGTCGCAGACTGGGGGCAGGGCCAGACCGTCCCGATTCCCGGCAAGACCATGGCCAATGTCGCCGTGATCGAACGCGATTATCCCAATCTCTACAAGCGCTTCACCGCGCTTGGCCCGCTGATGGACAAGCTGGGGAATGGGGGCAAGGGCATATCCTGGAGCACAGAGCACGAGGTCGAGAATCTCCGACGGCTCAACGGTGCAGTTATCGAAGTGGGCCCCACCCAGGGGATGCCGCGGATAGAAAGCGCTATCGATGCCTGTGAAGTGCTGCTGATGCTCGCGCCGGAAACCAATGGCGAGGTCGCGGTCAAGGCGTGGGAGGCGCTTTCGGCGCATACCGGTCGCGATCACACCCATCTGGCCCGTCCCAAGGAGGAGGAGAAAATCCGCTTCCGCGACGTCCAGGCGCAGCCGAGAAAGATCATTTCTTCGCCGACGTGGTCGGGTCTGGAGAGCGAACACGTCTGCTACAACGCGGGCTACACCAACGTCCACGAACTGATCCCTTGGCGCACCCTGACCGGTCGCCAGCAGCTCTACCAGGACCACAAGTGGATGCGCGCTTTTGGCGAGGCCCTGTGCGTCTATCGTCCGCCAATCGATACCAAGGCGGTCAAACCGATGCTGGATGAAGCCAAGGATGCACCGCATGTCGTCCTCAATTTCATCACCCCGCATCAGAAGTGGGGCATCCATTCGACCTATACCGACAACCTGCTGATGCTCACGCTGTCGCGTGGCGGGCCGATCGTATGGATGAGCGAGACAGACGCTGCGAAGGCCGGGCTCGAGGACAACGATTGGGTCGAAGCCTTCAACGCCAATGGCGCACTGGTCGCACGCGTCGTCGTCTCGCAGCGCATGAAAGAAGGCACGCTTTTCATGTACCACGCGCAAGAGAAGATCGTGAACGTGCCCGGTTCGCCGCTCACCGGCCAGCGTGGCGGCATCCACAACTCCGTCACCCGTGCTGTACTCAAGCCAACTCACATGATCGGCGGCTACGTCCAGCAGAGCTACGGCTTCAACTACTACGGCACCGTTGGATCGAACCGCGACGAGTATGTCATCGTCCGCAGGCTCCAGAAGATCGACTGGCTCGAAGATGCGCTTGAGGAAGGGGAGACTGCAGCATGAAGATCCGCGCCCAGATCGGTAAGGTGCTCAACCTCGACAAGTGCATTGGCTGCCACACCTGCTCGGTCACCTGCAAGAACGTGTGGACCAGCCGCGATGGCATGGAATACGCCTGGTTCAACAATGTCGAGACCAAACCCGGCATCGGCTATCCAAAGGATTGGGAGAACCAGAAGCGCTGGAATGGAGGCTGGGAACGCACGCCTTCGGGCTCCATCCGTCCGAAGATGGGCGGCAAGTGGCGGGTGCTGGCGAAGATCTTTGCCAACCCCGACCTGCCCGAGATCGACGACTATTACGAACCCTTCACCTTCGATTACGCGAATCTGCAAAAGGCGGGCGAAAGCAAGGCCTTCCCCACCGCGCGCCCGCGTTCGCTAATCTCTGGCGAGCGGATCGAGAAGATCAAGTGGGGACCGAATTGGGAGGAGATTCTCGGCGGCGAATTCGTCAAACGGTCTGAGGATTACAATTTCGAAGGGGTCCAGAAGGAGATCTACGGCCAATTCGAGAACACCTTCATGATGTACCTGCCGCGGTTGTGTGAGCACTGCCTCAACCCGACCTGTGTCGCGGCCTGCCCCTCGGGCGCGATCTACAAACGCGAGGAAGACGGCATCGTCCTGATTGACCAGGAATCCTGCCGCGGCTGGCGCATGTGCGTCTCGGGCTGCCCCTACAAGAAGATCTATTACAACTGGAAAACCGGCAAGAGCGAGAAGTGCATCTTCTGCTACCCGCGTATCGAAGCCGGACAGCCTACTGTCTGTTCGGAAACCTGCGTCGGGCGCATCCGCTACCTCGGCGTAATGCTCTATGATGCTGACCGGATCGAGGAAGCGGCGAGCACGGAGAAAATCGAGGACCTTTATCAGGCCCAGCTCGATATCTTCCTCGACCCCAATGATCCGGCAGTGATCGAACAGGCCCGCAAGGATGGCGTACCCGAAGCCTGGCTTGAGGCAGCGCGCAACTCGCCGGTGTGGAAGATGGCAATGGAATGGAAAGTCGCCTTTCCGCTTCACCCGGAATACCGCACGCTGCCGATGGTCTGGTACGTGCCGCCGCTCTCGCCGATTAGCGCGGCGGCAAGCTCGGGCGACATCGCGGTCAACAACGGAATGCCCGACATCCGTTCGCTGCGTATCCCGCTCAAATACCTCGCCAACCTGCTGACCGCGGGCGACGAGGAGCCGATTGCGCAGTGCCTCGAGCGTATGCTCGCGATGCGCGGCTACATGCGGGCCAAGACGGTCGAGGGCGTGAACGAGGAAAGCATCGCCGAGAACGTCGGCCTCACCGGCCTGCAGATCGAGGAGATGTACAAGGTCATGGCGCTGGCAGACTACGAAGACCGTTTCGTCATCCCCACCGGCCACCGGGAAGATGCCGAGGATATGTACGACGAACGCGGGGCATGCGGATTCTCCTTCGGCAACGGGTGTTCTGGCGGATCCAGCGACCACAACCTTTTCGGCGCGCCAGCGCGCAAGAAACTCCAGACCCCTACGGAGGTGTTCTGATGAAGAGCCTGCACCTGATCTCGCTGTTGCTGCAGTATCCGACATCCCAGCTCGTCGAGGTGCTCGATGAGTTGCGCGACCGGTTGGCCGCCGATCCGGCGCTTCCGTACGACTCGATCGAGCGATTGGCGCCGCTGATCGACCGCCTTGCGGCGAGCGATATTTACGATGCGCAGGAGGCCTATGTCGAACTGTTCGACCGCGGTCGCGCGCACAGCCTGCACCTGTTCGAGCATGTTCACGGCGAAAGCCGCGATCGCGGCCAGGCGATGGTCGATCTGCGGCGGCGTTATCTCGAGGCCGGGCTCGATCCGGTGGCCAAGGAACTGCCGGACTACCTGCCGCTGTTCCTCGATTATTGCTCGACCTTGCCGGATGCACAGGCGCGCGACACGCTGGCGGAGCCCGGTCTGGTGCTGGTCGCGCTCGCTGCGCGCCTTGCCGAGAGGCAATCCGACTATGCCCCGCTCTTCGCCCTGCTATGCGACATCGCCGGGATCGAGATGGACGCGGAAGCCGCAAGTTCGATGCCGCCGCCCGAGGATCCGGAGACGTTGGAGGAACTCGATCAGCAATGGGAAGAGGAGGAAATCCGCTTCTCCGCCGAAGCTGCGCCCGATTCCAACGCTGCTTGCCCTCAGGTGAGTGTGATGCTCGAGCGGATGCGCGATCCGTTCCTTGCTGCGACCGACAGGAGGAATTGAGCCATGGACACCTATCTCAACCACCTGCTCTTCGGCATCTATCCCTACATCGCACTCGCGACGCTGGCGGTCGGCTCGATCATTCGCTTCGATCGCGAGCCCTACAGCTGGCGCTCCGGTTCGAGCCAGCTCTTGCGCCGCAAGCAGCTGATGTGGGGTTCGGTGCTGTTCCATGTCGGCGTACTGTTCGTGCTGTTCGGCCATATCGTCGGCCTGCTGGTGCCGATCTGGGTGTTCGACTCGCTCGCGGTGAAGCACGAATGGAAGCAGGCGCTGGCGGTCTTCGGTGGCGGTTTTGCGGGTACCATCGCCTTCATCGGTGCCTCGATGTTGCTCCACCGGCGGCTGTTCGATCCGCGCATCCGCGTCAATTCGACCTTTGCCGACACCGGAATTCTCGCGCTGCTGTGGATCCAGCTCGCGCTCGGCCTTGCCACAGTGCCGCTATCGCTCGGCCATATGGATGGCGAGCAGATGGTACGCTTCATGGCGTGGGCCAATGGCATCTTCACCTTCAACCCTACCGCCTCGCTGTGGCTCGATGGCTCACACTGGATCTTCCGGACCCATATCTTCTTGGGCCTGACGATCTTCCTGTTGTTCCCATTCACCCGGCTGGTGCACATGCTCTCCGCGCCCGTGCGCTATCTGTGGCGGGGCGGCTACCAAGTGGTCCGCTCGCGCAAGGCGATCGGCCATGGCTGACGTGATCGAACGCGAAGCGGTGATGGTAGGCGGTGTCGAGATCTCGCCCGCCGCCATCGCTGCCGAGGCGCAGAACCATCCGGCCGGTGACGCGGAGGAGGCGTGGCAATCGGCTGCGGAAGCCCTTGCGATCAAGCACATGCTGCTCGCCGAGGCCGAGCGGTTGGGGATCGGCCCTAGCGAGGTCAAGGATGCCGAGGGCCGCAGACTTGTTGACGAGGATGCTCGGATCGAAACGCTGCTGGCGCAGGAGATAACTGTTCCAGAGGCCAACGAGGCCGAGGCAAGACGATTCTATGCGCTAAATCTTGACCGCTTCGCCAGCGAGGCACTCGTCGAGGCCGAGCACATACTATTGTCGGCATCGCCCGATGATGCGCTGGCTTACAACATGGCGCTAAGCGAAGCGCGCCGCCTGATCCGCAAGTTGGAATCCGATCCCAAGTGCTTCGCCAGGCTTGCCCGCAAATTCTCCGCCTGCCCTTCGAAGGAGCAGGGAGGCAATCTCGGCCAAATCGGTAAAGGGCAGACTGTTGCCGAATTCGAGGAAGCGCTGTTTGCGCTCGGCGCGGGCGAGCTGTGCGGCGAACCCGTCCGCACCCGATTCGGCGTTCATGTCATCCGCGCGGGTCGTCGGGCGGAAAGCCAGCAGTTGCCGTTCGAAGCGGTCGCAAATTCGATCCGTTCCTATCTGGAGGAGGCAAGCTATCGCCGTGCGGCAGCGCAATACATCGCTGTCCTTGCCAGCCGTACTGCTGTCGAAGGCTTGGAGTTTCCCGTCGCGCAGGGGCCGCTTGTCCAATGACGCAAGTCCGCGACCGCGACGTTCTAACGCTGCCCAGAGTGCCTGTGATCCCGCTCACCGATGGGATTGGACGGCGCTTCGAGTATTTGCGTCTATCGTTGACCGACGTTTGCAATTTTCGGTGCAGCTATTGCCTGCCAGACGGCTACCGCAAGCAATGTGGCAAGCCCCAGGAACTCTCGGTCGCCGAAATCGAGCGTGCGGTCCGCGCTTTTGCCTCGCTGGGGCTTTGGAAGGTGCGGTTGACCGGGGGTGAGCCGACCATCCGACCGGACTTCGAAGAGGTGGCGCGCGCCGTATCGTCGGTGCCCGGCATCCGCCAAGTCGCGATGACAACCAACGGCTATCGGTTGGCCGAGCGCGCATCGGTTTGGCGTGATGCTGGAGTGAGCGCGATCAATATCAGTGTCGACTCGCTTGATCCCGCTCGTTTCGCAGAGATCACCGGGCACGATCGCTTGGCGGAAGTCATGGCCGGGATCGATGCCGCGCAAGCGGCAGGGTTCGAACGTATCAAACTCAACGCGGTTCTGATGGGCGGGGTCAACGACGACGAACTGGATTCGATGACAAGCTTTGTTGTCGAGCGCGATCTGTCGCTGCGTTTCATTGAAGTGATGCGCACCAATGACAATGCCGAATTTTTCGCTGCTCGCCATGTTCCGGGTATCGGCGTGGTCCAACGGCTCGAAGCCGCCGGCTGGCAGCGTCTGCCGCGCGCACCGGGCTCAGGACCAGCGGTGGAGTTCGGCCATGCCAGAGCGCGCGGACGGATTGGTATAATCGCTCCATACGCAAAGGACTTCTGCGCCAGCTGCAACCGTTTGCGACTTGGTTCGGATGGTAAGTTCCATCTCTGCCTTTTTGGGGATGGAGGTTTCGATTTGCGGGATTTGCTACAGGCTGACCATCAGCATGACGAACTGATTTCCCGGATCGCAGGTCTGACAATGGGCAAGACACCCGGCCACCGGTTGCACCATGGCGACAGCGGCGCGACCCCGCACCTGGCTTCGATCGGAGGCTAACAATGCCGCAAGTGGAAACCTCTTTAACCGTGCTCACACTTGAACTGTGTGGCAAACTTGCAGAACCTCAGGGTCCATTTGTGAAGGTAAGAATTCCGAGCGATGGATGTAGCGTTGCCGAGCTTCTCGTGCTGACCGCCCGAGAGCATCCACCACTCGGCGCACAGCTTGCCGCGCGAAGAGTCAGGGCCTGTGTCAACGAAGTGGTCGTTTCGCCAGCTGCAAGTGTTTCGGCTAGTGATGAAGTGGCCCTGTTTCCCCCGGTTTCGGGAGGATGAACGCCGAGGTCACACTTGCCCGAGCAGCCTTAGATCCTGCCGAACTGCTGCGCGCATTCACCGGCCAGATCGATGGGCAAGGCGCTGTGGTCACTTTCACCGGATATGCGAGAGGGAAATCCAGGGATGGAAACTCCCTCGATGCTCTTGTTCTTGAAAGCTATCGCGGTGTCACGCTCGCATCGATGGAAGATATCGTCGCTGACGCCATGGCACGCTTCGACGTATCGCGTTGCAGCGTCGTGCACCGCGCGGGCCGCATCGCGCCGGGCGAGGCGATCGTTTTCGTCGCCACCGCATCGACCCATCGCCGCGCAGCCTACGAGGCGGCGGATTATCTCATGGACCGGCTCAAGACGAAGGCGGTATTCTGGAAGCGCGAGGAAGGGCCCGATGGCAGGCGCTGGATCGAACCGACCGGTGGCGACCATGCCGATGCCCTGCGCTGGGGGGAGTAAACAAGACGAACAATGCCCGGAATAGACGATAATCTACCCTTTCACCCGCTGAAGATCGCGGTCCTGACGATCTCGGACACGCGCACGATGGAGACCGACAGTTCTGGCGAACTGCTCGCCTCCCGCCTGGTCGGGGCGGGGCACGATCTCGCCGCGCGCGCCATCGTCACGGACGATGTCGAGGCTATCCGTGCCCAGGTGCAGGCATGGATCGACGATCCGGAGGTCGAAATCGTCCTCACCACCGGCGGCACGGGCTTTACCCCGCGCGATGTCACGCCCGAAGCGGTGATGCCGTTGCTGCGCCGGGTGATGGACGGGTTCAGCGTGGTGTTCCATCAGGTCAGCATGGGCACGATCGGCGTTTCCACCCTGCAATCGCGTGCCTTCGCGGGGCAGGCGGGCGATAGTTTCATCTTCTGCGTGCCCGGGTCCCCCGGGGCCTGCCGCGACGCCTGGGATCTGGTGCTGCAATACGAATGCGATAGCCGGTATCGCCCCTGTTCGATTGCCGGACAGTTGCCCCGCCTGCGCGAGGTGTGCGCATGAGCAAGCTGACGTATCTCGACGAGGCCGGGCGCGCACGGATGGTTGATGTCGGCGACAAGGCGGTGACATCGCGCCGTACCGAAGCGAGGGGCGAGCTGGTGTGCGCGCCCGCGACGCTGGCTCTGGTCAGGGCCGGCAAGACCCCGAAGGTCAGCGCGGTCGCAACCGTCGAACTTGCCGGAGTGATGGCGGCCAAGCGCACCGCGAACCCCATCCCCTTGTACTACACCCTGGCGCTGTCGAAGGTCGCAGGGGAGATCGCCATGGACGAAGCGCTGCCCGGCGCGCGAAGTTGAGAACCGAGGGGCGCACTGCGGTGGAGATGGAAGCGCTGACCGCGGTGTTGGTTGCCTGCCTTACCTTGTTCGACATGGTCAAGGCGGTCGACAAGGGCATGGCCATCGGTGCGATCTGCGTGACTGCAATGGAAGGCGGGCAATCCGGCTTGTGGAGCGCCGAATGATAACCGTCGAGGAAGCGCTGTCGCTGATCGCTGCAAAGGTTCACCCGCTGGGGCACGAGACGATAGCGCTGGCCGACGCTGCGGGTCGCACTTTGGCCGAGCCGCTTGTCGCGCGCTGCGATGCCCCGCGCCGCCCGCTTTCGGCGATGGACGGCTATGCTGTTGTCGGACGGGCGACCGCACCAGGCAGACGGCTCGATCTGGTCGGGGAATCGCGCGCCGGGCGGGGCTTCCAAGGCGCAGTGGGGCCGGGACAGGCCGTGCGGATATTCACCGGTGCGCCCCTGCCAGATGGCGCGGATTGGGTCATCATGCAGGAATATGCGTTGCGTGACGGGGATCATGTGACTTTCACCGAAGGCTATGGCCCTGCATCGCACGTCCGCGCGGTGGCCAGCGATTTCGCCAAGGGGGCGGAACTGGTCCCCGCCGGTACGCGGCTTGATGCGCGCACCATGGTTGCGGCGGCGGCGGCGGACGGTGCCGAGGTCTGCGTATCCCGGCAGCCGAGGGTGGCAATCTTCGCCACCGGCGATGAACTCGCACCGCCCGGCTCCGCGCATCTGCGGCCCGATGCGATCCCCGAAAGCGTAAGCTTCGGTGTCGCTGCCATGGTCGCGCAAGAGGGCGGTACACTCGTGTCGCGCCGCACGGGGGTGGACGAGCTGGATGCGCTGGTCGAAGCGGCTGGCGCTGCCTTGGGCGAGGCCGATCTGGTGATCGTCACCGGCGGTGCCTCGGTCGGCGATCGCGACTTCGCCAAGCCGATGTTTGCCCCCCATGGCCTCGATCTGCGGTTCGACAAGGTCGCGATGAAACCAGGCAAGCCGGTGTGGTTGGGGCAGGCGAAGGGCACGGTGGTGCTCGGCCTACCCGGCAACCCGACCTCGGCGATGGTCACTGCCGCACTGTTCCTGCGTCCAATCCTCGCACGGCTGCAGGGCGAGGCGAAGGCGCATCGCTGGCACCGCTTTCGCCTCGCCGCCCGTCTGAAAGCCACCGGCACGCGCGAAACCTTCACCCGCGCACGCTGGGACGAAGACGGATTGATGCCGCTCGACAATCAGGACAGCGGGGCTCAGGCGGCGCTGCTTCAGGCCGACTGGCTGATCCGCTGCCCGCCCGGTCAGCCCGCGCTCGCGCCCGGTGCCATGGTCAGCGCGCTGCGCTTTTGATCCGACGCTCGGCCAATGCCAACGCATGCTGATCATTGACATCAAAGAACGGGTCCTCATCGGCCTGCCAATCGATGAATATGGCACGGAGATCCTGAGCGAAGAGCCGGAGAGACTGGCCGCCATCGGCGATATACTTCGCGAGCGACGCTGAATCCGTTCGCCAAAGCGCGGCCATTGGCTGTTCCCGACCTTTGTTGACCGGGACGGCTGCGGCCGCACTTCCGATCACCGACCCAAGATGAGATAGAAGGTCCGTTGGCAGGAAGGGTTGGTCGCAACCGACCATTAGGACGTGATCACAGGCTTTGGTTTCAGCAAAATCAAAAGCGCTCGCCAATGCTGTGATGGGTCCGATTCCGCTATGCCTGTCGAGTACCACCGGCAGCTTGAGCGCCGGAGCCTGGTGTCTATCGCGCAGGGCGAGCGCCACGCAATCGCTTTGCGCCAAAGCCCAGTCGGCCACCCGTTCTACCAGCGCTTTTCCTCCCAAGGCGCGCCACGGCTTGTCGCCACCCATGCGAGTGCCTTGTCCCCCGCACGCGATGACGATGCAGTGGCTTGCGGATTTGAACGAAGGCGGCGTGGGCTTCATCGTTAGAGGACAATGCACCAACTTCGGTCCAGCATCCACAAGTCTCGGCATATCTTCGCATGAGCTTATCGAGGTGGCGCGTTCGGTATTCCAGGGCCGCGGTGCGGGCGCGAAGCGGCCACAAGTTTACGACCTGCAAACGAGGGCCCGTTGCCAGAATCTTGCAAAAACGCAGTTAAATCAAATTGTTACGGCGCAATGTAGCCTATTTTCGGGCATCCAGAAGTTGCCAACAGGCAAAACCTTGGCACCCGCAGGCGCCCGACCCTCACCCCATCGTGGGAATAACGAAGGCGTTGGAGCCGTCGCCGCCGCCATCCGGCCAGCGCTGGGTGACGGTCTTGACCCTGGTCCAGAACTTCAGGCCTTCGGTGCCGTACTGGTTGGTGTCGCCGAAGGCGCTGCGCTTCCAGCCGCCGAAGCTGTGATAGGCGACGGGCACCGGGATCGGCACGTTGATCCCGACCATGCCCACGTTGACCCGGCTCGCGAATTCGCGCGCGGCATGGCCGTTGCGGGTGAAGATGGCGACGCCATTGCCGTACTGGTGCTCCGACGGGAGACGTACCGCCTCCTCGAAATCCTTCGCGCGCACGATCTGGAGCACCGGTCCGAAGATTTCTTCCCGGTAGCTCTTCATCTGCGGCGTCACCCGGTCGATCAGCGTGGGGCCGATGAAGAAGCCGTTCTCGTGGCCCTGCAGACTGAAGCCGCGGCCGTCGATCACGATCTCTCCGCCTTCCTGTTCGGCGGTGTCGATCCACTGCTCGACGCGCGCCTTGTGCTCGGGGGTGACGACGGGGCCGTAATGCGCGTCCCTGTCGGTCGAGACACCGACGCGCAGGGCGTTGATAGCCGGGATCAGCTTTTCGCGCAGCCTGTCGGCCGTGTCCTCGCCCACCGGGACCACCACCGGCAGCGCCATGCAGCGCTCGCCCGCACTGCCGAAGGCGGCGCCCGCGAGGTCGTTCACCACCTGGTCGAGATCGGCGTCGGGCATGACGATGCCGTGGTTCTTGGCCCCGCCCATCGCCTGCACGCGCTTCCCCGCATCGACGCCGCGCCGATAGACGTAGTGCGCGATGTCGCTGGAGCCGACGAAGCTGACCGCCGCGATGTCGGGATGATCGAGGATCGCGTCCACCATAGCCTTGTCGCCGTGGACGACCTGGAGCAGCCCCTCGGGCGCCCCCGCCTCGATGAACAGCTCGGCCAGCCGCACCGGCACGCTGGGGTCGCGTTCCGAGGGCTTGAGGATGAAGGCGTTGCCCGCCGCGATCGCCATGCCGAACATCCACATCGGGATCATCGCCGGGAAGTTGAACGGCGTGATGCCCGCCCCGATGCCGAGCGGCACGCGCATCGAATAGACATCGATCCCCGGCCCGGCACCGAGCGTGTATTCGCCCTTCAGGACCTGCGGGATGCCGCAGGCGTATTCGATCACCTCGAGCCCCCGCTGGATATCGCCCTGCGCATCGTCCACCACCTTGCCGTGCTCGCTGGCGAGCAGTTCGGCGAGCTCCTGCCTGTTCGCCTCCACCAGCTCCTTGAAGGCGAACATGATGCGGGCGCGCTTCTGCGGGTTGGTCGCTGCCCACTCGGGCTGGACCTTCTTCGCCGCCGCGACCGCGCGCTCCAGCAGCGCCGCATCGCCCAATGGCACCTCGGCCTGTACCTCCCCGGTCGACGGGTTCCAGACCCGATGCTTGCGGCTTCCCCCCGCACCCCCGGTGCCGCCGGCGATGAAATGGTCGATGACACGCATGAAATTCTCTCCTCGCCGCGCCGCTTGGGCCGAACCGGTCGCATTTTCAACCTTCCGGCCTACGAAAAAGGGCCGGCGGATCGCTCCACCGGCCCGTTTGCCTGTTTGCCTCAAGCGCCGGCGGGACCGTCCGGCCCCTTGGCTATCCTCGCACCTTGCGGCGCTGCGGGCGGCCGTTCGGCCTTGCGGACCTTGCGGTCCGACCACCGCTGGCCGCGCTCGGCGTGCTTACGCCCCTTCGACCTCTGCCAGATCGACCTTGAGGCCGGGGCCCATCGAGCTGGTGAGCGTCACCTTGCGGACATACTTGCCCTTCGAGCCCGACGGCTTGGACTTCACCACCGCCTCGGTCAGCGCCTTGAAGTTCGCCTTGAGCGCATCGTCCGAAAACGACAGCTTGCCGATGCCCGAGTGGATGATGCCCTGCTTCTCGACGCGGAACTCGACCTGACCGCCCTTGGCGTCCTTGACCGCCTGCGCGACGTTAGGGGTGACGGTGCCGAGCTTCGGGTTCGGCATCAGACCCTTGGGGCCCAGCACCTTGCCGAGACGACCGACCACGCCCATCATGTCGGGGGTCGCGATCACGCGGTCATAGTCGAGATTGCCGGCCTGCATGTCTTCCATGAGGTCTTCTGCACCGACCTTGTCCGCGCCGGCGTCGAGCGCCTTCTGGACATTGTCGCCGCGGGCGAACACTGCGACCTTGACGTCCTTGCCGGTGCCCGAGGGTAGCGAGACCATGCCGCGGACCATCTGGTCGGCGTGGCGCGGATCGACGCCGAGGTTCATGGCAACCTCGACGGTCTCGTCGAACTTGCGCTTGTGCGTGCGCAGGAGGCCGAGCGCCTCGTCGACGGTGTAAAGCTTCTCGCGGTCGATCTCGGCCCGGACCTTCTGGATTTTCGTCTGCTTTGCCATCGGATCAGCCCTCCACCACTTCGAGGCCCATCGAACGCGCGGAGCCTTCGATGATCTTGGTCGCCTGCTCGATATCGTTGGCGTTCAGGTCCTTCATCTTCATCTCGGCGATTTCGGACAGCTGGCTGCGCTTGATGGTGCCGGCCTTGATCTTGCCCGGCTCCTTCGAACCCGATTTCAGCTTGGCGGCCTTCTTGATGAGGAAGGTCGCCGGCGGCGTCTTGGTGACGAAACTGAACGAGCGGTCCGCATAGACGGTGATGATCGTGGGAATCGGCATGTTCTTCTCGAGCGAATCGGTCGCCGCGTTGAAGGCCTTGCAGAATTCCATGATGTTGACGCCGCGTTGACCCAGGGCAGGGCCGATCGGGGGCGAGGGGTTGGCAGTGCCCGCCGGCACCTGCAGCTTGATATAGCCGGTTATCTTCTTGGCCATTGCTGGCCTCCTTTCTCACTGTTGCCCCGGCGGTCAGGCCGAAGGCTCATGGTAAGCGGTCGAGCGATGCGCCCTGGGGCGAATCTCCCGCGTGGGTTCCCGGTGCCTGTGCGTGGGAAGGCGCGCGCATAGCGAAAACCGCAGGGATTGCAAGCCATGGGCTCGACGAAGGGCGCTTCGGCTCGGTCGAGCGTGTTTGGATCGAACCGCGATGGGGTGTAGCATGAGCGGATGAGCTTGGGCGCACTACACCGACGGGCCGGGACGGTGGCCACGCTGTTGGCAGTCGCTGCCCTGCCGTCGCAGGCAGCCGCCGACACCGGAGGCGCGATTGCGGCCGAAGCGCCGCCCGAGCGCGTCGATACGGCAAGGGGCAAGATGCCCGTGCTCACCCCGGCCGATATCGACGACACGCTGGCGATCGGTGGCAGCGATATCGACGCGCGCAAGGTCGAAAGCCGCATGACTGTTGCCGTCACCATCAACGGCACCGGACCCTATCGCTTCGTGGTCGACAGCGGCGCGGATAGCTCAGTGGTCGGGGAGCGGATCGCCAACCGGCTCAAACTGCCTGCGGGTTCCCGGACGATCCTCAATTCGATAACCGACACCCAGCTCGTCGACCGGGTGAGGGTGGAAGAGCTCGAGGTGGGTCCGACAAAGGTCTATAACTTGCAGGTGCCCGTGCTGCGTGAGCGCGACCTTGGCGCGCACGGCATGCTGGGGCTGGACGCGCTGGTCGAGCGGCGGCTGATGATGGATTTCGAGAACCGGCTGATCTCGGTAGACGAGGGACGAACGCCGCCGCCTAAATATTCCGATGAGATCGTCGTGACCGCGCGACTGCGCAAAGGTCAGTTGGTCCTTACCCAGGTGCGCGCGAATCGCGAGCGAATCGATGCCGTGGTCGATACGGGTTCGGAGATCTCCATTGGCAACAATATCCTGCGCGATCGCCTCCTCAGTCGCAACAGAAGCCAATTCACGGAAGTGGAGGTGACCGGTGTCACCGGAACAACTTCAAAGATGCCGATTGCGATCGTGCGCGAACTCAAACTCGGCTCGGTCGTGCTTCAGAACGTGCCGATCGCTTTTGCCGATATACCGCCGTTCGAGGTCTTCGGCATCGATAAACAGCCTTCGCTGCTGCTCGGTACCGACGTGATGGAAAACTTCCGCAAGGTCTCGCTGGACTTTCACAACCGGAAGGTTCGCTTCCAGCTGAAGCGGTGCGAGGCGAGCACGATCATCATGAAGACAAACGCCCACGCGACCCGGATCAGGTCGGAAAGCCCGGCCGCCTGCGCGCGATGAACCTGCGGTACCGCGGGGCGCCGCCGGCTGGGTCGGCGCCTACTTGCTGAGCTCGACCTGCTCGAAATCGAGTTCGACCGGCGTGGCGCGGCCGAAGATCGAGACGGAGACCTTGACCTTCTGCTTGTCGAAATCGAGCTCTTCCACGAGGCCGTTGAAGCTGGCGAATGGGCCGTCGAGCACCTTGACCTGGTCGCCGATCTCGTAATCGACACTGACCTGCTTCTTGGGCGCGGCCTTGGCCTCTTCCACTCCGCCGAAATAGCGCGCGGCCTCCTTCTCGGAAATGGCCTGCGGCTTGTTGTTGGTGCCGAGGAAGCCGGTCACCTTCGGGGTGTTCTTGATAAGGTGATAGACATCGTCGGTCATGTTCAGCTTGGCCAGCACGTAGCCGGGCATGAACTTGCGCTCGACCTGCACCTTCTTGCCCCGCTTCACCTCGGTCACCGTTTCGGTCGGCACCTCGACCTGCTCGACGCCCGAGGAGAGACCGAGGCGCTCCGCTTCCGAAATGATCGAATCGCGAACCTTGTTCTCGAACCCGGAATAGGCGTGGATGATGTACCAGCGTGCCATGAAATGCCCTGTGTGAATATGCGCGTCAGACGAGGCCGAGAAGCCAGCCGACGATTGCGCCGAAAATCGAATCGATGCCGAGGAAGAAGATCGACAGGATCAGCATCATGATGAAGACGAAGATCGCGGTCTTCACCGTCTCCTCGCGCGTCGGCCACACGATCTTGCGGGCCTCGGTGCGGACCTGGTTCAGGAACTCGGCGGGCGAGGTCTTGCGGCTGTTGTCGGCCATGACGGCGGATGATCCTTCGGAATCGACAAACGTACGGGGCTTGCCGTTTTCGGGAATGGGTTCGCCGCCGCCCCGGATCAAGACCGGGAGCGGCGCTGGCGAAGATTCCGATGTCGGAAAGCGCGCCGCTCTTAGGACGGCGTGGCGTCCTTTGCAAGCGGCTGGCCGCCGCCGCGACTCCAGACCAGAACCAGCAGCGCCAGCGAGGCGAGCGGCATCAGGTTAACCCCCAGAGGAAGCGCGGCCGCGCGGGTGGCATAGGGTGCCAGCCACAGCAGGACGAGCGCCGCCTTCTCGTAATTGCGAAAGCCTTTCGCCAGGCCCTGCTCGACCAGCCACAGTGTCGGCACCACCAGGAAGGCGAGGTCGTAGTTGAACAGATAGGGCGAGGCGAGCGCTGTCGCCGCCAGCACCGCCGCACCGCTGGCGTGCGCGTCGCCCCCGAACCTTCGCCACGACAGCACCGCGACCGCGACCATCGCGAGCGCGAACAATCCGGCGACCGCCAGCGCTGCGCCATTGCCGAGATAGTGGCGCGAGGGGGCATAGGCGGTGCACATCCGCATCAGGAAGTCGTAATCGGCCTCGCGCATCAGCTTTGCGCTTGCGTTCCAGCTCGTCGCATAGGCGGGGAAGATCAATGGGCCGAACGCCAGCGCGCTTGCTGCGAGCAGCGCCGCGGCGGTTGCTCCGGCCGCGAGAAATGCTCGCCAGCGGGCATCGGCAGCGAGCCAGAAAGGCAGCAGCACGGCGAGATGCGGCTTGATGATCAGCGCCCCCACCGCCGCGCCCGCGGCACGTGGGCGACGGTCGAGGCGGGTCGCCGCGAAGACCAGCAAGGCGCCGGTGAGGAGGCCGGTCTGGGCATGGGTCGCGCCGATCAGCGCACCGGGATAGGCCAGCACGATCGGCCACAGCCTCGGGAAGGCACGGATCGATACGGACGCCCAGAGCGCGTAGGTCGCCGCGACCCAACACGGCCAGGCCACCGAAAAGGGAAGCAGCCCGAGCGGCGCAGTGACGAACAGGAACGGCGGCGGATTGACGAACGCGAACCAGCCGCGCGAGCCGGTCGCGGTCTGGACCCGCTCCTGCACGGCAAGGTCATAGGCGGCGGCGGGATCGCCCTCGGCGGTGATCTGCCCGGCACCCCAGAAGGCGAGGAAATCGCTGCCGGTCGTTCCCATCGCCTCGCGCCAGGCAAACGCGAGGATCATCAGCGCGGCCAGCCCGACGATCAGCGCATAGCCGCGCACCCGCCCCGCGTTCAGCCATTTGGCGCGCTTCACCCAGTAATCCCAAGGCCCCATCCGACCCGCTTAGCTCACCTGCATTAATTTTCCAGCGCGCCTAACGGCGCTGCAGGGACGCGATATGGGCGGCGCGCACAGGCGCTCGACAGAAGGGAGAAGCAGCGCCGAGGACGAGCCGGCGGAGGCCGGCTCGAAACCACGAGGTGAAGAAATGGCAGGGGTGACAGGATTCGAACCCGTGGCCCTCGGTTTTGGAGACCGATGCTCTACCAGCTGAGCTACACCCCTGCAGCCGGACGCGGCCCCTACGCGCCGCGGGCGGCAATGGCAAGCCGATGTCATTGCGTGCCTGTTGCTGCTAGGTTGCACCGGCGATGCACGCCCCCGCCCGCCCCCCGGATCCCATCCCCGTCGAACTGCTGCTGCTCGCCTATCGCAGCGGCATCTTCCCGATGGCCGACCACCGTGACGATCCGGAAGTCTACTGGGTCGAACCGCGTGAGCGGGCAATCCTTCCGCTCGACGAATTCCGGCTGTCCAAGAGCCTGGCCAAGGTGCTCCGACAGGATCGCTTCCGGGTCAGCTGCGATGCGGCATTCGGCGCGGTGATGGCGGAATGCGCAGCTCCGCGCGAGGAGCATGCCGAAAGCTGGATCAGTCGCCGGATCGAGGCGAGCTATCTCGCCTTGCACGCCGCCGGTCACGCCCACTCGATCGAATGCTGGCTGCCGGGCGATAGCGGCGACGAAGTGCTGGCGGGCGGGCTCTACGGCGTCGCCTTCGACCGGGTGTTCTGCGGCGAAAGCATGTTCAGCCGCGCCGACAATGCCAGCAAGGTCGCGCTCGCGTGGCTGGTGGTCTCACTGCGCCGCGCGGGGTTCAGGCTGCTCGATTGCCAGTTCATGACCACCCACCTCGCCTCGCTCGGGGCGGTCGCGATTCCGCAGGCGGAATATCTGGCGCGATTGCAAGCCGCCCGCGACGGGGTCGCCGGCTCGCTCCCTCAGGCGGTGGCGTCGTTCTCGGCGGGCTCGGGTGCCGCACGGGGCGATGCCGTCGGTGTGGCGGAAGGGACCGAGCGCGGTTTCGCGGCGGCGGCAGGTGAGCCGGTCGCCGGCGCCGTGGTTCCTTCCTCGCCCGGGAAGCGCATCGTGCAGTCCTTGACCCAGACGTCGTAGATCGGGTGCTCGACTACGTTCAGGCTGGGCGATTCGCGAAACAGCCAGCCTGAAAAAACCTTGCCGAAGCCGGTGCCCTCGCGGCCCTCGCGCACCCAGATCTGCACGAAGGCGCCGGTCTGGCGGGGCATTTCCCAAGGCGCAGTGCGCTCGCAGGCCTTGAGCGCGACGATCACGTCGCCAACCCGCTTCGTCTCGCCCGGCTTCATGGAGAGGTCCTGGGCGATGTTGTTGCGTTTGTTGAGGAGGCCGAGCGTCGCCACGCGGTCCTTCATCGGCGTGCCGATGGCGGCTCCCGCTGGCGTGATTGCGGGAGCGGCAGCACTGGCGCGCAGTTCCGCTGGCACTTCCGTCTCGACGGGCTTGGGCGGCGGCGGCGCCTTCGAACAGGCGGCGACGAGAAGGGCCAGCGTCAGGAGGGGAAACGCCCGAACCATGGCGGTCAGGCGTCCGGCGACCAGGCTTCGTAGTCCCCGCTCGCGGAGGCACGACGTCCGCCCCGCTCCAGCGCGCCTGCGGGGCGATAGGCCTCCGGGGTGCCGGTCGCATTGGGCGTGTAGTCGGCTTCCCAGATTCGCGGCGGCGGCAGGTCGCTTTGGGGAACGCCGTCGAGCGAGCCGTGAAGCCAGCCGTGCCATTCGGCAGGGACGCGACTGGCGTCATTCGCGCCTTTGTAAATAACCCAGCGCCGCTCCCGCCCGTCCGGGCTCTTTTTCCTGGAGCGGAAATAGGCGTTGCCCTGCGCGTCGGTTCCGACCTGTTCGCCGTTCCGCCAGCTCCACAGGTAAGTACCGATAGTGGCGCCGTCCCACCAGGTGAAAATCTTGCCGAGGATGCTCATGGTCGGCGCGCCTAGCCGATCCGGTGGCGCAGGAAAAGCGCGCGCGTGCCTACCACGCGACCAGGTCACCTGGCTTGATGCCCAGCTCCCGAGCGCGGCCCGCGTTCAGCTCCAGCACGTTGATGGCCGGCCCGGCGGAGGGGATCGGGTCCAGCGAATAAGGCTCGCCCTGCGCGATGTTGAGGATGCGGCGGTCGGCACCGATGAAGATCAGATCGAGCGGGATGACGGTGTTCTTCATCCAGAAGCTGCGCCGTTCGGGCGGACTGTTCGGGAAGATCATGCCTTCGTCCGCGCCCATGGCAGTGCGGAACATCAGCCCCTTCTGCTGCTCGGCAGGGCTCGCCGCGACCTCGACCCGGAAGCGATGGGTGCCGCGCGCGCCGGAAATCGTGAGCGGAATGACGGCGAGGCCCGATTCGGGATGGCGCGTCCACGCCTGCTGCGACTGTGCCGCAGGCGCTGCCTCGGTCCCGGGCTGGGGGGAACATGCCGCCAGCAGCAGCGCAGAGGTCGCGACGAGACGGTTCATAGCCAGCGATTCTCCTCAGCTGCCGCGTCGGCGATCCAGTCCTCGACCTCGGTAGATCGAGCGGGCCGCCAGCACGTGGCGGGCATGGCGCGCTTCATGGCCTGCCCTCAGAAGGGCGGCAAGTTGCTTTTCATGATCCCGCCTGTCGTCGGGACGGGGCTCGCGGGCGAACGGGCCGAACCGGCGCCGTCGCGCATATGCCGCCGCCGCCTCGCGCCCGGCAAGTTCATCGGGTGCCACGGCGGTGCACGTCTGTTCGTCGATACCATCGGCCCTCAGCGTCTCGCCCACCCGGCGGCCGCCATAGCCGCGGCGCAGCAGCGCATCCGCCTTTGCCCGCGCAAAGCCGACATCGTCCACGAACCCCTTTGCGACAAACCGTGCGACCAGCGCCGTGACATCGGGCGGGGCTGCGCCGTCGTCGGCGCCGAAATGGCCGCGCTCGCGCAATTTGCGGCGGCAATAGGCGGCCAGGCGGCCAGCGGAGGTCGCGAAACGCGCCACATAGGCGAGCGCCAGTTCCTCAAGCGCCGCCTGATCGAGCGGCTTCGGCGCGCACCGCTCTCGGCTTTCCGACGGGTGGTTCCTGGAGCGGGTCACGACGATTGTGACGTTTTCGTTGCCATATTGGTGCCACAGTCCTTATCAAAGGGGAAACGTTTCGCGGTGCGCGGCGTTGCCGTGGCCATGCAGGGGATCGGGAGCCGCTGCAATCGTCTGAGCCAAGAACCAACACCAACAAGACGGGTATCGCCTTGCCTATGACCGACGCCGCCCTGATGCCGACGCCGAACGATTGCCCCCTGCCGCGGCGCCGTTCCGACTTCGCCACGCTGAACGAAGCGATCGATTATGCCGCGCTGAGTGCGAAAGGCCTCAACTTCCACGACATGCGCGGGGATCTTGAGCGGCCGTACCCGTTCCGCGAGATGCGCGATGACGCGATCGCGATGGCCTATCGCCTGATCGCGGCCGGCATCGGGAAGGGCGACCGCGTTGCCCTGGTCGCGCAGACGGGCCCAGAATTCGCCGCGCTGTTCTGCGCCTGTGTCTATGCCGGGGCGTGGCCGGTGCCGCTGCCGCTGCCGACCACTTTCGGCGGCAAGGAAAATTATATCGAGCAGCTCGGTGTCCAGCTCGAGAGCTGTGACCCCAAAATTCTCCTTTATCCTGCCGAGATCGCGGACATGGGCGAGGCAGCCGCCGCGAAGCAGGGCTGTGACGGCGAAAGCTGGGAACAGTTCGCGCTCCGTCCCGCTCCCGAAGCGGACCTGCCCGAGGCTCGCCCCGACGACATCTGCTATCTCCAGTACTCCAGCGGCTCGACGCGTTTCCCGACCGGCGTCGCCGTCACGCACGCGGCTCTGCTTCACAACCTGTATGGCCATGCCGCCGGCGTGGACCTCGGCAGGAACGACCGGGTGGTCAGCTGGCTGCCGTGGTATCACGACATGGGCCTCGTCGGCTGCTTCCTGTCGCCGATCGCCAACCAGGTCAGCTGCGATTATCTTCGGACCGAGCATTTCGCCCGCCGCCCGCTCGCCTGGCTCGACCTCATCAGCCGCAACCCCGGCAACACGCTGAGCTATTCCCCTACCTTCGGCTACGACATCTGCGCGCGCCGCATTTCCAGCCAGAGCCATGTGTCCGAACGGTTGGACCTCTCGCGCTGGCGCACGGCGGGCAATGGCGCGGACATGATCCGGCCCGACGTTATGCAGGCCTTCGTCAACGCCTTCGCTCCCGCAGGTTTCCGTGCCAGCGCCTTCACGCCCTCCTACGGCCTTGCCGAGGCGACCCTGGCGGTAACGGTGATGCCGCCGGGCGAAGGCATCCGCGTCGAGCTGGTCGAGGAGGAGCGGCTGTCGGGCCGGCCGCGCGACCTCGATCGTCCGGCCCGCTACCGCGCCATCGTGAATTGCGGCAAGGCACTGCCCGGCATGGATATCGAGATCCGTGGTGAAAACGGGCAGGTCAAGGGCGACCACCAGATTGGAAAGGTGTGGTGCCGCGGCCAGAGCGTGATGCACAGCTACTTCCGCAACGAGGAAGCGACCAAAGACTGCCTGGTCGCCAAGGAAAACGGGGAAGTCTGGCTCGACACGGGCGACATGGGGTACATGGCGGGTGACTACCTGTTCATCGTCGGCCGCGCGAAGGACATGATCATCATCAACGGCAAGAACCACTGGCCCCAGGATATCGAGTGGGCCGTCGAACAATTGCCCGGCTTCAACCACGGCGACATCGCCGCTTTTGCCGTCGAGACCGAGACGGGCGAGGAAGCGCCCGCGGTGCTGGTCCATTGCCGCGTCTCCGATCCTGAAGAGCGCATTCGCCTGCGCGACCAGATCGCCGACAAGGTTCGCTCCGTCACCGGCATGCCCTGCGTGGTCGAACTTGTGCCGCCGCGCACATTGCCGCGCACGAGTTCCGGCAAGCTCAGCCGGGCCAAGGCCAAGCGGCTTTATCTTGCGGGCGAGATCGAGCCGATCCGGTTGATGGAAGCCGCCTGATAGCCCGACCGTTACGAGATCTGGTCCATGTGTGGGAGGGATCGTCGCGCTCGGGAAACCCAGGTGCGATAATCGAGGTCATCGCGCACGGGTCGCGAACGAACATAGGCTCCAGCCACGCCCGATCATGTGCCGGGCGAGCGCGTCCCTGTAATCGCGGTCAATCCTGCGCTTGCTTGTGATATGATGACAGCCTGCGCGAATGCGGCGCTGAAGGGGTTGGGCCGGCACTGGACCTTGTCACCGGCCCAAAGCTGGTGCTGGAAAACCATCTCCACGTCGCCGTGCTCGACATCCACCTTGGCGGCGACTTCGCCTGGCCCCTTGCGCAACAGTTGAAGGGCCACCGGGTGCCTTTCGTATTTCGTCAGTGCCGAGTGCGGGGACTCACTCCCGGACGATTTCCGCAATGTCGTGTGCCTCGATAGGTCGGCCGCGACGCACAGGATCCTGGAAACCGTCAGCAATTCCCTCGGCACCGCAGCCGGAGACGAGGCATCAATCGGCGCAGCGGAGGTCGAATTCGATCACTACGCCGCGTTTCGACCAGTTGATCGTGGGAGGCGTGCCGCCCGCGCCGCCCAGGCGATTGATGAGCTGAACGCCGCCGCCCGTTTCCGAGGGCGGCGTGACCTCGAAACCGCAGTCCTCTGCCCAGCGCAAGCTCAACGCGTTGCCGTGGCGCGAACCCGAAATCCGGATACGCCCGTGATCGCTGCGGAGCGCTCCGTGCTTCAAGGCATTGGTCTGCAATTCGCCCAGGATCAGCGCCATGGTCTAGATCGATTCGTCGCCGAGCTCGGCTGCCGGGATCGATAGCACCTCGATCTGGTCGCCTGCGCCGCTCGCCTCCAGCACCTGGGTGAGGGCGCGGTCGGCCCGAACCGGGCGGTCGCCGTGGACGGTCAGGAGATCCTGCGCGCGGGCGAGCGAGACCAGCTTGTCTTCCAGCTTGAGCGCCAGTTCGTGCGCGCTTTCGCTGTGGCGCGCCAGCAGCTTGGCGACCGCCCCACGACCGCTAGCTGGTTCTTCAACCGGTGGCGCATTTCACGCGCGACGTCCCCGGCAAAATCTGCCTCGCGTTCCGCCTCTTCGCGGCGCAGCCGATCATTCAGCCGCGTGTTGATCTGGCCGGTCACGTCGCGGGAAATCGCAAGAATGTGGGTCAGTTCGCCCGTGCTGTCGCTGACCGGCGAGATGCTGACGTCCCACCACCGCGGTTCCCCCTGCGCGGTCCGCAGATAGCCTTCAAATCGCGCCGGCTGGCCCCGCTGCGCCGCCTTGAGGGCGGCCACGACCTGGCGGCGGTTTTCTTCGGGCCATAGATCGGCCCATTGCGTGCCCAGCATATGCTCCGGCGCATCGGCACCCAAGGCGGCGGCCGCATTGGCGTTGACAAACTCGAGGTCGCCCGAGACGTTAAGAAGCTTGATACAATCTCGGCTGTTAGTCAAAATCGCCGAAAGCACATCGCCCGCGTCAGCAGGAAAGCGGGCGAGAAACGTCTTCGGCATGATTGGCCCCCTCCCGCAACCAATTGAAAGAGCGAGGGCCGTCTAACTGATTTCGGGTTGGAAGCAAATGACGGTAACTCCCACTAGCGCCTTGAAGATCGTGTCTTAGCAACCTAATACAGAAGATGGGCGGCCCGTCCGCCGAACGGAGAGACCGACGAGACCATGAGCGAGAGCCCGAGCCAGACCGCCAGCCCCACTACCACCGTCACCGCGGGCGACCTCAATCTCGTTCCGCCCGATCCGGTGCCGCAAGTCGCGCCCGAGCGGGCCGCCGGCCTCGTACCGGTTACCGACGAGGTGAAGAGCAAGCTCCAGACCAAGGTCGATTCCTTCGTCGAGGAACTTGTCGCGACCGATGCCAACTCGCCCGAGTTCGGCAAGAAGGTCGATCAGCTCACCAACATGGGCCGCAAGGAAATCGCCCAGGCGGCGGGAATGTCGAACCGCTTCCTCGACCGCCCGGTGCGCGCGATGGACAAGGATGACGGCGTCGGCAACAACCTCGCCGAGCTGCGCCGCGTGGTGGAAGATCTCGACCCGGGCAAGCGCGGCAAGCTGTCGGGCACGCGCAAGATTCTCGGCATAGTCCCGTTCGGCAACAAGCTGACCAACTACTTCCGCAGCTACCAGAGCGCACAGACGCACATCCAGGGCATCCTCACCAATCTCGCGAGCGGCAAGGACGAACTGTTGATGGACAACGCCGCCATCGACGTCGAACGCCAGAAGCTGTGGGAGGCGATGGGCAATCTCGAGCAGATGATCCATATATCGAAGGCCTTGGACGAGAAGATCGAAGACAAGGCCGCCGAGCTCGACGCGACCGATCCCGCGAAGGCCAAGGCGCTGCGGGAGACGGCGCTGTTCTACGTCCGCCAGCGCACGCAGGACCTGCTGACGCAGATGGCAGTGAGCGTGCAGGGCTATCTCGCGCTCGACCTCGTCAAGAAGAACAACGTCGAGCTGGTGAAAGGCGTCGATCGCGCCAGCACAACCACCGTTTCGGCGCTGCGCACTGCGGTCACCGTGGCCGAGGCGATGACCAATCAGCGGCTGGTGCTGGGCCAGATCACCGCGTTGAACGACACCACGGCAGGGATCATCGATTCCACCGGCAAGCTGCTGCGCGAGCAGACCGCGAAGATCCACCAGCAGGCGGCAAGCAGCACCATCCCGCTCGAGACGCTTCAGCGCGCCTTCCAGAACATCTACGACACCATGGACGAGGTCGATGCGTTCAAGCTGAAGGCGCTAGACAGCATGAAGCAGACGGTCGAGCTGCTCGGCACCGAGGTCGAGAAGTCCAAGGGCTACATCGCCCGGGCCGAAGGGCAGGCGCAGGCGGCGCGGCAGGTCAACGAATCGGCGCTGCTGACCGCGGAGTGAGCCGGTGAACGATCTGACCCGCGACAGCGACCGAATCCTCGGCGACGGCCGCGCATTGCTCCGCGACAATCGCGACGGCGGGCGGCACCGGCGGCAGCCATCGATCGGCGAAGGTTCGGCGCGGATCAAGCGGTCGAACCTCAAGATGCGCATCAGGAATGTACTTCTCGCGATCTTCGCTATCTGGCTTGCGAGTGGGATCGTCGGCGCGTTCGTCAACGGGATAGGCATTCTCGGCGTGATGGCGGCCATCATCGCCACGGTAATCGCGGTGACGATCTTCAGCAGTTTCCCGAAAGTGAAGACGCCGACCAGGGCTGAGATCGCCCGCGGCGGCGATGTGAGGCAGCTCGTGGGCCGCACCGAGCTGTGGCTCGAAGCGCAGCGGTCAGCCTTGCCGGCGCCTGCCGTCACGCTGGTCGACCAGCTTGGTGTGCAGCTCGACGGTCTTGGCTACCAGCTCGAAGGCATCGACCAGAGCCATCCCAAGGCGCGCGAGATTCGCAGCCTCGTGGGCGAGCAATTGCCCGAGATGATCGACAGCTACCGCCGAATCCCGCCGCAGATGCGCACCGAGGCGCGCGGCGGAGAAACGCCCGACGAGCAGCTGACCAAGAGCCTCCGGACTATCAGCGGCGAGATCGACAGCATCACGCGCCAGCTCGCGCAAGGATCGCTCGACGAGCTGGCGATCAAGCATCGCTATCTCGACTACAAGTTCGGCGCCGGCGCCGATGCAGCGCCCCAGCTTACCGCTCCAGCGACAGACGCCGACTGATGCGTATTCCCATCCCCCACAGCCTTTCGCGTGAGGAGGTGCGCCATCGCCTCACCTCACGCAGCCACGAAATCCGCAATTTCATTCCCGGGGGCATGGCCGACGTCTCGACCCATTGGCCGGACGAGGACACCATGGCGCTGGCAGTGCGCGCGATGGGACAGGGCATCGACGGGCGCGTGAGGATCGAGGACGCCCAGGTCGTCTTCGAGATCGACCTGCCTCCAGCCCTCGGCTTCGTGGAGCCGATGATCGCCGGCGCGATCCGCAAGCAGGGCAGCGCGCTGCTGGAAAGCAAATAGGGCTATAGCGCAACAATGGAACCGGAACGCACGTCGGCCATTGCGTTGACGCGGATGGGAACGTGTGTCTTGGTGGATGACCGCTGCGGGATGGGTGCACCGGAAACCGAAAACTGTTCGTCCGGGCTCGGGAGGGATATGGGCACCGCCCCTATGGGTGCAGAAAACGAAATGCTGCGGCTGGGCCTGCGGCGGTGCACGCATGTGCTCCATGACAGGCTCGACAGCGCCATTGCGGGCGACGCCCTGGCGGGCAGCGCAGAGGATGCCGCATTTCTGCAGGTTCAAGACACTGCCCGCCGCCCGATAGGTGGCTGGACTATCGGCGGACTGCAATCCGGTCTTCGCCCGCCCGCAGTCCGCCACCTCGTCGTGCAGGACCTGGCCGGGCTGGGCGAAACTTTGCCGCCGATCGAGAGCTTCCGCCTTGCTGACGATGCCGATCCGATCGGGGTCGCATGGGTCATCGGCGGTTCCGCGCTTGGAAATCGCGCCACGCTCGCCCGTATACGCGATGCACGACCCGCCCCGGACGTACGATTTCTCGCTGACCGGAATCTCGCGCAGGTCTTCGCGTCTCCGCTGCCGGAACTGGCTGAGGCTGCCGCGCCGGATCGCTTGAGCCGCGCAGTGAGGGCGGCCGAGACGCGGCTTCGGCAGCACCATCATCGAGAAATCGATCCCGTTCGAACTCAACGGCCTCGCCTCGGTGAAATACAAGCTGGCCGGGGTCGAGGCGGAATTCTGGGTACCGGGTCGGTTCGTGACGTGCGACACGGCTAAAGGCGCCATGCCGCGGCGAGCGACAACGAGAGGGGAACGCAAGGTGGCGACGGGGGAATCAGGAGCGAAGCGGGTGCTTGTCGTCGAAGACAGCATGATTATCGCCATCGATACCGAGGAGTGTTTCCGGTCGCTCGGGCTGGAGACGGTGGCGGTGCAGGGCACGGTCGATGGCGCGTTGAAGTGCCTGGAGCGCGAGACCTTCGATCTCGCCCTTCTCGACTTCAACCTCGGCACCGAGTCGAGCGAGCGGGTTGCGGAAGACCTGAAGGCACGGGGCATTCCGTTCTGGCTTGCCACCGGCTACGGCGAGATGGCGGAGCGGCTCGACGAGATGGGCGCGCAGGGCCTCCTCGTGAAACCCTATGGCAGGGAAGAGCTTTCCAGGATGCTGTCTGACTTCGCGAACCTCGGCAGGGATGCCGCCTCTTGATCGGTCGCGGAATTGTTCAGGGTGTGCCGATCCGCAAGCGATTGAACAGTGCGTCGAGCCGCGATGGCTCGTCGGCCTTGGATACGTCGAACAGGATCTTGCGACTGGCAAAATCGATGGCCACCCGGTTGAAGGGGCGGAGGTTGCCGAGTCCCAGGATCAACGCAGGCTTTGTGGCGAGCCCCAGCGCGGCAAAGGCCGGGCTGTCGGAGAAGCCGACGGGCACGCCCGAGAGACCCATCTCCCCTATCCGGAGTGCATCGACCACGGCGAGGTCGCT
>JAJYQP010000003.1 GCA_021794525.1 Pseudomonadota bacterium | reverse complement strand
GCCTCTGCGGAAAACCGGGGGGCGGCGCGGGAGGACGCGGAGGCCGAAAACCCTCCCGCCGAACCGCCCGCACCCACGCTCGACGCGGCGCTGCGGGCGATGGAACCGGCCCTCCCCGCGCCCCCCGAGGAGCTGCTCGACCCCGAGGATTTGGAGGAGGCGCTGCTGACCGCGAACATCGCCGACGGCACGCTGCCGCACTTCCTGGCCGAGCAGGGCCCGGTGAAGACGGACGCGCAGCGCCATGCCGAAAAGCTCGCCGCGATGCATGAACGCGGGCGGCTGCTGGACGAGCGCATGGACGAGGCGGACCGGGCCGGTCAGAAGCATCCGGACATGACCGAGGACGAATACGCCGACTGGTGCCTCTACATCGATCCGGCGCAGGCGAGCGACGTGCCGCGCAAGCAGCGGCGCAAACGGTGATCAGGACCCTGTTACAGCAGGGTCTTGGTGTCGACTTCGTGTAGACTTCGGCGGTTTTCCGCGGGTTTGGGGGGCCGCGAACCTGGGCGGGGGGCGGCGGCGACAGCGCCCCCTGCGCCGGCCCACCGTGCGCCGCTCGCCTGCGCCGCCGGATGATCGCAACCCGCTTGCATCCATCCGCCATTCCGCCTCGTATCTCCCCGCGCACTCTTAGGGAGATCCGCCATGCCCGCCCGTCCGTTTCCGATCCTTGCCGCCGCCGCCCTCCTCTCCGCCACGCCCGCCACCGCGCAAACCCCCGCGCCGCTAACGCTGGCGGAGGCGCGGCTCTCGATGGCGGGGGCGTGGCGCGGGTAGTTGCAGCATCGCGATTACCACCCCGCGTGAAGGCCTGTCGCCTCGCGCGCCCGCGATTTGACGCGCCGCTGCGGAAGGCGTATCCGCTGCGGTGGGTCGCCTTTTCCGGGGCGGGGACGCGTCATGATCGGCAGGTACAGCTATCTCCAGCTCGCGCTGATGGTGTTCGGAGTGATCTTCTGCCTCATCTATCCGCTGGCGCTGGTCTGGCCGGCGGGGTGGGCGTGGCACGCGGGCTCGCCGCTCGGCGACAATTACTTCGCGATGATCCTGGGCGTCTATGCGACGCTGGGCGTGTTCCTGGTGCGGGCGGCGGGTGATCCGGCCGCGCATCTCTCGCTGATCCGCTTCACCATCTGGTCGAGCGTGGTGCACGCGGCGATCATGGCGGTGCAGGCGATCCGCCAGCCGATGCACGCCGGCCATCTCGTCGGCGACGTGCCCGCGTTGCTGCTGGTGGCGGCAGTGCTCGGCCTGCTGTCGCGCGGGATGGGGCGGCCGGACGGGCCCGGTGTTGTCTGATCGGAGAGTGACGCGCGAAACCTGCTCGGTCAGTCGGCAGATCGCGCGTCCTGCCTCACACCATGTCGCAGATCCCTCGTCAGACCGATCGTCATGGCCAGAAGCGCTGGCAGGGACCAGAACGCGCCCACGCGGAGCGCGGCTACAAAAGGTCTACCTGTCAGCACGAGCGAGGCCACCCCGAACACCAATGCCGCACCCTGGAAGCCCGCAAACCAGATCGGCCAGTGCCGCTGGGTCACCAGGGAATATCGCACGACAACCGCAAGCACGACGAAGTCAACGGCAATCGTGACGGCAGAAGCTGCCGGATCCGGCAACCAAAGGTGTACCAAGCTCGTAGCGATCGCCGCGAGCGAAATTCCTGCGATGATCCGCCGATCATCGCGATCTCCTGCTCGCCAGCTGATTACCAGCGCTCCGGCAATAAAGCCCCAGAAGGCGAGCAGGAAGATCATCGATGAAAGCGTATCAAGCCGCGTCGGCGTGCGCCAGCCCGCGACCGGTGGGGATGATCGGCGAATCGTTGTCCAGAGGTGGACAGCCGAAGGCCACGGTCCGAAGGTTCGACGCGTTGCGGATCTTGATCAGATCACGGGTCGCGCGGCTGAGATCGCTGCGCGTGGCGATAAGCTTGGTCAGTCCGTCTCCCGCATTCGAAAGTGCGCCTTGCGCCGTGGAGATCGGAAGGCTCGAGGCCGAGCTGACTTCGACGATGCTGGCACAAAGGTGAGCAAGAGACATTACTGCCTTGTCCACGGCCTCTACCGACGTCTGCGTATCACTGGCGATGACCTGGCCCGCCGGCGCTTCGATGGTGTGCATGATAATCTCCTGTAGTGGATCGACCGCTCTCCGCGAGCCCCTACAGATGACCATCACCGCAATGCATCCACCAGTTGGATTGCACCCGAAATGAAAAGAATAACGAGGCAGCTTGCCATCACTGCCGACGCCGCGATCCTGAGCATCCAAAGTCTGCGCAGCGTTGCCGACGCCAAATTCAGCCGCCCGCCGAGAGGAGGGAAAAACCTTCCTCCGCGTGCCGATGAAAGCACTTGATGGGAACGCGCCTCATCCCTGTTCGCATGGTAGTCCGTCGTCGCGCCAAGGTGGGGCGTCAGCAGGAATGGGCGGGCGGAAGAGACAGGAACCTGCCCGGCGTTGTCAAACTCCCCAAGCTCGTGCAGCCGCTCCAGGGCTGCCACGCGATTGTTTACCTGCAGCGCGTCGATCACCGCGGCAACATGGGCTTCGACGGTGCGATGCGATATCCCGAGCTCTCTGGCGATCTGCTTGGATGTGAGTCCCTTCCGGACCAACTCCATGCACTCCCGCTGGCGGCTAGTTAGGCAGGCAACACCGTCTCGCACTATCGCAAGGTAAATTCACTCCAGATCGGATGCAATAGTGTGGGGGGCCGAACTTATCCTCCAATTATCGGACGCTTGAGCCCTTCCCGGAACTGCACCGGCGCGCCGAGATCGTCCTGCGCCACCGCGGCCGTCTGGATTGCACTGGTGGAGGTGCCGACAGCGGTTTCGAAACTCACGCGCCTGGTGTGGATCGGCCCGTCGAGGAGGCCGACCTGGAAGGAACCCTTCGCGCCGCCGCCGCTGAGCACCGCTCAGGCGACCGAGGCGAAGTGCGCGAAAGCCGAGGTGCGCGCCGCGCGAACGAGGGTGCGCCGTGCCATCTTGTCGGCATAGAGCCGCGCGTCGGCGGTGCGGAGCAGGCTGTTCGAGTCGCGCCCGGCCTCATCGCTCGCGCAGAAGCCGAGCGAGGTTTCGACGGTCAGCAGCACGTCGGTGTAATCATAGGGGGAGGCGATGGCGGCGCGTGCTTCGGCCAGTTCGGCCTCGGCCCGGTCCGTGCCCTCGGCAACGTCGAAAACCAGCGCGAATTCATCGCCGCCCAGTCGCGCGATCGAACAAGCAGAGGGAGCATGACGCCGCAGCCGCGCCGCGACCTCGACCAGCACGGCGTCGCCCGCGAGGTGGCCGTGGGCATCGTTGACCGCCTTGAAGTGGTCGAGATCGGCGAGCGCGACCAGAATCGGCGCGCCCTCCGCCCCTATCCGCGTCAGCGCGGTGTCGAAGCCGAGGCGGTTGTCGAGCCCGGTGAGCGGATCGGTGCCGGCAAGCCGCAGCAGCTCGCCTTCCCGGCGATTCCAGCCTGCCCGCTCGCGGCCGCGATCGATGATGAGGCTGATCTGGACCGCGATAGCCAGCAGCAGCACACCGGCAATGGCAAGGGCGCCGGTCATGCCCGAAGCGGCGAGGCCTGCGGCGATGCCAAAGAGCGTGCAACCGACGACGAGCGCCGCGTAAGCCGTCGCGGCTTGCCGTTGCGGCACGCTGGTCGGCCCTTGCACAGTCACGCGAAATCCCCCCAAGTTTCGACCCTGATGGCCCCGTCCCAAGTCGGAATGAACCGGGAATGTCCCCCAACATGCCCGGCTCGAGACACCCCCTAACCGCGGGTAGGCGCCGACAATTGGACAAATCCGACGAAGTGCAGTTGCGATCCGGCGGGCGTGCTCGCGGCCCTCACGAAAGCGGGAACGTGCAAGGCGCTGGAACGCTATCGAGCCATGATACGCCCTGCCCCCGGCCTCGCTCCCCTTGCGCTCGCTCTCGCCGCCTGCTCGCAGGCCGAGGATACGCAACAGTCCGCCGGTTCACCTGCCGCGACAGCGACGCCTCGCGCCGCTCCGGCCACCTCTGCGGCCACCGTTGGGCCAAGCGCGGATACGCTCACGCCGGAGGGACTCGGCGATCTCGTTGTCGGCAAGCCGGTGCCTGCCGACAGCAGCTTCAAGTTGCGCGAGGCGCAGGCCTCGGACAGCTGCCTGATCTACAGCTCTCCCGCGCACCCCGGCGTCTACGCCATAGTCGAAGGCGGCACGCTGCGCCGCGTCACCGTTGGTCGCGGATCGCGGATAAAGCTTGTCGAAGGCATCGGCATCGGCGCGACGGAGAAGGAGGTTCTCGCCGCCTTCCCCGGATTCAAATCGGACCCGCACACCTATGTCGCCGCGCCCGCGAAATACCTCACCCAGCCAGAGAATGACCCGCGCCTGCGTTTCGAGATCGGCGAGGACGGCCGCGTGACCGACATCCATGTCGGCCTCGTCCCGCAGCTCCTCTACGTCGAGGGCTGCGCCTAGCGCCGCTGGTCGAACCGCCGACCGACCAGCGCGGCGGCAATATTGGTCTTCTGCACGTCGGTGGTGCCACCCGCGATCCCCCAGGCGAAACCGTCGCGCACGCGCTGCTCCATGCCGTAGTCCTTGTGATAGCCGTATCCGCCCATCACCTGCATCCCGTTCGCGGTCACCGAGCGGACGATCTCGTTGGCGAAGCATTTGGCGAGGCTCGAATCGAGCACGCTCGGCAGGCCGTCCGCACTGTGCGCGGCATTGGCGGCGGCGCGATAGATGAGGAGGCGCGCGGCCTCGACCTGCATCGCCATTTCGGCGAGGCGCAGTTGAACCGCCTGGAAATCGACGATCGGTTTCCCGAACGCCTGCCGTTCCTGCACATATTCGGTCGCCTGCTCCAGCGCGCCCGCCGCGAGCCCGAGCGACTGGGTGGCATTGCCGCAGCGTTCGAGCCCGAAGGCGCTCATCAGTTGCGCGAAGCCGCCTGCTCCGACGATGCTATTGTCCTTGGGGACCTGGACATTGTCGAAGGCGATGTCGCGGGTGGCGATGCCGCGGAACCCCATCAGCTGCTCGCGCGCGCCGAAGCTGACGCCGTCCCAGTCCCGGTCGACCAGCAGCGCCCCGATGCCCTTTGCGCCGGGCGCGTCCGAGAGGCGCGTATAGACGACATAGTAGCGCGAATGGCCCGCGCCCGAGGTCCAGCGCTTGGTGCCCGACAGCAGGAAATGGTCGCCCTCATCGCTGGCGCGCGTGGTCAGGTCGGTCAGCGCCGTGCCGGCTTCGGGTTCGGACATCGACACCGCGACCGTCGCCTCCCCGGCGATAACCTGGGGCAGGATCGCTGCCTTGAGGGCATCCGATCCGAAGCGTTCGATGGTCCGCGCCGGACCGACCAGCGCCTCAAACACCGGAAAAGCCACCGCGTTCGAGATCATCGCGAATTGTTCGAGCACCAGCAAGGCCTCGAGATGGCCGAGGCCAAGACCGCCATAGTGCGCGGGCAGATTGACCCCGAGGAAGCCGAGTTCGCCATAGCGGCGGACCATGTCGGCGGGCACGGAGACATCCTTCTCCTCCAGCTCGCGCGCCAGCTCGACCAGCTCGCCGCGCGCGAACCGCCGCGCCGCGTCCTGTAGTTCGAGTTGCTGCTCGCTAAGCCGAAAATCCATACGCCACTCCACCACCTGCCGCTGCGCGGCACGTGGCGTGTTTTTTGTCGCGCCTCAAGCGCCGGCGTTCGCGTTCGCTCACTTGGCTTTCCTCGCTCACGCGACCGTGCGGTCGCATCGCTGCGGGCGGGCGGTCGCCCTTGCCCTCGCCTACGGCTCGCGTTTGGAGGTCGAACGCGCGAGCGTTCGCAAGCGCAACCGTGCGCCCGCAGGCGCTCCGAACGCAGTGAGGAAACAGCGCTGAGGACGACCGCGCGGAGGCGCGGTCGAAATACAAAAAGAAATGGTGCTGCTGGGGAGGATTGAACTCCCGGCCTCACCCTTACCAAGGGTGCGCTCTACCACTGAGCTACAGCAGCGTGGGGTCGCCCGCGGCATGGCGGGTCTCGACGGGCGCGGCCTATTGTCGCGGAGGCTGCGAAAGTCAAGCGGCGCTTGAGCCGTGGCGCGCCCTTTGCCAAGGCGTTGCCGATGGACTGCAAACCGGACAACAATCTGTCGCGCGAGGAGCGGCTGGCGGCGAAGCTGCGCGAGAACCTGCGCCGCCGGAAGGGCCAGGCACGTGAAATGGCGCGCGATGCAGCGACCGGCGCGAGCGAATCGGGCGGCGATGCACTTCCCAAGCCTGCCGAGGGCGGCTAACGGCGGGCGCTCCCGACGCAAGACGGAGCGTTCGATGCCCAAGCTGATCCTCGTCCGCCATGGCCAGAGCGAGTGGAACCTCGCCAACCGCTTTACCGGCTGGTGGGATGTCGAGCTGACCGAGCAGGGCGTGGCAGAGGCGAGCGCGGCAGGCACGCTGCTGACCGAAAAGGGCGTGCTGCCCACCGTCGCCTTCACCTCGCTCCAGACCCGCGCGATCAAGACGCTGCATCTCGCGCTCGAGGCCTGCGGGCGGCTGTGGATACCCGAGACCAAGGACTGGCGCCTCAACGAGCGGCACTACGGCGGGCTCACCGGGCTCGACAAGCAGCAGACGCGCGACAAGCACGGCGACGAGCAGGTCCACATCTGGCGCCGCAGCTTCGACGTGCCGCCGCCCGAGCTCGAGCCGGGCAGCGAGTTCGACCTGTCGAAGGACCCGCGCTACGCCGGGATCGCGGTGCCGCGGACCGAGAGCCTCAAGCTCACCATCGAACGCGTGTTGCCCTATTGGGAAAGCGCGATCCTGCCTCAGATTTCCGCGGGCGAGACGGTGATAGTGTCGGCGCACGGCAATTCCCTGCGCGCGCTGGTGAAGCATCTGTCGAACATTTCGGACGAGGACATCACCGGGCTGGAGATTCCGACCGGGCAGCCGATCGTCTATGATTTCGGCGAAAACCTGCGGCCTTCGGCCGAGCGCTACTACCTGAAGGACGCGTGATGGCTGGCAAGGTCGCGATCGTGATGGGGAGCCAGTCGGACTGGGCGACGATGAGATGCGCCGCCGAAAGGCTCGACGAGCTGGGCGTGGCGCATGAGGCGCGGATCGTTTCCGCCCATCGCACGCCCGAACGCATGGTCGCCTTCGCCAGGGGTGCGGCGGACGAGGGCTTTTCCGTCATCGTCGCGGGCGCGGGCGGGGCGGCGCATTTGCCCGGCATGATCGCGTCGTTGACGCATCTGCCCGTCCTCGGCGTGCCGGTGCAATCGAAAGCGCTCTCCGGACAGGACAGCCTGCTCTCGATCGTGCAGATGCCCGCCGGGATTCCCGTCGGCACGCTGGCCATCGGCGAGGCGGGGGCGAGCAATGCCGGCCTTCTGGCGGCAAGCATCCTCGCGCTCTCGGACGAGGCGCTCTCGCAGCGGCTGCGCAACTGGCGCGCGGCGCAGACAGACAGCGTGGCGGAGCGGCCGCAGGACTGATGCTCGATTCCAGACCCCGTTCGTGTCGAGCGCAGTCGAGACACGCCGCCCATCGCATCTCGACTTCGCTCGATGCGAACGGAGGGGTGCCAAAGTGCTGAAACCGTGCAGCACCATCGGCATCCTCGGCGGCGGGCAGCTCGGGCGAATGCTGGCGATGAGCGCGGCGAGCCTCGGCTATCGCTGCATCGGATACGCCCCCGAAGGCGACATCGTGGGCGACCAGGTCTCCAGCGACTTCTTCGCCAATCCGTGGGGCGATACAGCCGCACTTGCCGCATTTGCCGCAAGCTGCGACGCGGTCACCTGGGAGTTCGAGAACGTCCCGCTCGAGACCATCGACCGCATCCCCGAGGGGCGCCTGTTCCCGCCCCGCCGAGCGCTGGAGGTGGCGCAGGACCGGCTCAACGAGAAGCGCTTCGTGTCCGATCTCGGCGGGCGGACCGCGCCCTGTGCCGCGGTGGACACCCGTGCCGATCTAGCAGGCGCGGCGGAGCGGTTCGGCCTGCCCGGCATCCTCAAGACCCGGCGCGACGGCTATGACGGCAAGGGGCAGTGGCGCCTCGCCTCCGATCGCGACGTGGACGCGCTGCCGCCGCTTGCCGCCCCGGCGATCTACGAGGGGCTGGTGCGCTTCCAGGCGGAATTCTCGGTCATCCTCGTGCGCAGCCGCGAGGGCGAGGTGCGGTTCTGGGATTCGACGCGCAACGAACACCGGAACGGCATCCTCGACCGCTCGCTGCTGCCTGCCGGCGAGCAGGTGGAGGCGCAGGTGGAATCGGCGCGCGACCTCGCCCGCAAGGTCGCCGACCGGCTCGGTTATGTCGGCGTGCTGACGCTCGAATTCTTCGCGACGGCGGAAGGCCCGGTGTTCAACGAGATGGCCCCGCGGGTCCACAATTCGGGGCACTGGACCATCGAGGGGGCGGCGACGAGCCAGTTCGAGAACCATATCCGCGCCGTCGCCGGCCTGCCACTGGGCGATACGCGGACAGTCGCCCGCGCGGTCGAGATGGTGAACCTGATCGGCGAGGATGTGCACGAAAGCGACCGGTTCCTGCACGAACCGGACACGCATCTGCACCTTTACGGCAAGACCCATGCCCGCGAGGGGCGCAAGATGGGCCATGTGACGCGATTGTCGCGATAATGGCCCGCCGATGCTGACCGCGATCTATGCCCGTGCAGCCAATGGCGTGATCGGAAGGGATGGCGCGCTGCCGTGGCATATCCCGGCAGACCTGAAGCGTTTCAAGGCCCTGACGATGGGCGCGCCAATGATCATGGGCCGCAAGACCTTCGAGAGCTTCCCCGCGCCGCTGCCCGGTCGGCGCCACATCGTGCTGACCCGCGACGAGAGCTGGCAGGCCGAGGGTGCCGAGGTCGCCCCCTCCCCTGCCAAGGCGCTGGCGATGGCGGGACCGGAGGCGTGGGTGATCGGGGGGGCGGAGGTCTTCGCGCTGCTCCTGCCCCGTTGCGACAGGGTGGAGCTGACCGAGGTCCACATTGAGGTTCAGGGTGACGCGACCATGCCTGATCTCGGTCCTGAATGGCTTGAAACCGACCGCCAGGATCATGAACCTGACGGCGACGGGCCCGCCTTCTCCTTCGTCACGCTGGAGCGCCGCGGGTGAGGTGGCTCGACCACCGCGAGCCGGTGCCGGCGCCCTTGCGCGGCGCGATCGTCGCGCTCGGCAATTTCGACGGCTTCCATCTCGGCCACCAGGCGGTCGCGAAGGAGGCGATCGAGTGGGCGCGGGCCGAGGGGCGGCCGAGCATCATCGCCACCTTCGATCCACACCCGGTGCGCTTCTTCCGCCCCGATGCGGAGCCGTTCCGCCTGACCACGCTCGAACAGCGACAGGAGCTCTACCTCGCCGCCGGGGCGACCGCGATGCTGGTGTTCCATTTCGACGCCGAGCTCGCGAGCACCAGCGCGGAGGATTTCGTCCGCGTGCTGCTGGCCGAGCGGATGGGCGTCGCGGGCGTCGTCACCGGCGAGGATTTCACCTTCGGCAAGGGGCGCGGCGGCAATCGCGAGGTGCTGGAAGCGCTGGGGCGCGAGGCCGGGATCGCCTGTCGCGCGGTCCCGCCGGTAATGGACAGCGGCGCGCCCGTGTCCTCCAGCCGCATCCGCGAGGCGCTCCGGGGCGGCGACCCGCAGGAGGCCGCGCGCCTCCTCACCCGCCCCTTCGCGATCCGCGGCGTGGTCGAGCATGGCGACAAGCTCGGGCGCACCATCGGCTATCCCACCGCCAACCTCGCGCTCGAAAGCTATCTGCGCCCGCGCTACGGCATTTATGCCGTAACCGGCCGCGTGCTTGCAACCGGCGAGGAGCTGAAGGGCGCGGCAAATATCGGCGTCCGCCCGAGCTTCGACCCGCCCAGGGAGCTGCTCGAGCCCTATTTCTTCGACTTTTCGGGCGATCTCTACGGGCAGGAGATCGAGGTGGCCTTCCACCATTTCCTGCGACCCGAGGCGAAGTTCGAGCGCCTCGACGCTCTGACCGCGCAGATGGCGAAGGATTGCGAGGAGGCGAAAAGGCTTCTGTTCCACCGCACGTGAACGGTCATTCCCGCGGAGGCGGGAATCCATATCCGGCGGTAGCGAGGATCCCCGCCTGCGCGGGGATGAGACGAGGTCGGTGAGAGGCGGGTCTCCCGAAAAACTTTCCTACATGGCCCGCCCTCGCTAAGGGCCGCCCTTCCATGACCGACGACAGCACCAAGCGAGATTATCGGGACACCGTCTTCCTGCCGAAGACCGATTTCCCCATGAAGGCCGGCCTCCCGCAGAAGGAGCCGGAAATCGCCGCGCGCTGGGAGGCGGAGAAGCTTTACAAGCAGCTGCGCGACGCGCGACGCGGCCGGCCGAAGTTCATGTACCATGACGGCCCGCCCTATGCGAACGGGGCGATCCACATCGGCCACGCGCTCAACCACACGATCAAGGACATGGTCTGCCGCACGCAGAACCTGCTTGGCAAGGATGCGCCCTACGTGCCCGGGTGGGACTGCCACGGGCTGCCGATCGAGTGGAAGGTCGAGGAACAGTACCGCAAGGCCAAGCGCGACAAGGACGAGGTCCCGCTGCTCGAATTCCGCGCCGAGTGCCGCGCCTATGCCCAGCACTGGGTCGACGTGCAGCGCGGGCAGCTGAAGCGCCTCGGCGTGATGGCCGACTGGGACAATCCCTACCTGACGATGCAGCCCGAGAGCGAGGCGGTGATCGTCGAGGAACTGCTTCGGTTCGCCACCAGCGGCCAGCTCTACCGCGGGGCCAAGCCGGTGATGTGGTCCCCGGTCGAAAGGACCGCGCTGGCCGAGGCCGAGGTCGAGTACGAGGACGTGGTCTCGATCCAGATCGACGTCGCGTTCGAGATCGTCGAGAGCCCGATCGCCGAACTAGTCGGCGCGCACGCGGTGATCTGGACGACCACGCCGTGGACGATTCCGGTGAACCAAGCGATCGCCTATGGGCCGGAGATTGAGTATGTTCTCGTCGAGCCGATGGTTGGCGGCTCGACGGTCGGCCAGCAAAATCTCGAAAACGCGATCAAGACGCACCCGCTGAGAGGATTTGTCGGGCACCGCTTCCTTATTGCTCGACCCCTGATGGAGGAAATCGAGCGGCGTATTGGGGCGGCCTTGGGGACGACCGACGATGGCGCCAGATTCATGCTCGGTCTGGAAGTGCGCGCCACTTTCAAAGGCTTCGACCTTGCGGGCACCGTCGCCCGCCACCCGATGCACCATCTCGGCGGGTTCTTCGCCGCCCCTCGCCCGTTCCTCCCCGGCGACTTCGTCACTACCGACACCGGCACCGGGCTCGTCCACATGGCGCCCGACCACGGCGAGGACGATTTCGAGCTGTGCAAGGCGCACGGCCTGACCCCGAAGTTCGCGGTCGAGGGCGACGGCAGGTACCGCGAGGACTGGGGCTGGCTCGGCGGGCAGGGTTCGGTGATCAACCCGAAGTTCAACGCCCCCGACGGGCCGATCTGCTCGGACTTGCGCGAGGCCGACGCGCTGCTCGCGGCGAGCGCGGACTACCAGCACTCCTACCCGCATTCGTGGCGTTCCAAGGCCAAGGTCATCTACCGCTGCACCCCGCAGTGGTTCGTGCCAATGGACAAGCCCATAAAGCCCTCTCCACTTCAGGGGAGAGGGTTGGGAGAGGGGCATGTAGCGAACGCCGCGGGCAGCCCCCTCCCTCCGACCCCCTCCCCTGAAGGGGAGGGGGCGAGCACCCTGCGCGAGATCGCCCTCGCCGAAATCCAGCGCGTCCAGTTCACCCCCGACAAGGGCCGCAACCGCATCGGCTCGATGGTCGAGAACCGCCCCGACTGGGTGCTCAGCCGCCAGCGCGCCTGGGGCGTGCCGATCACGCTATTCGTCAACCGCGCGAGCGGCGAGTATCTCGTCGATCCGGACGTCAACGCGCGCATCGTCGCAGCCGTCCGTGCCGAGGGGATCGACGCCTGGACGCCCGAGACCGCGCACCGCTTCCTCGGCGATGCCTATTCGCCCGACGAGTGGGAGCCGGTCGCCGATATCCTCGACGTCTGGTTCGACAGCGGCACCAGCCATGCCTACGTCCTCGAGAGCGGGCGCTGGCCCGATCTCACCTGGCCCGCCGACATCTATGTCGAGGGATCGGACCAGCACCGCGGCTGGTTCCAGTCGAGCTTGCTCGAAAGCTGCGCCACCCGCGGCCGTGCGCCCTACGACCGTATCCTGACCCACGGCTTCACGATGGACGCCAAGGGCATGAAGATGTCGAAATCGCTCGGCAACACGGTCGACCCGGTCAAGGTCATGGAAACCTACGGCGCGGACATCATCCGGCTTTGGGCGCTGTCCGTCGATTTCACCGAGGACCACCGCATCGGCGAGGAAATCCTCAAGGGCGTCGCCGACCAGTATCGCAAGCTGCGCAACACGTTCCGCTATCTGCTCGGCGCGCTCGACGGGTTCGAGTGGGAGAGCGAGCATATCGCGGACGACCAAATGCCCGAGCTGGAGCGTTACATGCTG
>JAJYQP010000045.1 GCA_021794525.1 Pseudomonadota bacterium | reverse complement strand
CAACGCCGATCAAGCTGGACCTTGGTGAGGCCGTGGGGGTCTGAGACTGCGACGTCGCTTATCGACACACAACGTAGCTAATTTGCGATGTCCGCGTCACGTCTCTCGGGCATATCCGCTTGTGCATCGCCTTCACCAGCGCCTTGTCGGCGGCGTTCAGCTCCCGCTCCGCCATCAGCCGTATCGTGATCGCCTTGGCGTCCATAGCGCCCTCTGAGCGCAGCATGGCGAGGATCGAGTGCGTCACTTGCCCCTTGAACGCATGATGCCTTGGCGGAAGCGGCTTGGGCCGTATCTCGTCCAGCTCAATCTCCGGGTCGAACATCCGCAAGGTGGCGTCGATGTGGTCCAGGTCGATCATGGCGCTGCGGAGCTGGTCCTGTAGCGCGTCGATCTGTCCCGATAGCTCGCCCCGCTTGTCGCGTAGAGCCGTGATTGCGTGCTGTGTCCCCATATCCGATACATAGGGGATTGCGGGCGATGGCAGCTATCCCCGTCTTGGTGCGTTTGCTACATAATGCCGTGGAATTCCGGCAATTCGTCGAGGAACAGCACCCCGAGATGCGCCATGCTGACCTCGCCCGGCTTCACCTTCAGGCCACCCCCCGTCAGCGCCGCCATGCTCGCAGAATGGTGCGGCGCGCGGAAGGGGCGGGCGCGGCTGATGCGGCCTTCCTCCAGCGTGCCGGCAACCGATTGCACCATGCTGACTTCCAGCGCCTCCGCGGAAGTGAGCTCGGGCAACAGGCCCGGCAGGCAGCTCGCCAGCAGCGATTTGCCCGCGCCCGGCGGTCCGATCATCAACAAATTGTGCCCACCCGCAGCCGCGATCTCCAGCGCGCGTTTGGCCGTTTCCTGCCCCTTGACCTGCCTGAGGTCCGGCCCCGGAGCAATCGGCTCGACCTCCCCCGGCGGCGGTTCGGGCAGGCGCTGCGTACCCTTCAAATGGTTTAGCAGGCTCGCGAGGTCGGGCGCGGCAATCACCGGCACGCCGCTCGCCCAGCGCGCCTCGGCCCCCTGCGCGCGCGGACAGATCAGCCCCGCTTCCTCGCTGCTCGCGAAGAGTGCGGCAAGCAGAACGCCGGGCGAGGGCACGATCCGCGCGTCGAGCGCCAGCTCGCCCACCGCGATATGTTCGGTGAGTTGCTCGGCATCGGTCACCCCCATCGCCGCCAGCAGCGCGAGCGCGATGGGAAGGTCGTAGTGCGAGCCTTCCTTGGGCAGGTCGGCGGGCGAGAGGTTGATCGTGATCCGCTTGGGCGGCAGCGCGAGGCCCATGGCGGCGAGCGCGGCCTGGACCCGCTCGCGGCTCTCGCCCACGGCCTTGTCGGGCAGGCCCACCACCTGGAACTTGGGCAGACCGGCGGCGACCTGGCATTGCACCTCGACCGCGCGCGCCTCCAGTCCGAGGTAGGCGACCGTCCTCACCAGCGCGACCATGTCTGCGTTGAACCCCCTCGCGAAATCCGCGCTGTCTCTTGGCGGAGCCCGGAGGCGCTGTCGAGAGGGGCGGAATCGCTTGACGAATCTCCGGCCCGACCCTATGCGCGCCCACCTGACGAAGCGGTCGCCTTGCTGCGGCCCTTTTTATTGGTGCCCCCGGCATCACCAGTTTTTACCAAGGACGATCCGATGAAGCGGACATTCCAGCCTTCGAACCTCGTGCGCGCCCGCCGCCATGGCTTCTTCGCGCGCAAGGCGACCCCCGGTGGCCGCAAGGTGCTGCGCGCCCGCCGCGCCCGCGGTCGCAAGAACCTCTGCGCGTGATTTGAGCTTCGCACGCGCCTCCGCGCGTGCCGCTTCTCGCAAAGGCGCGGGCGGGTATTCGCCCTTGCGGGCTCCCCTTGGGAGCCCGTTTTCGCGTATGAGCTCCACGTGACCAGCCTCTCCGTCATCCGCAAGCGCGCCGATTTCCTCGCGGCGAATCGCGGGATCCGCGTCGCGCGGCCGGGCTTCGTGCTGCTCGCCCACCCGAACGCGGGGCTGGGCAAGCGCTTCGGGATCACCGTCACCAGGAAGATCGGCAATGCGGTTGTCCGCAACCGCATGAAGCGGCGGTTCCGCGAACTGCTGCGCGCCGCGCTGCCGAAGGACGGGCTTGCCGATCACGATCACGTCCTGATCGGGCGCGACGGCGGGGTGGAGCGCGACTTTGCGCTGCTCGCCGACGAACTCGCCGCCGCCCTTTCCCGCGCGGCCGCAGGCAAGGGCGATCCGCCCCGCAGACGACCGGATCGCCAGCGGAGCCGCCGGGCGTGAAATATCCGCTCATCTGGATCGCCCGCGCCTGGCAGCTCGGCCCGAGCCGCATCCTGCCGCCATCCTGTCGCTTCAGCCCGAGCTGCAGTCAGTACGCGATCGAGGCGCTGTCGAAATACGGTGCGCTCAAGGGTGGATGGATGGCTCTGAAGCGGTTAATGCGCTGTCACCCATGGGGCGGCTGCGGGTACGACCCGGTCCCCTGACCCGCTAGTGTCTTGACGGAATAATACACCTTCCCACATAGCGATCACGCCACGAAAGTTTCCCGCCTTGAACCAGCGTAACGTTCTCCTCGCCGTCGTGCTGTCCGCCCTGCTTTTGCTCGGGTGGGACGCGCTGGTGGGCTATCTCTATCCCGGCGCGCGCAATCCCGCGCCCGCGCCGACGGTGGCCGCCGCACCGCAGCCCGGTGCCACGCCCGCGCCCACGGTGCATACGCGCACGGGTGGGCTCGACGCCGCTTCGCTGGCGATCGAGAAGGCCGATCTCAAGACCGCGCTGGCGGGCGGCGGGCGGATCGCGGTCGACGCACCGCGTCTCGCCGGCTCGATCAACCTTGCCACCGGCACGATCGATGACCTGGTGCTCAAGACCTACAAGGAGACGGTCGAGAAGGGGAGTGATCCGGTGCGGCTGTTCTCGCCCGAGGGCACGCCCGCGCAGCAGTTCGCCGAGTTCGGCTTTCTCGCCAATGGCCGGAAGCTGCCCGCCGGGCCGTGGCAGGCCGACGGCACGAAGCTGACGCCGCAGACCCCGGTCACGCTGACGAAGCAGGCCGGGGGGCTCACCTACCGCGTGCGCTTCACCATCGACGACGCCTATATGCTGCGCGCCGAACAGCGCGTGGACAATTCCGGCGCGGCGGGGGCGGTTGTCCAGCCCTACGCGCTGCTCAACCGCACCGACCGCAACGCCAGCCAGGATATCTGGATCGCGCATTCCGGGCCGATGGGTGTGTTCGGGGATTCTGCCAATTACGATGTCGATTACAAGGATCTTGTCGAGGACGGCCCCGTCACTCCGCAAGGCGCCGTGCGCTGGACCGGCTTCACCGACATCTACTGGCTCTCCGCGCTCATCCCGCAGCCGGGGGCGCAGGCGAGCGCAGGCTATCGCTCGCTCGGCAACACACTGTACCGCGCCGACCTGCTGTATCAGCCGGTGACGCTCGCGCCCGGCACCGGCATTACCCGCACCACCCAGCTCTTCGCCGGAGCCAAGGAAAGCGCCGTGCTAGATCGCTACGAGGCGGCCGGCATTCCCAAGTTCAGCTTCGCGATCGACTGGGGGTGGTTCCGCTGGTTCGAGCGGCCTTTCCTGTGGCTGCTCCAGCAACTGTTCCACTTCGCCGGCAATTTCGGCGTCGCGATCATCCTGCTGACCGTAATTGTGCGTGCGGCCCTGTTCCCGATCGCCCAGAAGGGCTTCGCCAGCATGGCCGCGATGAAGGCCATTCAGCCGCGGATGAAAGAGCTCCAGGAGCGCTACAAGGACGACAAGGTCCGGATGCAGACCGAGATGCAGAAGCTGTTCCAGTCGGAGGGCGTCAACCCGCTGGCGGGCTGCCTGCCGATGCTGTTGCAGATGCCGATCCTGTTCGCGCTCTACAAGGTCTTCGTCCTCGCCATCGACATGCGCCACCAGCCCTTCGTGCTGTGGATCAAGGATCTGTCGGCGCCCGACCCGGCGCATATCCTCAACCTGTTCGGCCTGCTGCCCTTCACCCCGCCCAGCTTCCTCGCCATCGGCGTGCTGGCGGTGCTGCTCGGCGTTACCATGTGGCTGACCTTCAAGCTCAACCCCGCTCCGGCCGATCCGGTGCAGCAGCAGATGTTCGCGATCATGCCCTGGGTGCTGATGTTCGTGATGGCGCCCTTCGCGGCCGGCCTGCTGCTTTACTGGATCACCAGCAACGTCCTCACCATTGCGCAGCAGAAATATCTCTACGCCCGGCATCCGCAGCTCAAAGCGGCGGTCGAGGCCGAGCGCGCCGCGGCCAAGGCGGCGACGCAGGGGTGAGCGAATCAGCGGACGCGGAGGCGGCGCACGACGCGGAGGCGCTCGCGAACCGGCTGTTCTCGGGCCGGGTGGAGTTTCTCCTGTCGGCGCCGGAGTTGAAGTTCCTGCCCGAACCGACCGTGCCGGAGATCGCCTTTTGCGGGCGCTCCAACGTGGGCAAGAGCTCGCTGCTCAATGCGTTGACCGGCCGGCGGGCGATCGCGCGTGCCTCGGTGACGCCGGGCCGCACGCAGGAGCTCAATTTCTTCGAGGTCGGCGCGCCGACCGCCTTCCGCCTCGTCGATATGCCCGGCTACGGTTTTGCGAAAGCGCCGGTGAAGGTTGTCGAGCGCTGGAAGGCGCTCGTCCGCACCTATCTGCGGGGCCGCCAGGTGCTCGCGCGCGTGCTGGTGCTAGTCGATGCCCGGCACGGTCTGAAGGCCGTCGACCGCGAGATGATGACAATGCTCGACGCCGCGGCGGTCAGCTACCGGGTGGTCCTGACGAAGGCGGACAAGCTGAAGGCAAGCGAACTCGAACGGATCGTTGCGGCAACGGTGGCCGAGGCGAAGACGCACGTCGCGGCCTTCCCGGACCTCCACGTCACCAGCTCGGAAAAAGGGCTCGGCATCGCCGAACTGCGCGCGGCGGTGATGGCCGACGCGGGCCTCTGAAAGAAAGACCCCCTCCGCCCGGTGGAGCGAAGGGGGCCGTTCATGCGATCCGGAGATGGATCAGGCGAAGGCGACCGAGGTGCGGCGCCGCGCGCGCATCGAACCGCCGATCACGCCGAAGCCGAGCATCAGCAGCGCCCATGTGGCCGGTTCGGGCACCGCGCCGCTATAGCGGAAGTTATCGACGATCTCGATCAGGCCGACATTCGCATTGCCACCGCCGGTGAACGGATTGCCCGCCGCATCGGTGTAGGCGAAGGTGAAATTGTCGAAGAACAGGCCCGAATAGCTGATCGACTGGTTCATGATGTCGTCGCGGTTCAGCACCACGGTTACAGTGTTGACCAGCGTGGCGCCGTTGAACACCTGCAGCCATGCGAGATCGCCCGGGTTCGAGAAGCCCGGATCGTCATTGCCGAAGGTGAACGAAAGCGCGGTCGCGCCGCCGGCAATGGCACCTTTCAGGAAATTGCCGTTGGTATCGTCGAAAATGGCGAGGGACTGGCCATCGCCCTCGGCGCCGAAGTTGTTCACGCCCATCCCGCTGCCAGTCTGGGACGTGAAGGTGATGCCGCCGATCGTGGTGCCTTGCGCGAGCGTGCCGGACGGAGTCGATTCGAAATCGACGGTCTGGGCCATGGCGTTGGTGGCGGTAAAGGCAGCGATCGCTGCGATGGAAGAAGCAAGCAGTTTCATGGGTAACCCCCCTCGTTACAGTGATAGATACCGAGCGACTCGAACTGTTCCTTTTTAACTATCCCTATCATGCACGATTGTATCGATCCGTAACACTGGAACGCGACTGCTGACCCAAATCGGGACGCGGTGCCCATGCGTTTGAATGGCGAAAACCCCCTTCGCCGATGGGCGAAGGGGGGTCGTTGCCAGGGTCGTCCGGAGTGGGTGGGACGGTCCCTCAGGCAGACGCGAAGGCGGGGCGACGGCGGCTGCGCATGGCGCTTCCAACCGCGCCGAAACCAGCGATCAACAGGGCCCAGGCCGAAGGCTCGGGCACGCCGGCGGCGAGAAAGATCTGCCGCTGGTTGGTCTGCGGGTTGAGCGCGGTCATCATCCGGTAGCCATAACCCGAGGGCTGCGCCCAGCCCGCCATGGTGTCGAGATAGTCCTGCGCCATCGAGCGCGCGGCGGGATTCACCGTGCCGTAGCTGCCGTCGATCCTGAACTGGCCGGTGCCGAGGGAATAGCCGCTGGTGCCTGCCTCGTTGATGATCTCCCACACTGCCATCTGGATTGCGGCCGAGGTATCCTTCTGGGCGGCGAGCGTTCCGGCGGCATCGATGAAACCCGCGGTATGGCCGAGCAGCTTCTGGACCTGCGCCTGCTTGGTGGCATCGGCCAGGGCGAAGGTCTGGATCTCGAAAGTGCCGGTGTGCAGGTAGTTGAAGATATCGATGCAATAGGTCTCGAAGGTGACCGCTTTCATCGTTGCATTGTCGACACCCGACAGCTTGAAGCGGCCGATGTTGAGGTTCTGCACGGTGTTGGCCGGGTTCCCGCCGATGCCGCCCGGGGTGTAGGACACGCGGCCCGTGCGGAAGCCCGGGTCGGCGGCGATCGAGGAGATGGTGATGCTGGCCGAAGCCATCGAGGGAACGGCGAGCGCTGCGGCAACCGCCGTACCTGCCAGGAAACGCTTGAAACCCATTGCATGAACCCCTTCGCCGCCGGAATGCGGCATGGCGCCTTCATGCAACCCGGCTGTGAAATCGCAATCGCGTTAACAACTACCGTCCCGCTCGGGCACAGTAGGTTGCGAAATCCTAAGGGGAGCTTCGGCGTGACAGAAGCATCAGGTGGCGAAAAGCTGCCCGCTGTCCTCGAACGCCTTGATTTCCAGCGCATTCCCGCTCGGGTCGCGGAAGAACATCGTTGCCTGCTCGCCCGGCTGGCCAGCAAAGCGGATGGTCGGTTCCATGGCAAATTCGACACCGGCGGCGCGGAGCCGGTCGGCCAGCGCATGCCAGTCCGCCATCGCCAGCACCACGCCGAAATGGGGCACCGGGACGCCATGCCCGTCGACATGATTGACCGCCGCATCGGCACTGCGGGCGGGCGCGAGGTGGGCGACGATCTGGTGCCCGTAGAAATCGAAGTCGATCCACTCGGCGCTGCTCCGCCCCTCCCGGCATCCCATCGTGCCGCCATAGAACGCCCGCGCGGCGGCGAGGTCGTGGACGGGGAAGGCGAGATGAAACGGCGGCATCGACATGGGACCATCGCATAGCAGTCCTTGCGCGAAACCGAAATCCCGCCGCGTTCAGCCTCGACAGCGCTTGCCTGAATGCCTACCGAGCCCGCGGGCAACAGGAGAAGCGCGGCGTGAAGTTGATCGTGGGCAACAAGAACTATTCGAGCTGGTCGCTGCGCGGCTGGCTGGCGGCGAAGCAGTCGGGTCTCGCCTTCGAGGAAATCACCGTGCCGCTGTTCACCGACGAATGGGACTCGGTGAAGAAGACCGAGGGCGACCTCCAGCCCTCGAGCGGCAAGGTGCCGATCCTGTGGGACGGCGATGTGGTCGTGTGGGACAGCCTCGCGATCCTCGAATATCTCGCCGACAAGGTGGGGCGCGAGCGGTTCTGGCCCAAGGACGACGTGGCGCGCGGCATGGCGCGATCGATGGTCGCGGAGATGCACTCGAGCTACCAGGCGCTGCGCAGCGAATGCCCGATGAACGTGCGCCGCCGCTTCGACGGGCATGAGCCGAGCGAAGCCGCGCGGCGCGATATGGTGCGCATCCTCGGCCTGTGGGCGGAGGCGCGTTCGCGCTTCGGCAGCGGCGGGCCGTTCCTCTTCGGCACCTTCGGCGCAGCGGACATCTTCTACGCCCCCGTGGTCAGCCGCTTCATCAGCTACCAGGTCCCGGTGCCCGGTTTCGCCGCCTCCTACATGCAGGCGATCTGGGAGCATGACTGGATGCGCCAATGGGTCGCCGCCTCGGAGAACGAGGAATGGGTGATCGAGCAATACGAAGCCCAGCCCGCATGATCGCTCGCCTCGTTGCGGCGCTGCTCGCGTTGCTTGTGCTGCCCGCGCCCGCGCAGGCCTGGGGCTTTTTCGGGCACGAGACGACCGCGAAGATCGCGCTTGCCAATGTGACGCCGGCGACCCGCGCCGCCGTCGCCCGGCTGCTCCGTCACGAGCGCGAGCTGGGCACACCCGACTGTCCGCTGAAAAGCCTCGAGAACGCCGCCACCTGGCCCGATTGCCTGCGCCGCGACGCGTGGCGCTGGGCCTATACGTTCGCCTGGCACTACCAGACCGAGCCGATCGGCGAGCCCTATGACCCGCGCAAGAACTGCGGCGGCGGCGCCTGCGTCAGCGCGCAGATCGAGCGCAGTCACCGCATTCTCGCCGACGAGAGCCTGCCCGCCAATGTCCGGCTGGAGGCTCTGGCCTTCCTCGTTCACTTCGCGGGCGACATTCATATGCCGCTCCATTCGGGCGACAATGCGGACCGCGGCGGGAACGATGTCGTCACCGCCTATGGCATCGCGCCTGGATTGAACCTGCACTGGATCTGGGACGGTCCGCTGGCGGAGCGTGCGATCACCAGTGCGCAGCCGGCGCTGGTCCGGCGCTTCACAGCGGCGGAGCGGGCGGAACTTGCGGGAGGCGGCCCCGCCGACTGGGGCCGCGAAAGCTGGGAGCTGGCGCGCGGCTTCGTCTATCCCAATGCGCTCGGCCGCCCGCCCGTGCCGGGCGAAAAGGCCGAAACCGCCGCGCTGACACAGGAAGCGATCGCTGCTGCCGCGCCGGTGGCGGAAAGGCGGATCGTGCAGGCGGGGCTCAGGATCGCCGCGCTCCTCGACAGCGCCTTTGCCCCCGGGCCGCTGCCCGAACCGGATCGCCGCTAGGGGGTCCGCTTCGCGGCGTAGCGCGTGCCGTCCTTGCGGGCATAGCCCTCGGGATCGAACACCATGTCGATGTCGGGGTATTCGCCGCTGTCCTTCGCCTTGTCGCCCGCGCTGATGGCGACGAACACGCAATCCTCGCCGGAACGGTTATGCAGGCGGTGCCCGTTCGTAAGGCCTGCGGGCCAGGCGAGAACGTCGCCGGGGCGGACGGTCGTCTCTCCCTCATCCTCGATCAGCACCGCTTCGCCGCTCACCATCACGACCAGCTCGTCCTCCTCGCTGTGCCAGTGGCGCTGGCTGGAAAAGGCACCGGGTTTCAGCGTCACATGGCTGGCGCCCAGTTTCGTAAGACCCGCCACAGGCGCGAGGCGGCGGTACCAGCGACCCTGCACCTCCGCGTCATAGGGCGGCGGGTAACCGGTCGCGTTGGTCCGGGGGATGGCGTCGAGATCGAGCTTGGGCACCGGGGTAAACTCCTCTAGCGGAGCGATAGATGACCCAGGTTCTCGACCTCGCCAAGCGCCTCATTGCAGCGCCCAGCGTCACGCCCGCGCGCGGCGCGGTTTTCGATGCGTTCGAAGCGATGGTGGCACCGCTCGGTTTTTCGGTCCATCGCTTCGTGGCGGGCGACCCCGGCTCGGACGCCGGGGCAGGCGGCGAAGACGCGGTCGAGAACTGCTTCGCCATTCGTCCCGGGCCAGCGGGCAGCCGCCACTTCGCCTTCGCCGGCCATCTCGACGTGGTGCCACCGGGAAAGGGGTGGACGAGCGGCGCCTTCGAGCCCGAGGTGCGGGGAGATCTGCTTCACGGGCGCGGTGCGGTCGACATGAAGGGCGCGATCGCGGCGATGGTCGCTGCGGTCGCGGAGGTGCCGGCCGAAGCGGGCACCATAAGCTTCATCATAACCGGCGACGAGGAGGGCCCTGCCATCCACGGCACGCGCGCTCTGATCGACTTCATGCGGAGCGAGGGCTACCAGCCCGGCCTGTGCCTCGTCGGCGAACCCACCAGCGTGAATCGGCTCGGCGACATGATGAAGATCGGGCGGCGCGGTTCGGTCAATATCTGGCTGACGGTCGAAGGGCGGGAGGGGCACGTCGCCTATCCGCATCTCGCCGACAATCCGGTGCCGCGGCTCGCCCGGATGCTGGCGGACCTCGATGCGCTGCATCTCGATGACGGGACCGACTGGTTCCAGCCCTCCAATCTCGAGATCACCGATCTGCACGTCGGCAATCCGGCCACCAATGTCATTCCCGCGCGGGCCGAGGCGCGTCTGTCGATCCGTTTCAACGACTTGCACTCAGGCCGGTCGCTGGCCGACCGGGTGACCGCCATCGCGCAGCGCCACGGCGGCACGGCGCGGGCGATGATCTCGGGCGAGCCCTTCCTGACCCCCCCCGGCGAATTCTCGGCGCTGGTGGCGGCGGCGGTGACGGCCGAGACCGGGCTCGATCCCGAGCCCTCCACCACCGGCGGCACTTCGGACGCGCGCTTCCTGCGCGCCGTGTGTCCGGTGATCGAGTTCGGCCTCTGCAACGCGACCATGCACAAGCGGGACGAGGCGGTGACGGTGGCCGATCTCGAGGTGCTGGCCCGCATTTATGCCCGCATCGCCCGGGCTGCGCTGGGGCGCTGATTTGCGCTTGCTCCGGGCGCCTGTTAGGCCTCGCGCGGGATAACCGGGAAGAGGGATAGACATGGATCGCAGGCTGACGCTCTACATCCTGATCGGCATGGCACTGGGCGTGGTGGTGGGACAGGCGCTCCACTCGACGGTCGATCCGGCGCTGATCAAGGAGCAGGTCGCGCCCTGGTTCAAGCTGCTGTCGGATATCTTCCTCAACCTCATCAAGATGCTCGTCGCGCCGCTGGTGCTCTCCACCATCGTGGTCGGTATCGCGCATATGGGTGACAGTTCGGCGCTGGGCCGGATCGGCACGCGGGCGCTGGCGTGGTTCATCACTGCCAGTCTGATCTCGATCGCGCTCGGCCTGGTGATGGTGAACCTGTTCCAGCCCGGCGTCGGCGCGCCGATCCCCGATGTCGCGGCGGCCAGGGCGGCGGTGGGCGAGGTCGCCCATCTGAAGGGCACCGACTTCATCCTGTCGATTTTCCCGAAGAACGCCGTCGAGGCGATGGCGACCAACAACATCCTGCAGATCCTGGTGTTCTCGATCTTCGCGGGCGTGGCCCTCTCGGCCATCGGCGAGAAGGGCGCGGCGCTGGTGCGCGGGGCCGATGCGCTGGCGGAGATGATGCTCCAGATCACCGGCTACGTGATGCGGTTCGCGCCCTTCGCGGTGTTCGGCGCGCTGGCGAACGTGGTCGCGGCGAGCGGGCTCGACATTCTCGGCACCTATCTCCAGCTGCTCGTCGAGTTCTACGCCAGCCTTGTGATCCTGTGGGTGATCCTGCTCGCCATCGGTGCGATGTTCCTGCGCCAGCGGATATGGACGCTGATCCGCTACATCCGGCAGCCGCTGCTGATCGCGTTTTCGACCGCCTCGTCGGAAGCGGCGCTGCCCAAGCTGTTCGAGCAGCTCGACCGCTTCGGCGTGCCGCGGCGCATCTCGGGCTTCATGCTGCCGCTCGGCTATTCGTTCAATCTCGACGGCAGCATGATGTACATGAGCTTCGCGACGATCTTCATCGCGCAGGCCTATGGCATCGACCTGCCGATCGCGACGCAGGTCATGATCCTGCTGACGCTGATGATCAGTTCGAAGGGCATCGCCGCGGTGCCCCGCGCGAGCCTCGTCGTCATCACCGGCACGCTCGCGATGTTCGGCCTGCCGGTGGAGGGCGTGGCGATCATCCTTGCCATCGACCAGTTCCTCGACATGGGCCGCACCGCGACCAATGTGGTCGGCAATGCGGTCGCGACCAGCGTCATCACCAAGTGGGAAGGGATGCTGGAGGTCGAGGAGCCCGAATTCGTGGAGCATCCCCACGCCCCGTCGCACACCGCGGCGGCGGGCAAGCGCGGGCTGGAACTGGACGCGGAGAACTTTGAGCAGGGGTGAAAACTCCCAACCACCCTCTATCGTCACCCCCGGACTTGATCGGGGGCCGCTTTCCTTCCGGCGGTGCGCTTGAGAGTGAAGCCCTGGCCCGGATCAAGTCCGGGCCGACGATTTCGTTGGCTTGATGTGTGGCCGTGAAGGCAGAGGCACCTTGGGCCTGTAGGCGCATAAGTCCGCCACCGGGCAGCGCCAGCATTCGGGGGTGCGCGCCTTGCAGGTGTAGCGGCCGTGGAGGATCAGCCAGTGGTGCGCGTGGAGGCGGAAGGGGGCGGGGACGCGCTTGTCCAGCTTTGCCTCGACCGCTTCAGGCGTCTTGCCGCGCGCGAGGTCGGTGCGGTTGCCGACGCGAAAGATGTGGGTGTCGACCGCGAAGGTTTCCTGCCCGAAGGCGCAGTTGAGGACGACGTTGGCGGTCTTGCGCCCGACGCCGGGCAGGGTGACGAGTTCCCCGCGGGTTTGCGGAACCTGACCGCCGAAATCGTCGACCAGCCGCTGTGCCATCAGCATCACGTTCCTGGCCTTGGTGTTGAACAGGCCGATCGTCTTGATGTGATCCTTCAGCCCGTCTTCGCCCAACTCCAGCATCTGTTCCGGCGTCTCCACGATCCGGAACAGCGCGCGCGTCGCCTTGTTGACGCCGACGTCGGTCGCCTGCGCGCTCAGCGTGACGGCGACGAGCAGCTGGTAGGGATTGCCGTATTCGAGCTCGGTCTCGGGCGCCGGATTGTCCTCGGCGAGGCGCCGGAAGAACTCGAAAATCCGGTCGCGCGTCAAAGTCCCAGCACATCCTGCATGGTGTAGCGCCCGACCGGCCTGCCGATCAGCCACTCCGCCGCGCGGACCGCACCGCGGGCGAAGATCGTGCGGTTCTCGGCGCTGTGGGCGAGCGTCAGGCGCTCCTCGGGCCCGGCGAAGATCACGCTGTGCTCGCCCGCGACCGTGCCGCCGCGCAGCGACGCGAAGCCGATTGCACCGTCCGGCCTGCGCCCGGTGTCGCCGTCGCGGCCCCGCTCGCTGTGCTCGCCGAGCGCGATACCGCGCCCTGCCGCCGCCGCCTCGCCCAGCAGCAGCGCGGTGCCGGAGGGCGCATCCACCTTCATGCGGTGATGCATCTCCAGCACCTCGATATCCCACTCCGGCCCGAGCCGCGCCGCTGTCTCTCGCACGAGATGGGCAAGCAAGGTCACGCCCAGCGAGGTGTTGCCGGTCTGCAGCACGGGCACGGCGCGCGCGGCATTGTCGATGATCTCGTGATGGCGCTCGGCAAGACCGGTGGTGCCGATGACGATGGGAATGCCGGCCCCGATCGCGGCGTGGAGGTTGGCGTCGAGCGCGCCGGGAGAGGAGAAGTCCACCAGCACGTCACTCCGGTCGGCAAGCATCGCGGGGTCGCCGCCCTGGTCGCAGCCGCCGGAAAGCCGGTGCTCGCCGTCCGCCAGCAGCGCGGCGATCGCCTGCCCCATTCGGCCCTCGCTGCCGATAATTCCGATACGTGCCATTGCTCTTCCCGAATGCCGCATGCTTCATGGCGTGCATGAGGCCCATCCGCAACATCGTGATCCTGACAGGTGCAGGCATATCCGCCGAAAGCGGAATCGACACATTTCGGGGCGGCGGGGGGCTGTGGGAGCGGCACCGGGTCGAGGACGTCGCCACGCCCGAGGCGTTTGCGCGCGATCCCGACCTCGTGCTGCGGTTCTACGACATGCGCCGCGCGGCGATCCAGACCAGGGCGCCGAACCCGGCGCACGACGCGCTTGCGCGGCTGGATCACCAATGGTCCGGCGACTTGCTGATCGTGACGCAGAACGTCGACGATCTGCACGAACGCGCGGGCGCGCGCCGGGTGCTGCATATGCACGGCCAGCATCTCAGTGCCTGGTGCACCGCCTGCGATACCCGCTCGCCGTGGCGGGAGACGCTGATCGACCGTCCGCCATGTCCTGCCTGCGGGAAGCGGACGCTGCGGCCCGATGTCGTTTGGTTCGGGGAGATGCCCTACGAGATGGAGCGCATCTACGGCGCGCTTCGCAGCGCTGACCTGTTCGTCAGCATCGGCACCTCGGGCGCGGTCTATCCCGCCGCCGGATTCGTCCGCGACGCGCGCCAGCTGGGCGCGGCGACACTCGAACTCAATCTCGAGCGCAGCCAGGGATCGGCGTGGTTCCATGAGACCCGCCTGGGCCCGGCGGGCGAACTGGTTCCCGAATGGGTGGACGAGGTGCTCGCCAGTCAGTAATTCCAGGCCGCGCGGCCCGGAGCGCCATCGACGGCGACCGCACCCCAGATCACGTCGCCCCCGGGATTGCGGAGCTGGAAGGCCAGCGCCATGCCCGTCGCGCCGACCAGCTCGCCCTGCGCCGTTCCCGTGTAACCCGATGGCCCGGTGACGCCACTGGCGGTGACCGTGGTTCCGCTGACGGTCAGGTTGGCGGTCAACGTACCGATCGTGGTCTGGGTCTGGCCCGTGAGCGGCGCGAAGGCGTTGGGATAACCCTTCAGCACCACGGACAGCGTGCCGGTGCCGGCGGCGAAATTCATCGTCACGTCGGCGCTGCTCTTGACGAGGCGCAAGGTGCCGCTCGCGCTCTGGGCCAGCCCGTCCACGGTGCCGTCGTAGATCAGCGTCCCGGTGGGGACCGTGGCCGCCAGCCCGCCGGCGAAGAAGCACAGACCGCCGCGCGCGCCATAGCCGAAGGTCACGGCGGGGGCGGGAAATGTCGCGGTGTTCACGATTGCGAGCGGGAAGTCCGACAGGCTGTCGTAGAACAGGAATTCGGCGTTCTCGCCCGCGAGGAAGTGCTCCTCTCCCTCGTAGGCGAAGCGCTCGGGGGCGAGCGAGGTGTAGACCATCGTGGTCGTCGAGACCGTGGCCGGGACGATCGACTGGAGCCCGCTCACCCGGCCGGAGGAATAGGTGATCGCCGCCGTCGTGCAGGCCCGTTGCAACCGCAAGGTCGAACCGTTGGTTGCACCGGCAAGATCGGGCGAGCCGGTGGGCTTGGGACCGGGCGTGGGCGCGGGCGTCGGCGAGGGGTTCGGCGTTGGAGTCGGCGTGGGCGTTGGCGTGGGCGCAGGCGACGGGGCCGGCGTCCCGCCGCCACCACAGGCAAGCAGCGCCCCGCAGGCTGCGGCTGCGAAAAGTCCTTTTCCGATGCGCATGGCCATCCTCCCCAGCGTGGTGCGACCCGCCATGATTGTCCGGCTGTAAGAGGTTGTTCCCCAGATCGTCCCGAGAGTCCAGATTCAGGACATCGGATGGCCGCACGCCCGGCACGCCGGGTCTTTGGAAATCGCGAAACTGCGCATCTCCGCAGCGAGCCCGTCGAGCAGATATACCCGTCCCCACGCAGGGCTGCCCAGAGCGGCGACCTCCGCCAGCAGCACCTTCACCGCCTGCATGGCGGCGAAGCTGCCGACCCAGCCCGCCATCGCGCCCAGCATCCCGTCCTCCGCGCAGCTGTCGCAATCCTCGGCATCGAAGGCATCGCCCACGAAGCAGCGATAGCAGGCCTCGCCGTCGAGATGGCCCCGGAACGCGCCCACCTGGCCCTGGAACCGGCCCACGGCAGCGCTCAGCAGCGGGACCCCCGCCGCCACGCAGGCGTCGGAGACCGCCAGCCGGGTGGCGAAATTGTCGGTCCCGTCGAGCACGAGATCGGCGTCTGCCACCAGCGCCGCGGCATTGTCGGCGCCGATCCGAGCATCGCTGATCGCGACGTTCAGCGCCGGATCGAAATTGGCGAGCCAGCGACGCGCCGCGACCGCCTTGCCGTGTCCGATGTCGCGCTCGGTATAGATCGTCTGGCGCTGGAGGTTCGACAGCTCGACCGCGCCGTCGTCGATCAGGGTCAGCCGTCCGATCCCCGCCGCCGCGCAATATTGCAGCGCCGGGCTGCCGATCCCGCCGAGCCCGACCAGAACCAGGTGACGCTCTGCCAGCGCCGCCTGACCCGCGCCGCCCAGTTCGGGCAGGACGATGTGGCGCGCGAAGCGGTCGAGGCGGGCGGAGGACAGAGCCATCGCCCGCCCGTAGCGGCATCGGCGGCCACACGGAAGGCGCGGGCTGGAAACTCGCGCCCGGCTTGCTAGGGCAGGGCGTCCCGCAACCGGAGCCGCCCATGTCCCGCACCCCCAACCGCGCACACGCCCGCATCCGCTCTTGGCTGTTCGCCCCCGGCGATAGCCCGCGCAAGATCGAGAAGGCCATCGCGAGCGCGGCCGACCGGGTGATCCTCGACCTCGAGGATTCGGTCGCGCCCGAGGCCAAGCCGGAGGCGCGGCGGATGGTGGCCGACGCGCTGGCGGAGGCAGGGGAGGGGCGGTCGCGGATCTGGGTGAGGGTCAATCCGCTCGGCAGCGGTCATGTCGACGAGGATCTGGCGGCCATCATGCCCGCGCGCCCGGGCGGGATCATGCTTCCCAAGTCCGAAAGCGGCATCGATATTGAAAATCTGAATAAGCTATTGCTTTTTCACGAGAACGATCCAGGATCGACGCCGGTCCACGCCCTCGTGACAGAGACCGCCGCGGCAATGTTCGGCACCGGCAGCTATCGCGGTGCGCCGCGGCTCGCCGCGATGAGCTGGGGCGCGGAAGATCTCGCCGATTCGATCGGCGCGCTCGCCAACACCGGCGCGGACGGACGCTATCGCCCAACCTACGAGCTGGCGCGCAGCCTCTGCCTGCTCGGCGCGGCGGCGGCGGGCGTCCCGGCAATCGAGACGATCATGGGCGATTTTCGCGATCTTGCCGGCCTCAAGGCGCGCGCCGAAATGGTGCGGCGCGACGGCTTCCGCGGTATGCTCGCGATCCATCCCGACCAGGTGCCCGTTATCAATGCCGCGTTTACTCCCGGCGCAGACGAGGTGGCCGAGGCGCGCGAAATCGTCCGCCTCTTCGCCGAGAACCCGGGTGCCGGCACGATCGCCGGACCGCGCGGGATGCTCGACCGCCCGCACCTCAGCCGCGCGCAGCAGCTTCTCGCCCAGCTCGACGAGTAGCTTCGACAGGCCGACGAACGCCGCTTTCCGGCGCGCCGTCTCCCGGCTAGGCTCCGGCGCAAACAGGGGAGAACATCATGCGGGTTTCCGTCGCCACCGTCCTTGCCACGCTGTTCGCAGCGCAATCCGCCTTCGCGCAGAGCGAGCAGCCCCCATCGCCCAACCCGGTCGAGGAGCAGGAGGTCGATGCCTCGCAGAAGGACAAGCCGAAGGAAGGCTCCGGCCAGTCCGCGCAGACCAGCCCGATGACCGCCACGAGCGTGCCGAAGAAGGACGCGAAGTGGGACGTCAATGCGCCGCTCTACACCACGCTGAAACAGGTCCCGATCCGCACCGATGAAGGGACGTGGATGGACCTCGACGTCTCGCCCGATGGGCGCACGCTCGTATTCACCCTGCTCGGCGACATCTACACCATGCCGATAGCCGGGGGCACGCCGCGCCGCATCGCCGAGGGGCTGGCGTGGGAAGTGCACCCGCGCTTTTCTCCCGATGGTCGGCGCATTGCCTTCACCTCCGATCGCGGCGGGGGCGACAACATCTGGGTGATGAACGCCGACGGCAGCGACAAGCGGCAGGTGACGAAGGAGGATTTCCGCCTCCTCAACCAGCCGAGCTGGAGCCCGGACGGCGAATATATCGTCGCCAAGAAGCATTTCACCACCCAGCGCTCGCTCGGTACGGGCGAGATCTGGATTTATCACGTCTCGGGCGGCGGCGGCGTCAAGCTGGTCGCCCGGGCGAACGAGGACTTGCAGAAGGAGCTGGGCGAGCCGGTCTATGCGCCTGCCAAGGGGGCCGGGAACGGCGCGGTCTACTACACCCGCGACACCACGCCCGGGAACACCTTCCAGTACGCGCAGGATTCACAGCAGGGCAATTTCGCGATCGAGAAGATCGACCTCAAGAGCGGCGAGGTGACAACGGTCGTGTCCGGCTATGGCGGCGCGGTCCGGCCGCAGCCATCTCCCGACGGCAAGCTCATCAGCTTCGTGCGTCGCGACAAGGACAAGTCGGAGCTGTGGGTGAAGGATCTCGCCACCGGCATCGAGCGCAAGCTGACCGGCGGGCTCGACCTCGACCTCCAGGAAACCTGGGCAGTGACCGGCACATATCCCTCGATGGCGTGGATGCCGGACAGCAGCGCGCTGGTCTACTGGGCCGGCGGCAAGCTGCGCCGCATCCCGGCCTCGGGCGGCGATAGCACGGTCATTCCCTTCCGCATCGACGATACCCGCGCGGTCGCCGATGCGCCGCACCCGGTGGTCGATGTCGCTCCCGCGAGCTTCACCACCAGGATGGTCAAGTTCGCGACCATGGACCCCGACGGCAGCCGCGTGATGTTCGAGAGCCTCGGCAAGATCTGGGTCAAGGACAGCGCGGGCGGCGAACCGCGGCGCCTCACGAAGGAAACCGCCGCGCTCGAGCTGTGGCCGACCTATTCGCGCGATCGTCGCCAGCTCGCATGGGTGCGGTGGACCGACGCGGGACTGGGCCAGATCATGGTCTCGGGCCCGGGCGGCGCAAATCCGCGGGCGGTGACGAAGGTGCCCGGCCATTACGCGGTCCCGCAGTTCTCGCCCGACGGCAGGACCATCGTCTTCGAGAAGCGCAGCGGCGGCGACATACTCTCGCCCGACTATTCGATCGATACGGGCATCTACCGCGTGGCCGTTGCCGGGGGCACGCCCGAACTGGTGACGCGCGGGAATCGCGCGCCCCAATACGGTGCCGCCAACGATCGCATCTTCATGCTCGGTCAGGAGAAGGGGAAGCTCCAGCTGCTCTCCACCGATCTCGCCGGGCAGGACAAGCGCGTCCACGCGGTCGGCGAACTGGCGAGTGATTTCCGCGTTTCGCCGGACGGCAGGACGCTGGCCTTCCGCCAGAATTATGAAGTCTTCGCCATGCCGATGCTGCCCGGCGGGCAGGCGGTCGAGGTGGGCGAAAAAATGAGTTCGCTGCCGGTTACGCAGGCGAGCAAGGGCGGCGCGTCCTATATCGGCTGGGCCGATGGCGGGCGCACGCTGACCTGGTCGATGGGGCCGGTCCTCTACCGCGCCGACGTGGCGACGCTGTTCGCGAACGCGCCGCTAGCCGATGGCGCACCGCGTTTCACCCCGCCGCAAACCGGCATCTCGCTCGCGCGCACCGTGGCGGCGGACAAGCCCACGGGCTGGGTCGCGCTCACCAACGCGCGCGTGCTCACCATGACGGGCGACGCCGCCGGAACCATCGAGAACGGCACCGTGCTAATCCGCGGCGACCGGATCGAGGCGGTCGGGCCTACCGGCAGCGTGGCGATCCCGTCTGACACGAAGACGCTCGACCTCGCCGGCAAGACGATCATGCCCGGCCTCGTCGATGCCCACGCGCACGGGGCGCAGGGGCAGGGCGATCTCGTGCCGCAGCAGAACTGGGTGATGGTCCAGGAACTTGCACTCGGCACCACGACTATTCACGACCCGTCATCGCAGGCCAGCACGGCCTTCGCCGCGTCGGAACGCCAGCGTGCCGGCCTGCTGCTCGCGCCGCGGATCTTTTCGACGGCGGAGATCGTGTATGGCGCCAAGGCGGCGGGGGTCTATGCCCGGATCGACAGCTATGACGACGCGCTCCAGCACATCCGACGGATCAAGGCGCAGGGCGGCGGCTCGATCAAGAATTACAATCAGCCCCGCCGCGAGCAGCGCCAGATGGTGGTGCGCGCTGCGCTGAACGAGGGAATGCAGGTCGTGGCCGAGGGCGGCTCGCTCTATGGCATGGACATGACCATCATTGCCGATGGCAATTCCACTCTCGAGCATAACATCCCGCTGGAGCATTTCTACGAGGACATGCTGCAGATGTTCGGCGGGTCGCAGACCAATTACACGCCGACGCTGGTGGTGACCTATGGCGGCCTCGCGGGCGATCCTTACTGGCGGCAGGCCACCGATGTCTTTGCCGATCCGCTGCTGGTCCACACCCCGCCGCGCGAACTTCTGGCGGCGACCGGGCGGCGGGTGAAGGCTCCCGACTGGGCCTTCGTCGACGATGACAGCGCGCGCGAGGCGAAGAAGGTGGCTGGGCGCGGTCGCCACGTCTCCATCGGCGCGCACGGACAGCAGGCCGGCATCGCCGCGCACTGGGAGCTGTGGAGCTTCGTTCGCGGGGGCATGAGCCCGGTCGAGGCGCTGCGGGCGGGCACGATCGAGCCCGCACGCTCGCTTGGCATGGACCGCGACATCGGCAGCCTGGAGGCGGGAAAGCTCGCCGACCTCGTGGTGCTCGACGCCGACCCGTCGCAGGACATCCGCAATTCCAACCGGATCGCCAGCGTGATGCTCGGCGGGCGGCTCTACGATGCGCACACGATGAACGAGGTCACCACCGGCACCGCCAGGCGCCTGCCCTATTACTGGGAGCGGTGATCAGCCAGCGCGCACGCTGGCAAGGAACTCGCCGACCTTGGTGCGCAAGGTCGCGGCCTGGCCTTCGAGCTCCGTCGCGCTGGTTAGAACCTGGCTGGCGGCGGTACCGGTGCTGGTCGAGGCTTCGCGAACCTGGATGACGTTGGCGGCAACCTCGTCCGAGCTGCGGGCGGCAAGGTCGATCGAGCGCGCGAGATCCTGACCCGCGACCGACTGCTGATCGACCGCGCTGGCGATCGAGATCGCGGTCGTCTCGAGGCTCTTGATCTGGTCGCCGATCGAACGGAGCGCGGTGACGCTGGCGCCGGTCGATTCCTGCATCGCGCGGATCTGCTCGGCAATCTCGTCGGTGGCACGGCTGGTCTGGGTGGCCAGTTCCTTCACCTCGCTGGCGACGACCGCGAAGCCGCGGCCCGCCTCGCCGCCGCGCGCCGCCTCGATCGAGGCATTGAGGGCGAGAAGATTGGTGCGCTGCGCGATCGAGCTGATGAGCTCGACGATCTGGCCGACCTGGTTGGCGGACGCGTCGAGCGCGGAGATGGTCTCGTCTGCCTTGGTCGCGGCATCGGTGGCGCGGCGGGCAAGTTCGGCTGAGCTGGTTGCCTGCCGGCTGATCTCGCCGATCGACATTGCGAATTCGTCGGAGGCCGCGGCAGCGGCGGTGACGCCCGACGAGGCTCGGTCCATCGACGACGCCACGAGGTCGGACTGGGTCGAGGCCTGTTCGGCCGCGCTCGCCATCGCGCTGGCGGTCGCCTGCAGCTGGCTCGAGGCGGCGGCGACCCCGCTGACGATGTCGCCGACGGAGCGTTCGAAGGCATTGGCCAGCGACAGCAGCTCGGTCTGGCGGCGCTCGGCGGTGCTTTCGCGGATCTTCATCAGCTCGTCGAGCTTGTAGCCGGACTTCACGAACACGCGCAGCGCGCGGGCCATGGCACCCATTTCGTCGGGGCGGCCGGTGTAATTCACCGTAATGCCGCGCTCGCCGCGAGCGAGACGGGTCATGCCGTCGGCAAGCTCGCAAAAGGGTACGATCACGCGGTCGAGGATGAACTTGAGGCTGGCGAGGCTGCCGACGACGAAGAACAGAGCGAATCCGATGATCAGCGTCTTGGCGGTCGCCGCGAAGGCCGGATCGGCCAGGCCAGCCATCGCGAGGAGGACGATCAGCGCAAGCCCGCCCACGGAAAATACCGAGGCGATCTTGGTTTTTTTGGCGAGCGATTGGCGAAGGAACCAGCCCTCGATGCCGGCACCGGAGTTCTCCGCACGGTCGCCCTCGACGTCGACGTCGACGGCCTCGATCTCGGCAGCGAGTTGGGTCGCGGTGTCTTTGGTGGACGGGGGCATCGTTGTTGCAACCATGGTCTTCGCGGTCCTCGAAAAAATTGCCCGGCAGCAATCGCACAGCGTGGTTTAAAAGCCCTTAACCAGCGCGAAATCGGTCGGATTTGGCGCTCGTTTGCCGCCGGTTGATCTGGGACATGGTTCCCTCGGGAACGATGCTGGCGCGCGTCAGGCGGCTCTGGGTCCCGACACCGCCCTTGTGGTCGCGGGCGTGCGGGCCGAAACGGCAGTCGAACCGAGCGGCTTGCCGAGATGAGCCGCGATCTCCCCTGCCGGCATCGCCTTGAAATACAGCCAGCCCTGGATCTGGTCGCAACCGGCGGCGCGGACCATGTCAGCCTGTTCCTCGGTCTCCACGCCCTCGGCAGTGACGGCCATCTTCATCGCGCGGGCAACCGTGATGGACGACAGCATCATCGCCCGGCTGCCATCATCCTCGCCGGCCTGGATGATCATGCTGCGATCGAGTTTGAGCTTTTCGAAGCGGAACTGGCGCAGGAAGCCGAAGCTGGCGTAGCCCGTGCCGAAATCGTCGAGCACCACGCTCACGCCGAAACCGCGGATGACCGTCAGGCTGCGTTCGGCGACGACGGGATCGAGGACCAGGCACGTCTCGGTGATCTCGAGCTCGAGACGCTCCGGATCGAAGCCGGTTTCCTCGAGTATGAGGCCGAGCTGGATAGGGAACTCCGGGTTGCGGAGCTGCGCAGCGGAGATGTTGACCGAGAGCTTGATCGTATCCCAGGCGAGTGCTTCGGTGCAGGCCCGGCGCAGTACCCAGAGTCCGAGTGGGTTGATGAGGCCCGATTCCTCCGCCACCGGAATGAACACGTTCGGGCCGACCCGCTTGCCGTCGGGGCGTTCCCAGCGGATCAGCGATTCGACGGCCACCACCTCGCGCGTCGTGCAATCGACCAGCGGCTGGTAGTGCAAGGTGAATTCGTCATTGGCGAGACCTTGCCGCAGCTCGTCGTCGAGCGCGCGGATCGCCTCGCGGCTGCGGTCGAACTCCGGGCTGTACCAGGTGCAGCGCGCCTTGCCGCCGCGCTTGGAGGAATACATCGCGACATCGGCGCGGCGCAGTAGCTCGGAGGAACCGGTGTCGTCGCCGCTGGATCGCCGGGCCAGGCCAACGCTGGCACCGAGCATCAGGCGGCGATCGTCGACGATAACCGGCCGCGCCATGCGGTCGACGATCCGGCGGCAGATCCCCTCGACCAGCGTCGCGGCGAGCGGCCCGCTCTTGAGGAGGGCAAACTCGTCGCCGCCGAGGCGATACAGCGCGGCCTCGGCGGCGCAGACCGTAAGGAACGCGCCCGCGGTTTCGCGAATGGCGCGATCGCCGATCTGGCGACCGTAATGCTCGTTGACGAGCATGAAGCCGTCGAGATCGATGAGCGCGACGGCCATTTCCTCGTCGTCGCGAAGGAGATTGCGGAAATCCTGGTGAAAGGCGTTCCGGTTGGGAAGGCCGGTCAGCGAATCGGTAATGCCGAGGCGTTCGAGCCGTGCCATGTGGCGCAGGCCGCGGCGGACCAGGATCGCCATGGCGGCGGCGAAACAGATTGCGCCGACGGCAAGCGGCGCCGGGACGCCGAAGCCGCTGCGCGTCGTCGCGACGGTGGCGACGAGCGTGGCGAGGAAAATGCCTGATACGAGGATCGCCGGTCCGATGACCAGCGCGCGCGCCGAGGTCGAATGCTCAGAACCGGGTAGTACCACTGGTGACCTCTCTGTGCACCTTCGGTGCGCGACCATTTGCATGACGATAAGCTTGCAGTGGATAAGGAAGGGTAAAGCGCGAATTCACCGTCGCCTCTGGCCACGGGACGGTCGGGTCAGCCGACGGTCGCCCGCCGGCCCATCGCGCCTCGTGCGCTCTGCACGGCGCGGTAGAGCGCGGATCCACACGCTGCAGGCTCGAACCTTTCGGTCTGCCCGACGACCGTCTCGCCGGCACCAAGCATCAGCCAGCCATCAGCTGCCAGCGCACTTGCAAGGCGATCGAAGACCCGGCGGCGAGTGCCGGTATCGAGATACAGCAACAGGTTACGGCACAGGATGATGTCGAAATTACCCGGAGGGGGTGGTGCGTCGAGAATGTTGTGCTGATGGAACTTCGTCATGCCGCGCAGCCGGGCGCAGGCTTGCCAGCCGCCCGCGGTCTCGGAGAAGAAGTTCAGCATCTGCGCGACACTGATGCCGCGCTGTATCTCGAACTGGGTATAGACCCCGCTCCGCGCGGCGGTAATCGCCTTGTTCGAGATATCGGTGCCGAGAATCTCGATCGTCCAGCCTGACCAGCGCGCGGGCTGCTCCGCGAAGATCATCGCCAGCGACAGCGCCTCCTGCCCGGTCGAACAGCCCGCCGACCAGATCGAGAGCCGCCGGGTTGCGGCGCGGGCGTGTGCCAGCTCCGGCAGAACGTGGTTGGCCAGCGTTGCGAAATAGGCGTGATCGCGGAAGAAATAGGTCTCGTTGTTGAGCAGCGCCTCGACCACCTCGTTGGCGAGCCGGGATTCGCGCGGGTCGGCCAGCAGACACACCAGCTGGTCGACGTTGCTGATCCCGCGCTCGCGGAAGATCGCCGCCAGCGCCGAAGGCACGCGCCACAGCCGCGAGGCGGTCAGTTCCTGGCCGGTCCGGCTGGCGAGAAGGTCGGCGATGATACGGTGGGAAGCATCGGTCAGCGCCACGAGCGCGCTCCTGCAGCAGCAGCGGCGACGAGATCGGCAAGATCTTCCGGCGGCGAGACGGCGCAGGCGATCCCGCGCTCGGTGACGGCGCGCGGCATGCCCCAGACGGCGCAGGTCGCCTCGTCCTGCGCGAAGACCGCGCCACCGGCGGCCGCCACCTGTTCCGCGCCATCGGTCCCGTCGCGGCCCATGCCAGACAGCAGCACCGCCGCAACATGGCCATCATAGGCCTCCGCGAGTGAGGAAAACATGGGATCGACCGAGGGGCGGCAGCCGCTCTTGACGGCGTGGTAAGCGAGCCCGGTAACCATCTGGCCGCGATCCCGGCGGACGACCATGTGGCCTTGTCCGGGCGCGATGACGACGCGGCGAGGTGCGATCACGGTGCCCTCGCCGGCCAGCACGGCGTCGCGGTTGGCGGCCGTCTCGACCTGGCGCGCGAACACCGGCATGAAGTTCTCGGGCAAGTGCTGGGTGATGAGGATCGGCAAGTCGAAGGTGGCCGGGATCCGCCGAAGAAACAGATTCAGCGCGTGGATACCGCCGGTGGAGGCACCGATCGCGACGACGCGCGGCTGCTTGGTCGCACAGCGCGGAGCCGGCGCGGCCACCGGCGGGCGGACCGCACTGCGCGGCAGCGTTTTGCCGCCCAGCGCACGAATCTTGCCCAGAAGCCCGGCGCGGTATTCTTCGTTGAAGCCGCCCGGTCGCGGCTTGAGCATGGTGTCCGCCGCGCCCATTTGCAGGGCGGAAAGCGTCGCTTCCGCGCCATCGGTGGTGAGCGAGGAAACGACCAGCACATGCGCGCCCTGGGCCAGTCGCAACAGCTTGGGCAGCGCCTCCAGGCCCCCCATACCGGGCATCTCGAGATCGAGCAGGATGACGTCGACCCGCATCGAGCGAAGGATGCCGAGCGCTTCTTCCGCGGTGCTCGCCTGCGCCACGATCGACAGATCGGCCTCGCGGTCGATCATGCGCGAAAACACCGTGCGCACGGTCAGCGAATCGTCGATCACCATGACCGCGATGCTGTCCGCGCCCGGACGGGGTGGCGTGCCGACACCCGGCGCGAGCCGGTCGGTTTGAAGGGCTGCTGTCATCGCCCTGGCCCTCAGGCCATGCCGACGAGCTGTAGCTTGATCTGCAGCGTTTCGTGATCGAACGGCTTCATCACATATTCGTCGGCGCCCGCGCTGATCGCCTCGCGGATATGGGCGACGTCGTTCTCTGTGGTGCAGAACACGACCTTGGGCTTATCGCCGCCGTCGCGCTGGCGCAGCTTCGTGATGAATTCGATCCCGGTCATCACCGGCATGTTCCAGTCGAGGAGGATGACGTCGGGCATGGCAGCGGCGCACTGGTCGAGCCCCTGCTGGCCGTTCTCGGCCTCCTCGACCGAGAAGCCGAGCGTCTCCAGGATGTGCCGCGAAACCTTCCGGATAACCCGGGAATCGTCGACGATGAGGCAGGATTTCATGGCGGCTTACGACCTTCGCGTTCTTGAGATTACATTCGAGGATAGGGGGCAGCGGTAACTATCTGATTAAGCCGCCGCGCGTTCCTTCGGCCCCCGGATCAGCTGTTCGACATCGACAAGCAGGGCAGGACCGCCTTCGGTTTCGACCATGCCCGCAGCGGCGCGCTTCCAGCCCGCGCCGAAGCCGCCGGGCACCTTGACCGGGTCCGACTGGGCGACGGCAACGTCGAAGGCCTCGTCCACCAGAAGGGCATAGCGGTGCCCTTCATGCTCGACGACTGCGGCGCGGCTGCCGACAACGGTCTCGCTGGCCGGGAAGCCGAGCGAAACGCGGCAGTCGATCACGGTCAATGCCTGGCTGCGCAGCGCGGTCACGCCGACGATGAAGTCCGGTGTCCGCGGGATGGGCGTGATCGCCTCGATCTCGATGACGGAAAGGACGCGCGCGGCGGAAATCGCGGCGCGGCGGCCGGCGATGAGGCAGATCAGCAGCAGGTCGTTCATTTGGCCCTCCGTCGAGTCGCGGCGCGCAGGGCGTCCAGCAGCGCGTCACGATCGTAGCGATAGATGGCGTCGTCCTCGCCTTGCGGATCGGCGCTGAGCCGGATCTGCGCGCGGGCCGGGCCGGGCGCAGCCGCCTCGTCCTCGGCCATGACGATGGCGACATCGGCCTCACTCGCGGCGTCGGTGGCGATCGCATAGCCGGCCGTGCGGACGAGCGGTTCGAGGATCGTGCGCGCCCATTCGCTGTCGGCAGGCAGGCGGCAGGTCGGAACCCGGCCGCGCCGTTTTGCCGACGGCGCGCGCGCGAACAGGCGGTGGGCATCGACCACCGGGACCAGCTCGCCGTCGATCAGGGTAACACCCTCGATCGCGGTATCGTCCTTCGCAGGCACCAGCGTATCGGTCATCGCCGAGGCATCGATTACCTCGCGCACCGCATAGGCGATCTCGCTGTCGCCGTCCGACAGTCGCAGCAGCCGTAGCTTGGCTTCCGGCAGCTCGCCGCCCTCGTGCCCGGCGAGCGCGAGGATGTCCTCGCCGACGACGACCTGCGCGCGCTTGCCCTCGATGTCGATCGCCTGGGGGCTCACGGTGTCGATGCGGCGCACAGTCTCGAGCCGGATCGCGCGCTTGCGCCCGTCGAGGCCCATGAACAGCATGACCGGGACGCTGATCGCGTCGGAGGCGGTCTCCGTCACCTCCTCCTCGCGGGCCGAGCGGCTGGCGACATCGGCATGAATCCCGCTCTCGGTGGCGATGCTCGGGATGTCGAGCACCATGATCGGCTTGCCGTCGTCGAGGAGAGTCGTGCCGGCGTAGAGCCGTGCATCCATCACCGCCGGGGCGATCGGCTTGATGACCACGTCCTCATGATCGTAGACCCGGTCGACGCCGAGCGCGAAGACCTCATTGCTGGCGAGGCGGAGGAGGACGAGGGTCTTCCCGTCCCATTCGAAGGTCCCTGCTTCGCTTGGACCGAACACCTCGGACAGGGCAATGCAGGGCACGCGGCGGCCGCGGAAGGTGATGAGCTGGCGTTCCCCGGCGCGCGCGAATTCCAGCGCCTGCGCATCGGCGAATGCGACTTCCTCGATATAGCTGCGCGGGATGGCATAGCGCTCGCCTTCGACGCCGACGGTGAGCGCGGCGACGATGGACAGGGTCAGCGGCAGTTCCAGCCGGAACGAGGTACCCTGGCCTGGATCGGTGGTGACGTCGATTGACCCGCCCACCTTCTCGATGTTGGAGCGCACCACGTCCATGCCGACGCCGCGGCCGGATACCGCGCTGACCGCGTCGGCGGTGGATAGACCTGGTTCGAACATCAGCAGCAGCTTCTCGCGCTCGCTCATGCGCTGGACTTCGGCCTCGCTGCGCAGGCCCGCGGCGACCGCCTTGGCGGCGAGGCGGTCCACGGCGACGCCGCGTCCGTCGTCGGTGATGACCACACTGATGCGGTTGCCCGACTGGCGCGCGGCGAAGCGCATCAGGCCGATCTCGTGCTTGCCGGCCTTCAGCCGTTCCGCGGGCGTCTCGATGCCGTGATCGATGGAGTTGCGGATGATGTGGGTGAGCGGATCGCGCACCATCTCGATCATCTCGCGGTCGAGCTCGACGTCGCTGCCCTCGAAATCGACCATGACCTGCTTGCCGAGTTCGGCGGAGAGATCGCGGATCAGCCGGGGGAAGGAGCCGAAGAGATATTCGAGCCGCTGCATCCGCATCCGGGTGATGGCGGCACGCACGTCGGCGAGGATGCCGCTGAGACGCTCGAACGGGGCCTCGACCGCGCTTTGGTCCGTGCTTTCGCGTAGCCGCCGCGCGAGGTCGTTGCGGGCGAGCACCATGTCGGAGATGCCCTTCATCACCTCGTCCATCAGGCTGACGGGAAGGCGGATGGTACGCTGGAGCGCCGCCCTGCCGGGCTTGCCGTCGTCGTTTTCGGACGCTTCGCCAGCAGCGGGATCGGGGAAGCCGGTGGGTGCCACGTGTTCCATCGCGATATCGGCGGCGCCGACTTCGAGCGCGGCGATCAGCTGTTCGTCGCCGCTGGCCGCGAACTCCTCGCCTGCCTCGATCGCCGCCGTCATCTCGCCGATGCGGTCGACGATCGCCAGGACGGCGGAAACCAGCGCACTGTCGGGTTCGCGGCGCCCGGCACGGCATTCGGCCAGCGCATCCTCGGCAGCGTGGCTCAGGCGCTCGAGCCGGGGGAAATCGAAGAAGCCGCAGTTTCCCTTCACCGTGTGGACGAAGCGGAAGATGGAATCGAGGCGCGTCCCGTCGGAGGGGTCCGCCTCCCAGGCGACCAGTTCGCCGCCGACGGCTTCCAGCATCTCGCGGGTTTCGGCGACAAAATCCGCCAGCAATTCGTCCATCGGTACGCGGCCTTCCCTTTTCCGCGGCCGGGTATGGCCGAAGGATGGTTACCAAATCGTTTGGCATGGCGGGCCGCAGCAGGATTGCGCGGTGCTTGCATGGGGCAATGCGGTCATGCGATAGGGATGGCTTCCCGCAGGAGAGAGCAGCCATGGCGACGCAGGCGAAGCACGCGAACCTCAATTACGAATGCAGCGATGCCGAATGGCAGGCGCGGCTCGACCTTGCCGCGTGCTACCGCATCTTCGATAACCTCGGCTGGGGGGAGAGCATCTACAACCACATCTCGGTCGCGGTGCCGGGAGAGGAAGGCAATTTCCTCATCAACCCCTTCGGCCTGCTCTATGACGAGGTGACGGCGTCGAACCTCGTGAAGATCGATGTCGAGGGAAACAATGTCGGCGGTTCGCCCTATATGGTGAACAAGGCTGGATTCACTCAGCACGCCTATTTCCACAAGGTACTGGGCGATCGCGCGACCGCGATCTGCCACGTCCACACCACCGCCACGATGGCGGTGTGCAGCCACGAGGGCGGCCTTCTGCCGACCAATTTCTACGCCTGCAGTTTTCAGGACCAGATCGGCTACCACGATTTCGAGGGCGTGACCGTCCGGCCCGAAGAGGGTGAGCGGCTGGTGCAGAATCTCGGCAACAAGCGGGTGCTGATGCTGAAGAACCACGGCCCGGTAGTGATGGGTCGGACGATCCCCGAGATGTTCCTGACCATGTGGAGCCTCCAGCGCGCCTGCGAGATCCAGGTCGCGACGCTGTCGATGGGCAAGCCGGTCGTGGTCGGTCAGGACGTGGTCGATGTGCACCAGCGCGACCTTTCCGTGATGCAGACCCAGGGCGGTGCCGGCGTCTTCGATTTCGAGGCGTGGAAGCGTCGGATCACGAAGATCGACCCGAGCTGGCAACAGTAAGCTGCACGAGTGCAAGCCCCCTGCAAGCTCACTGCACCGGACCTGCATGAATGGCGCGCATGACCGTCAACGAGCGGCCGCTCGAATTCGCGCTCGACTCCGCGACGCCCCTGCTGTGGGCGCTGCGCGATGCGGCCAATCTCACGGGTACGAAATACGGCTGCGGCGTGGGCGATTGCGGCGCCTGCATGGTGCTTGTGGACGGAGAACCGCTGCGGAGCTGCCTCGTCACGATCGCCGAGGCGGAGGGGCGCCAGATCACCACCATCGAGGGGCTGAGCCGCGACCGTTCCCACCCGGTGCAGCAGGCGCTGGTGGCGGAGCAGGCGATCCAGTGCGGATTCTGCACGCCGGGCATCGCCATCGCCGCCGCGGCGCTGCTCGCTCGCAATCCGGCGCCGGGGCCCGAAGAGATCAAGGCCGCAATCCCGAACCTGTGCCGCTGCGGTGTCTATCCCCGGCTCGTGCGCGCCGTCGAGCGCGCCGGGCGGGTGATGCGCCGCGAGGAAACCATCAGCGCCGCCCCCGCGCCCGGTATCGGTGCCGCCGATGCCGCCCGGGCGGTTCCGGCGCTCGCAGCGGAGAAACCCGAGGAATGAAAGCGACCATCTGGCACAACCCCGCCTGCGGCACCTCGCGCAAGACGCTCGCCCTGCTCGAGGAGAGCGGCGCCGCGGTCGAGGTGATCGAATATCTCAAGACCCCGCCGAGCGCACAGAAGCTCGCCCAGCTCTATCGCGATGCGGGGCTGACGCCGCAGCAGGGCCTGCGCCTGCGCGGCACCGATGCGGAAGAGCGCGGGCTGCCGGATGCTTCCGACGCCGAGGTGCTGGCGGCGATGGCGGCCGATCCGCGCCTTATCGAAAGGCCGCTGGTCGAGACCGAGAAGGGTGCGCGGCTCTGCCGCCCGCAGGACAAGGTCGCGGAAATCCTCTAGCCGCGGGGAGATTCCATCGCGCGGTCGCTGTCGAGCGCGCGCCAGCCCCAGCCCACCACGCCCGCGCACAGTCCCCCGATCACGCTGAAGGCGACCGCCTCATGGTGATTGTAGAGCCACACGCCGAGCGCCGGGGCGAAGATATAGGCCGCCCCGTTCAGCGAGGCGACGATACCGCCCACCTGCCCCTGCTCGGCCCGGCTGACCGCAAGGCTCGCGCCGGAAGTGAACCCGGGCCTGAACAGGCCGAAGCCCATCGAGGCAATCGCGAACCCGAGCGCGATGGTGTGGAGGTCGAAGGCGAAGGCGAAGCATATCGTCCCCATCGATGCCAGCCCCATGCCGGCGAGCAGCGAGGTGCGCGGACCGAGGCCCAGATTGGGGATCAGACCCCATTGCGCAAGCAGCGTCGCACCCGCCCCCGCCATCAGCACAGTGCCGACCGGCCCGGCACCCGCCGCCGGGTCGCTGCGCAGGCCCAGACGGTCGAGCACGAAGAATCCCGCCAGCCCGAGGAGCGCGGCCTGCGCGTGCCCGCCGACCAGTCCCGCGATCAGCCAGGGCCGCAGCCTGCGGTCGCGCCAGTGAAGGTCGGGGATGGGGTCGCTCGCAACCGGATCCTCCGCGTCGGCCACAGCCGAGGCGCTCCCGGCGCTCGCGCTGAAGGGCGCCCCGGTGACTTGTCCGCGCGCGGCATAGGTCGGGTCGTCGTTCGGCAGCCCCAGCCTCAGCGCCCCCAGCACGGCGATGCCGAAGGCGGCGAAGACCACGAAGGGGCCGGCAAGACCGACGGCGGGAAACACCAGCAGTGGCGCGATCGCGGGGCCGATCACGGTGCCGAGCCCGAAGCTGGAGGCGATCAGCGCCATCGCCTTGGTCCGCTCCGCCCGCGGCGTCCGGCTTGCCACATAGGCCTGCACCGCGGGCGGCGCGGCGGATCCGAAGCCTCCGTAAAGGCTGCGCGCTGCGGCGAAGAGCAGCAGGGTGCCGGTCGCGCCGAACACCCCCCTCAGACCCGCGACCAGTGCTGCGCCGCACAGCGCGAAGGACAGGCTGAAGCCGATAAGCCCCAGCGCCATCATCGCCTTGCGCCCGCGTCGGTCGGATCGCCGCGCCCACAGCGGCGCGCAGATCACCCACAGCAGCGCCGACCAGGTATAGGCGAGGCTGATCCAGACGTCCGCCACGCCCAGCTCGGTTCCGATCGAGGGCATCACCGACTGCATCGCCGTGTTTCCCGCGGCCGTCGTCAGCATGACCAGGAACAGCAGCGCCATCCGGCCCTGCGAGATCGTGCCGCGACGCCGCGCCGCCGCGCCCGGTGCCGGTTCGGGGGGAAGGGGATCGCCATCGGCCATGGCGCCCGCGCTAGTCCCGCGCCTCGCCGCTTGCAATGCGGCGGTCAGTCGTTATCGAAGCGGGTCCGCCGCCCATCGGGCGCTCTTCTTGGGTTTCGCTCTTGCCGATCGATCAGTCCGTTGCCGCGATTCGCCGTACCACCGTCGGGCAGCGGCTCAGCCGCCTGTTCGGACAATGGGGCGTGTTTTTTCGCGGCTTTGTCGAACAGCCGCGCATGGTCGGCTCGATCATCCCGTCCTCGCGCTTCACCGTTGCCAAGATGCTGGCGCCGGTCGACTGGAACGCGTGCGAGCTGTTCGTCGAATACGGCCCCGGCGTGGGCACCTTCTGCCAGCCGGTGCTCGACCGGCTGCGGCGTGACGGCACGCTGATCGTGATCGACACCAACCCGCTCTATATCGACTATCTCAAGCACACGATCGGCGACAGCCGGTTCCACGCGGTTCTCGGCTCGGCCGAGGATGTGGAAACGATCGTGAAGGCGCACGGGTTCGAGCAGGCCGATTACGTCCTGTCCGGCCTGCCGTTCTCGACGCTGCCCGCGGGTGTGGGCCCGGCCATCGCGGCGGCGACGCACCGGGTGATCCGCCCCGGCGGGGCGTTCCTGGTCTACCAGTTCTCCTCCGCGGCCCGTGATTTCATGGCGAAGCATTTCCGCCATATCGACAGCGGGTTCGAGCTCCTGAACATCCTGCCATGCCAGCTGTTCTGGGGCTGGAAGCGGGCGGACGATCCCGCAGCCTGACGGCGCCAGCGGTCGACAGCGATGCGGCGCGTTGTCCTGTTCCTGGCCAAGGCGGCGGCGGGCTTCGTTGTGCTCAGCCTGCTGCTCGTGCTGCTGTTCCGCTTCGTGCCGGTGCCTGTGACGGCCACGATGCTGATGGACCCGCACGGCATCACCAAGGACTGGGAGCCGCTCTCGAACATCGACCGCAACCTCGTGCGCGCCGCCATAGCGGCGGAGGACGGCAAGTTCTGCCAGCACGACGGTTTCGACCGCGAGGCGATCGAGGCGGCGATGCGGCGGAACATGGAGGGCGGGCGCATCAGGGGCGGCTCGACGATCAGCCAGCAGACCGCGAAGAACGTCTTCCTGTGGCAGGGCGGGGGCTATTTCAGGAAGGGGCTGGAGGCCTGGTTTACCTTCCTGATCGAGAACATCTGGGGCAAGCGCCGGATCATGGAGGTCTATCTCAACGTCGCCGAGACCGGGATCGGAACCTATGGCGCGGAAGCGGGGGCGCAGCGCTATTTCCGCCATTCCGCGGCGCGGCTTTCACCCATCGAGGCGGCTCGCATGGCCGCCGCGCTGCCGCTCCCGAAGGAACGCTCCGTCGCCAACCCCGGCGGTTGGCTGCGCCGCCACGGCAACCGCATTTCCGCGCGGATCGGCGTCGTCCGGCGTGACGCGCTGGATGCCTGCGTTTACGAGTAGGCCCGATGGGCGCGGGTCACGATCATTCTCACGGGCACGGACACGGGCACGCCACGCGCGAGTTCGGGAGGGCGTTCCTGCTCGGCATCGTGCTCAACACTGCTTTCGTGGTGGTGGAGGCGGTGTTCGGCTTCCTGTCGGGCTCGATGGCGCTGGTGGCCGATGCTGGACACAACCTGTCCGATGTCCTGAGCCTCGCTCTCGCCTGGGGGGCGGCGGCGGCGGCGAAGAAACCGGCGAGCGCACGCTTCACCTACGGCTACAAGAGCTCGACCATCCTCGCTGCCCTCGCCAACGCCGGGCTGCTGCTGGTGGCGGTGGGCGCGATCCTGTTCGAGACGGTGGGGCGCATGGCCGAGCCGCCGGCGGTGCAGGGCGAGACCATCGTGGTCGTTGCCGCCATCGGCATCGCGATCAACACCGCGACCGCGCTGCTGTTCTTCCGCGGCCGGAAGGACGATCTCAACATCCGCGGCGCCTATCTCCACATGGCGGCGGACGCGCTGGTGAGCCTGGGCGTGGTGGTCGCGGGACTGCTGATCCTGTGGACCGGCGAGCGCTGGATCGATCCCGTAGCCAGCCTCGTCATCGTGGCGGTGATCGCCTGGGGCACCTGGGGACTGCTGAAGGACAGCGTGAAAATGAGCCTCCTCGCCGTGCCGGACAGCGTCGACTGCGATGCGGTACGCGGCTATCTGTCAGGTCTGCCGGGCGTAATGGCTGTTCACGACCTCCACATCTGGCCGATGAGTACCACCGAAACCGCGCTGACCGCGCATCTGGTGATGCCCGCTGGTCATCCTGGAGACGTCTTCCTGCGCGAGATCGGAGAGAAACTGTCGCACCATCACCGTATCGGGCATGTGACCGTGCAGATCGAGATGGACCGGGAGTGCGCGGCGGGGTGCTGACGGGGTGCCGAGCAGACACTCGGCTAAGGCTGCTTCAGCCGTGCCGGTCGCACGACGTCGGGCAGGCGCTCCCTATGACGCGCGCAACGCGATGCCGACGGTATCGCCTCCGCGTAGCCTGAGAAAAACAAAAGTCCGTATCTCGTTTTAAGCGCCGGTTTCGGGACGCGCCTTGGCCTGCCGCCACTTAAGCTGCCTCCGATAAAGGAGAAAGCCGTGGGACTTCTAGAAAACAAGGTGATCATTGTGACCGGGGCCAGTTCCGGAATCGGCCGGGCGGCTTCTTTGCTGTTTGCCGATCATGGCGCCGCACTGGTGCTGGTCGCGCGGCGCGCGGAACTTCTCGAGGAAATCGTGCACGAGATTCAGCGCGTGGGCGGCCGCGCGATCGCGTGTGCAGGCGATGTGACAAGAGAGGAAACCCATCGTCGCGCGGTCGAGGCGGCTACTGGAAACTTCGGGCGGCTGGACGGAGCGTTCAACAATGCCGGGGCGGTGGGCCGGATGGCGCCTCTGGCGCGGCTCGAGACAGCGGACTGGAAGGCCATCCTCGAAACGAACCTCACTTCGGCATTTCTGTCCGCTCGCGCTCAGGTTCGGGCAATGCTGGACAGCGGCGGGGGCAGCCTGGTCTTCACTTCCAGTTTCGTGGGCAACAGCGTGGGCCTGCCGGGCATGGGTGCCTACGGCGCTGCCAAAGCGGGTCTGGGGGGATTGGCTAAAGCCCTCGCGGCGGACTATGCCCATCGCGGCATCCGCGCCAATATCCTGCTGGCGGGGGGAACCGATACGCCAGCGGCCGGAACCGAAGAGCAAAAAGCGTGGGCGGCCAGCATTCATCCGGTGCGGAGGATCGCGCGGCCGGAGGAAATCGCGAGCGCAGCGCTGTTCTTGCTCAGCGACCTTTCAACCTTCGTGGTCGGTAGCGGCTTGTGGGCCGATGGCGGCAATTCCGCTACCAAAGTGCAGGCTGTCGACTAACCGTGTCGGGCGTAGCGGCTTCTCAGGCCGCCTCTTCCTTCTTGTCCTTCTTTCCGTCGCGGACCTGGACCGGGTCCTTGCGGCCCTCGACCACGTCCTTGTCGACCACGATCTCGCTCACGCCGTCCATGTCGGGGAGGTCGAACATGGTGTCGAGCAGGATGCCTTCCACGATCGAGCGCAGGCCGCGGGCACCGGTCTTGCGGGCCAGCGCCTTCTCGGCGACGGTCTGGAGCGCTTCGGGGGTAAAGGTCAGTGCTACGTTCTCGAGCTCGAAGAGTTTCTGGTACTGCTTGATGAGCGCGTTCTTCGGCTCGGTCAGGATCGTCACCAGCGCCTCGACATCGAGGTCGCGCAGGGTTGCGATGACCGGCAGGCGGCCGACGAATTCGGGAATCAGGCCGAACTTGAGGAGGTCCTCCGGCTCGCACTTCACCAGCAGCTCGCCCACGCGGCGCTTGTCGGGATCGGCGACATGCGCGCCGAAGCCGATCGAACGCTTCTGCAAGCGGTCGGCGATGATCTTTTCGAGGCCCGCGAAGGCGCCGCCGCAGATGAAGAGGATGTTGGTCGTGTCGACCTGGAGGAATTCCTGCTGCGGATGCTTGCGCCCGCCCTGCGGCGGAACGCTGGCGGTGGTGCCCTCCATCAGCTTGAGCAGCGCCTGCTGAACGCCTTCGCCCGAGACGTCGCGGGTGATCGAGGGATTTTCCGCCTTGCGGGTGATCTTGTCGATCTCGTCGATGTATACGATGCCGTGCTGTGCCTTCTCGACATTGTAGTCGCTGGCCTGCAGCAGCTTCAGGATGATGTTCTCGACATCCTCGCCGACATAGCCCGCTTCGGTCAGTGTGGTGGCGTCGGCCATGGTGAAGGGCACGTCGAAGGTGCGCGCCAACGTCTGGGCGAGCAGCGTCTTGCCTGAGCCGGTCGGGCCGACGAGCAGGATGTTCGATTTGGCGAGCTCGACCTCGCCCGCCTTTCCGGAGTGCTTCAGCCGCTTGTAGTGGTTGTGCACCGCGACCGAGAGCACGCGCTTGGCGCGGTCCTGGCCGATCACGTAGTCGTTGAGCTGGGCAAAGATTTCCGACGGGCTGGGGACGTCGCCGTCCTTCTTGCCCGCGATCCCTGCCTTGGTTTCCTCGCGGATGATGTCGTTGCACAGCTCCACGCATTCGTCGCAGATGAATACGGTCGGGCCCGCGATGAGCTTGCGAACTTCGTGCTGCGACTTGCCGCAGAAGCTGCAGTAGAGTGTCGACTTGCTATCGGTACCGGTCAATTTCGTCATGTCCTAATCGGCCCATCTGCCTGTCGGTCTAGCACGCACCGGTTAACGGAGCGAGGATGGGACGCTTTCCTAGAATTTACCCGTAAGCGCAACCGTCTTGCCGCATCATTAAGCGGCAAGACGGGAGAAACGCCGTCGCAGGTGCCGCAGGGCTGCGGCAGAGCCCCTTATTCGGGAGCGCCGCCGGACCCCTCGGCCTCGCTGCCGCCCTCGCTCTCGGGACGGGTCTCGAAGACCTTGTCGACGATGCCGAAGGCCATCGCCTCGTCGGCTTCGAGGAAGGTGTCGCGGTCCATCGCCTTCTCGATCTCTTCCAGCGACTTGCCGGTATACTTGGCATAGAGATCGTTCATCCGGCGGCGCATGCGCAGGATCTCGCGCGCCTGGATTTCGATGTCGGAGGCCATGCCGCGTGCCCCGCCAGAAGGCTGGTGAACCATGATCCGTGCGTTGGGGAGCGCGATGCGCATTCCCGGCTCGCCCGCCGCGAGGAGGAAGCTGCCCATCGAGGCCGCCTGGCCGACGCAGACGGTCGACACGCGCGGCTTGATGTACTGCATGGTGTCGTGAATCGCGAGGCCCGCGGTGACCACGCCGCCCGGCGAATTGATGTACATGCTGATCGGCTTCGAAGGATTTTCGCTCTCGAGGAACAGCAGCTGCGCCACGATCAGCGAGGCCATGTTGTCCTCGATCTGGTCGGTCACGAAGACGATGCGTTCGCGCAGCAGGCGGCTGAAGATGTCGAAGCTGCGTTCGCCTCGGCTGGTCTGTTCGACCACCACCGGCACGAGCGCGCCGGTCACGGCATCGCGGGTGAACTGGCCCTGGGTGCGGTAGCCGTCGCCGCCGAACAGATCGATCATGGGGGAGGAGTCCTCTCGTCTTGCAAAATGCGCTGAAATGGGTCGGCGCCCTATGTCGCGTATCCGCAGCGCAATTCAAGGGGCTTGACCCTGGCGTCCCCGAACGCGTGAGGGGTTGTCGATTACAAATGTCGTTGGTCGTAATGCGATCGTCGCTGGTCGAGCCCGCGGCGACACTGGCCGGAACGTGAGCCAGGCGCGCGTCATGAGCTTGGGACGCAACATCATCATCGCCCGCCGGATGACCGCACTGCTGCTGGCAACGACGGCGCTGCCGTCGGTGGCCCAGCAACCGTCCATCGCGGCCCCGACCACGGAAAGCGGTGATGCGCCTCCGCCCGAAACCATTGCGCCCGCCACCGCGGGCGGCCGCCAGAGTTACAGCGCCGCCGACTTTGCGCTCTACGCACCCACTACGGCGCTCGACATGCTGCGGAATGTCCCCGGATTCCAGATCAAGGGGAACCAGAACGAGGTGCGTGGGCTGGGCCAGGCGACCGAGAACGTGCTGGTCAACGGCCAGCGCCTGGCGTCCAAGTCCGACGATCTCTTCTCGCAGCTTGGTCGTATCCCCGCCGAGAGCGTGGTGCGCATCGACATCGTCGATGGCGCCACGCTTTCGATCCCCGGCCTGTCGGGGCAAGTGGCCGACATCATCACCAAGCCCGACGCGTTCAGCGGGAGCTTCAATTACAGGGCCGAGGCGCGACCCCACTTCTCGCACCCGGGCTACACCGACGCGGAAGTTTCTGTGAAGGGCACGGTCGGAAGGGTCGAGTACACGACCGCCCTCGAGAACGATGCCGGACGCGGCGCCTTCGGCGGACCTTACGCGATTTACAACGCCGACTTGTCTCCGCGTGAGACGCGCGACGGCCGACTGTGGTCCGACTACGACGCGCCGAAGTTCAGCGTCGGGCTGAAGCATACTGCCGCAGACGGCGCGATCACCAGTCTTGCCGGGTCTTACCGCCGCCAGTACGACACGTTTCGTAACGATGAAATCCGCACCCCGGTCGGCGGCGGAGGGCTTCGCCGTGAACTCGGGGGAAAGTTCCGCGCCTACAATTACGAGCTTGGCGGGGACCACCAGTTCCCGCTGGCCGGCGGCACGCTGAAGCTGATCGGGCTCGACCGGTACAAGCATGCGCGCTACGCCGAAGAGGTCGTCAGCATACCTGCCGATGGCACCACCCGGGCGGGCGGTCGTTACGCACAGGTCGTCGATTCGGGCGAGGTTATCGGGCGCGCCGAGTTTTCGTGGAAAGGCGGCAAAGCCGACTGGCAGATCGCGACCGAGGCGGCCTTCAACCGGCTGGACAAGGATGCGAGCCTGTTCGACCTCGATCGGGGTGGCGCATTCGTCGAAACTCCGTTTCCCCAAGGCGACGGCGGGGTGCGGGAGCGGCGCTTCGATGCCAGCATAAGCTACGGTCGCCCGCTCTCGTCGAAGCTCACGCTTCAGGCGACCGTCGCGGGCGAACATTCGACCATCAGCCAGACCGGCCCGCAAGGCGTGAGCCGCAGCTTCTTTCGACCGAAGGGGAGCGTCAGCCTCGCCTGGGTGCCGCAAAAGGGCCTCGACATCTCGCTCAAGGTGGAGCGCGCGATAGGGCAGCTCGATTTCAACGATTTCCTGGGGCGAGTCTTCCTCGACAACGACAACCAGAATGACAGCAATTTCGACCTCGTGCCCGAGCAGGCGTGGAACGTCGATGTGGCGGTCAAGAAGGACCTTGGCTCGTGGGGAAGCACCAACCTGCGTGCGTTCTACCGCGGGGTCAGCGACTACATCACGCTCATCCCGCTTGCCGGTGGCGGCGAGGGGCGCGGCAACATTCCCTCGGCTCAACGCTACGGCTTCGAGTGGACCAGCACATTCAAGCTCGATCCGATCGGCTTCGAGGGTGCCAAGATCGACAGCAACGTCATCCTGCAGCGCACCTCGCTAAGCGATCCGGTGACGGGCGAGAAGCGGCAGATCGATAACTGGACCACGCGCCGCATCGAGGTAAACCTGCGCCACGATATTCCCGGCAGCGACTGGGCGTGGGGCGCGGGTTTCGAGCATGTCGATCGCCAGCCCTATTACCGTCTGGGCGAGGTCGGTTTCGAGACCGAGGGGCCGATCTTCGATTCCTATTTCCTCGAGCACAAAGACGTCTTGAGCGCGACTGTGCGGCTCGACGTGATCAATCTCGCAAACGCCCGGCACAGCACCTACCGAACGGTCTATACCGGCCAGCGCAACGCTTCGCCCGTCGACTTTATCGAGGATCAGTCCCGCCTGATCGGGCCGATTTTCCGGCTGGGGATCAAGGGCAACTTCTAGCCCGTCCGGTCCGGACGAACGAACGCCGCCCCGGGCATCCCCGGGGCGGCGTCATTCGCTTGTCGAAAGATGTCAGCCCTTCTTGGCGGGCGCCTTCTTGGCCGGTGCCTTCTTGGCGGTCGCGGGCTTCTCTTCCTTGGGAGCAGCAGCCTTTTTCGCCGGCGCGGCCTTCTTGGCAGGCGCTTCGTCCTTCGCAGTGTCGGCTGCTTTCTTGGCCGGTGCCTTCTTGGCGGCAGGCTTCTTGGCCGGCGGGGAGGATTTCTGGGCAGAGGTGTCCTCGTCCGCCTCGATCGCGGCTTCCAGCTGCTCGCGCGTCACTTCGCGGTCGGTGATGGTGGCCTTGTCGAAGAGGAAATCGACGACCTTGTCCTCGTAGAGCGGGGCGCGCAGCTGGGCGGCGGCCATCGGCTCCTGCTGGATGAACTGGACGAAGCGCTCGCGATCCTCCTGGCGGTACTGCTGTGCCGCCTGCTGGATCAGCATGTTCATTTCCTGGTTCGTGACCTGGACGTTGTTCTTCTGACCGATCTCGGACAACAGCAGCCCGAGGCGCACGCGGCGCACGGCGATGCGGCGATAATCGTCCTTCTCGGCCTCGATTTCCTTCCTCGAGGATTCGGGATCGTCCGAACGCGCGGCTTCCTGCTCGAGCTGTTCCCAGATCTGCTGGAACTCGGCCTCGACCATCTGTTCGGGCACGTCGAAATCATGGCCGGCGGCGAGCTGGTCGAGCAGCGCGCGCTTCATCTGGGTGCGGGTGAGGCCGTTCAGCTCCTGCTCCAGCTGGCCGCGCACCAGCGCGCGCAGCTTGTCGAGCCCGTCGAAGCCGAGGTTCTTGGCGAAATCCTCGTCGATCTTGGTCTCGGTCTCGGTCTTCACCGCCCGCACGGTGACGTCGAATTCGGCGTCCTTCCCGGCGAGATCCTTTGCCTGGTAGTCGGCGGGGAAGGTGACGGTGATGGTCTTGGCATCGCCCGCCTTCACGCCGACGAGCTGATCCTCGAAGCCGGGGATGAACATGCCCGAGCCGAGCACCAGCGCCGCGCCTTCGGCTTTGCCGCCTTCGAACTCCACGCCGTCGGTACGGCCCACGAAATCGATGATGAGCTGGTCGCCGTTTTCGGCCTTTTTGCCCTTTTTGGCGTCGGCATAGCTCTTGTTGCCGACGGCGATGCGGCCCAGCGCCTCGTCGACTTCGGCATCGCTCACGGGAACGGTCAGGCGCTCGATCTCAAGGCCGTCGGTGCTCGGTGCCTCGACTTCGGGCAGCACTTCGAGATCGACGGTCAGCTCGGCGTCCTTGCCCTCGGCATAGCCGTCCTTGAGCGAGACCTGCGGCTGCATCGCGGGGCGCAGCGCCTTGTCCTTCATCAGCGCGTCGATCGATTCGCGGATCGAATCCTGCACCGCCTGCGCGTGGAGCTGCTCGCCATGCATCTTGCGCAGCAGGTTCGCCGGGACCTTGCCGGGGCGGAAGCCGGGCATCCGCACGGTCGGGGCAATCTTCTTGAGCTCGCCCGAGATGCGGGCCTCGATGTCCTTGGCCGGGATGGTCAGCTTGTAGCCGCGCTTCAGGCCCTGGTTGGTGGTCTCTGTGATCTGCATGGAAGGATGAACTCTCGAACCGGAATGATGGCGTCAAGTCGCTGGGCAGGTGGCGGCGTCGGAGTGGTGCGGGCGAAGGGACTCGAACCCCCACATCTTGCGATGCCAGAACCTAAATCTGGTGCGTCTACCAATTCCGCCACGCCCGCCTGCCGCTAACGACAGCCGCGCCGCGAGCGCCGGAATGACCCTGGCCCGCAGCGCGATGGCCGGGCGCCTCTACGCGGGTGCGGCGAAAAGGGCAAGCGCGCGGAACGGCGATGCGGGCGACGGGTTGGACGAGGGGAAGGAGAGCCCCGATGCCCGACACCGACACCCCCGACGCCAGCCCCCCGGAAGTCGCTCCGCCAGGCGTGCCGGAGCAGGCGCCGCAGGAGCTTCCCCCGATCCCCACACCCACGCCGGACACCGACCGGCCCAATGTCGCCCCGCCCGAGATGCCGCCGCCGGATTGACCGTGGCAGGGCGGACCGACTAGGGCGCGCGCCATGACCGACACGTCTGCCATCCCTCCGGCCGCCACCGACGTCCCTGCCGACCACCTCAGCGTCAATCCGCGCAGCCCGCATTTCGACGAGGCGCAGCTGCGCCGCGGTGTGGGTATCCGTTTCAAGGGTCGCGAGCGCACCGATATCGAGGAATATTCGATCTCCGAAGGCTGGGTGCGTGTGCAGGCGGGGAAGACGATGGACCGCAAGGGCCAGCCGCTGACGCTGAAGCTCACCGGTCCGGTCGAGGCGTGGTTCCAGGACCTGGGCGAGGACGCCCCGGTCGCGAAGAAAGACTGATCCTCGCGATGACTAAGCCGGTCGTCATCATCATCGGCCGGCCCAATGTCGGCAAGTCGACGCTGTTCAACCGGCTGATCGGCAAGAAGCTGGCGCTGGTCGACGACCAGCCCGGCGTCACGCGCGACCGGCGGATGGGCGATGCGGTTATCTCCGGCCTCGAGTTCACCGCCGTCGATACCGCCGGCTGGGAGGACGACGATCCCGAGACCTTACCCGGCCGGATGCGGATGCAGACCGAGGTCAGCCTGGAGGGCGCGGACGCGGCGCTGTTCGTGTTCGATTCGCGCGCCGGGCTGACCCCGCTTGACGAAGAGATTGCGCGCTGGTTGCGCGGACAGGGCGTGCCGGTGGTGCTGGTCGCCAACAAGGCCGAGGGGCGCGCGGGCGATGCGGGCTTCTACGAGGCATTCTCGCTCGGCTTCGGCGAGCCGATCGCGCTCTCCGCCGAGCATGGCGAGGGCGTCGCCGACCTGTTCGACGCGCTGTGGCCGATCATCGGCGCCAAGGCCGAGGCGGCCGAAGAGGCGGACGTGGCGGCGGAACATGGCGAACATGGCCCACCCGCGGGACCTCTCAAACTGGCCATCGTGGGTCGCCCGAATGCCGGAAAATCCACATTTATCAATAGGTTGCTCGGTGAGAACCGGCTCCTGACCGGGCCCGAGGCGGGGATCACCCGCGATTCGATCGCGGTCGACTGGGAATGGCGCGATCCCAAGTCCGGCGAAACCCGCGAGGTCCGGCTGATCGACACCGCCGGAATGCGGAAGAAATCGCAGGTGGTCGAGAAGCTCGAGCGCATGAGCGTCGCCGATGCCCGCCGCGCGGTCGATTTCGCCGAGGTCGTGGTGCTGCTGCTCGACGCCACCCGCGGGCTCGAGCACCAGGATCTCAAGATCGCCAGCCTCGTACTCGAGGAAGGGCGCGCGCTGATGATCGCGATCAACAAGTGGGACGTTGCCGGTACAGTGGGGGCCGAAAACGCCAGCAGCCTGTTCAACGGCATCAAGGCCGCGCTCGAGGACGGGCTGAGCCAGGTGAAGGGCCTGCCGGTGCTGGCGGTCAGCGCCAAGACCGGCAAGGGGCTCGACACGCTGATCGGCGCCGCCTTCGAACAGCGCGAGGCGTGGTCGCGGCGCGTGCCGACCGCCGCGCTCAACCGCTGGTTCGACGATGCGCTGGAGGCCAATCCCCCGCCCGCGCCCGGCGGCAAGCGCATCAAGCTGCGCTACATCACCCAGGCCGGCACCCGCCCGCCGCGCTTCGTGATCTTCGGGAGCCGCCTCGACGATCTGCCCAAGAGCTACGAGCGATACCTGATGAACGGTATCCGCAAGACGCTCGGCTTCGATTCGGTGCCGGTGCGGATCATGATGCGCAGCGCCAAGAACCCTTTCGCTGACAAGTCGTGATCGGGCTGCTCGCCTCCGCCGGTCACAGCGCGGCAGCCGAGCTGCTGGCCAAGACCGCGAGCACGCCCGGTGTCATGGCGATGCTCCAGTTCAGCCTCGCGCCCGCCTTCCTGCTCGTGGCGATCGGGTCGATCATGAACGTGATGATGGCGCGGCTGACCTGGATCGCGAACCGGATCGAGCGGCTGGAGGCGCGCGCGGAGGAGCGCGATGAGGATCCGTGCAGCGACGAGCACTCGTGGCTGTCGCGAAGGAGGCTCATTGCCCAGCGCGCGGTGATGTTCTCGACCGGGGCGGCGGCGCTGATCAGCGTGCTGATCGCCCTGCTGTTCGTCTCGGCCTATATCGAGCTCAGGATCGGTACGCTGATCGCGGCGATGTGGGTGGTGACGATGATGCTGCTCATCACCGGCCTCGGTTTCTTTTTCGCCGAGACGCGGCTGGCGGCGAAAGGCCCGGCGAGCCGGGTTCAGCGCCGGAGGGAGACCCGCCTGCCGTAGGTGAGGCAGCGCCACAGCCATTCGAGCGGGCCATGGCGGAAGCGGGCGAGCCACCAGCGCGGCCAGGCCAGCATCAGCGCCCAGAAGCCGAGCACGAGCGCGTAGAGCTCGAAACGGCCCAGCGTGCCGAACAGTCCGAATCCCCAACCCGAAAAGACCACCAGTGCCAGCGCCGAGGTGCCGATGTAATTGGTGAAAGCGCAGCGTCCGGCGTCGTTCAGCCGCATCGCCGGCCAGCCGCCACCTGCACTGCCCACCCGAACCAATAACAGCATCAGCCCGAGCGCGGACAGCAGTTGCGGCACGGGCAGCCAGCCATAGAGGGCGGCGAAGCTGTCCCAGTAGGTAATTCCCCGCGCGATGGTCCACCACGCGAGCGGGAGCGTCAGCACCGTGCCCGCACCCCACAGCAGCCAGCCGGGCCGCAGCTGCCTGTCCCGGCCCGGACGCTCCTCGAACACGCCCGCGCCCAGCAACGCCATGCCGATCAGCATCAGCGGCGCGGTCTCGAACAGGCCGATGCCGAGCGTGCCGGGAATCTCCGCCAGATGGTGCTCCAGGGAATGGCGCACCGTCCCGAGATAATCCCCGCTGATGGTCAGCGCGCTGTCCACCCGCGCGTCGGCGATTTCGGCCGCCTCGGTCTCGCGCAGCCCGTGCTGGATTGCAGCCATGGCCGAACCGGGGGGAAAGCGGCCCTGCGCCGTCGCAGCCATCGACACGCTGCTCGCCAGCCCCATGACCGCGCCGACCGCATAGCCGATGAGGCCCAGCACCAGCTGCCTGTGCCATTCCCAGCCGACGAACCACAGCACGAGCAGGCCTGACACGGCATAGGCCATCAGGATGTCGCCCCGCCACAGCAGCGCCCAGTGCAGGAAACCGAACAGCCCCAGCCATGCGAGGCGGCGGGCGAGGAGGCCACGCCCCCGGCCCTGTGCTTTCGCGCGGCGATGGAACAGCACCATTCCGGCCCCGAACAGCAGGGTGAACAGGCCCCGGAACTTGCCGTCCACCAGCACCAGCTGCGCACCCCAGAGCCACTCCGAATACGGGCCCGGACCGCCGATGAAGCCGCCGGGCCAGCCATAGGCAATTATCGGCTGGCCCATCGCGACGATATTGGCGACGACGATTCCCAGCACCGCGACCCCGCGCACGAAATCGAGCGTGGCGAGACGCTCGCCAGCCGGGATCGCGTCCGTGGTCGGGGCGGGCGGATCGCGGTCCTGCATCGCGCGAGCCGGTAACGGCTGCCACCGCCCGGCGCAAACCTCTCGTGCGACGGCAAGGCACGGGAAAGGCGCGGCTCCCGGCGTCGGCATTAACTTAAAATTAGGTGCGGTCTGCGAAGTCGGCATGGAACCGCCCCAAGCGGGCGAATGGACGGCAACCGAGAGCAATACTCAGGGGGACCAACGCGTGCGAGTACTGGCACTGGCTTCGCAAAAAGGCGGATCGGGCAAGACCACCCTTTCCGGGCATCTGGCCGTGCAGGCCCAGCGCGCGGGCGCCGGGCCCGTCGTGCTGATCGACATCGACCCGCAGGGCTCGCTCGCCGACTGGTGGAACGAGCGCGAGGCGGAATATCCCGCCTTCGCCCAGACGACCGTGGCGCGTCTCGCCGCCGATCTCCAGGCGCTGCGCCAGCAGGGCTTCAAGCTCGCCGTGCTCGATACCCCGCCCGCGATCACCATGGCGATCCAGTCGGTGATCTCGGTCGCCGAGCTGATCGTCGTGCCGACCCGCCCCAGCCCGCACGACCTGCGCGCCGTGGGCGCGACGGTCGACCTGTGCGAACGCGCCGGCAAGCCGCTGGTCTTCGTGGTCAATGCCGCGACGCCCAAGGCCAAGATCACGTCGGAAGCCGCGGTGGCGCTGAGCCAGCACGGCACGGTCGCGCCGATCACGCTCCACCACCGCACCGATTTCGCCGCCTCGATGATCGATGGCCGGACGGTGATGGAAGTCGACCCCGAGGGCCGCTCCGCCGCCGAGGTCACCGCGCTGTGGAAATATATTTCCGACCGGCTGGAAAAGAACTTCCGCCGCACCGTCTTCGCTGCGCCCGGCGTCCAGGCCGCGCAGCCGGGCATGGTCCACCGTTCCGCGGGTGGCTTCGGCCGCCGGGTCGCGCAGTAAGCGCGCCGTCGGGCCGGGGCCTGTCCTATGTCTGAGGGTTTCGCCTCTCTCTCCCCCGCACTGCTCGCCCGCAAGGGCGGCGCGAAGCCGGCGATGCGGCCGCAGAACACCGCCGGCGTGACCGACGGCAAGGCCGCTGCCGCCAATCTCGAGGATCTCGGCTGGAACGACATGGGCGAGGACGAACCGGCGCCCAGCGCGCGGGTCGTCCGCATGAATGCCGTCGACGAGGGCAGGCCGATGGCCACCGCGCCCAGCCCGGTGCGTGCCACCATCGATCGCATCGCCGCACGGCTCGAGGGACCTTCGCCCGCGCGTGCCGCGCCGACCCGCAAGGCCGCCAACGATGCGCGCCGTGCCGCCTTCACGCTCCGCCTCGATGCGGAACGCCATCTCAAGCTGCGCCTCGCCTGCACGGTGCGCGGCCGCAGCGCGCAGCAGCTCGTCACCGACGCGCTCGACGTGCTGCTCGCCCAGATGCCCGAAATCGAGAACCTCGCCGCGCAGGTCCTGCGCGACTGACCTCTTTGCGATGCCCTAGGAGGGGACGACGATGACCACTGCCACTGCCGCCAGGAGCGCCCGCAAGCTGGGCCTGGTGCTGACCACCGCGCTGGTCTCGACCGCGCTGACGGGTTGCGCCGGGAAGGTCGCACCCACTGCCGCGATGTCCGCCGCGCAGGCCGAGGCCGCGATCGCCAGGGGCAAGGGCGACAAGGCCGTCGCCGCCGCCGAGGCCGCCGTGCTCGCCGCGCCGCAGGACGGTGCGACCCGTGCGCTGCTCGGCGCCGCCTATATCGAGGCCGGACGTTTCGCCTCGGCCGCCGCCGCGCTGTCGGACGCGATGGAGCTGGGCGATACCTCGGGCCGCACCGTGCTGACCTATTCGCTGACCCTGTCGGCGCTGGGCCGCTATGCCGAGGCGCAGACCGTGCTGGCGCGCCACGAGCGTGACCTCGATGCGGCCGACTACGGCCTCGCGATCACGCTCGCCGGGAGCCCGCAGCAGGGCGTCGAAGTGCTTTCGAGTGCGCTCAAATATGGTGAAAATACGCCTAAGCTGCGCCAGAACCTCGCCTATGCCTTCGCGCTGAAAGGCGACTGGCGTTCGGCCCGCCTGGTGGCGGCGCAGGATCTCGCCGCCGATCAGGTCGATGCGCGTCTTGGCGAATGGGCACAGATGTCGTTGCCGCAGATGTCGATCCAGCGCGTCGCCGCGCTGCTCGGCGTGACCGCGAAGGCCGACAGTGGCCAGCCCGCCGAACTGGCGCTCGCCAATTTCAGGACCCCGAACCAGCTCGCGGCCGAAGACGGCGCCACCGATGCGGCCCCGGCCGCAACCCCCGCCGTCGCCGGAGCGGCAGTTGCCGACAACGATTTCGAACTGCCCGCCGCCGACGCCATCGACACCGAGATGCCCGCCTCGCTCCGCATGGCGCAGGCCGAAGCCGCGCCCGGGCCGGTCGCCGTCAGCAGCACGCCGGCTGCGCCGCGCGTCGCCCTTCCGGCCCCGGTGGTGGAGCGTGCCCCGGCCCGCGTCGCCGTCGCCGCGCCGAAGCCGACGGCCAAGCCCCCGGTCGCCGCCAAGCCTGCGCCCGCTTTCCGGGCCGCTTTCGTCCGCAAGCCCGGAGCCTACAGCGTCCAGCAGA